>CALNPU010000169.1 GCA_940588625.1 uncultured Caballeronia sp.
GCGGCACGGTTTTGCAACGCGTATCGGATGCGTGAGGGAGATTGCCTCACGTCACGCGAGGGGTGCCGACGGCACATATTGTGTTCGGCCTTAAGGTACTGGAAGACTATGCGCGTGACGGGCACATTGAGCGTACCGTCACCAAAATGCAAAAGATACAGGTCCCGGTGGCCATGAACAAGACCGTGCGCGACTTCGAATGGTACTGTCAGGATCGCCTTCATCTTCGCCCGACGAGTTTTCGCGAACGGATGGGAGAGATCGCCATATTCGCGGATTTCCTTGGATCAAGGACTTTCGATCAGGCGCAGCCGGCCGATATCTCCGCATTCGCGACCTCACGACATCACCTGGCGGCCAAGACTGTCTCGCGGACCGTTTCCGGTGTGCGTAGCTTTCTGCGATTTCTTCTGCTGCGAGGAATCCTGCAGCGAGATCTGGGTCATGTATTGCCGGTGGTCCGCGTTCCATGTGATGCGACTGTTCCATCGGTCTGGGAGCCGGAACTCTTAATCAGGTTGCTCAAGGTCGTTGATCGCAGCTCGCCCAAAGGCAAGCGCGATTACGCGATCCTCCTGCTTGCCCGTCGCCTCGGATTGCGAGCAGGAGAAATCCGGACACTGTCGCTCGACGAGCTTCTTAAATGGGACACGGCCACCATAGAGATTACCCAGTCGAAGACCCTCGCACCGCTTTGTTTGCCACTCACGGAAGAGGTTGGCGAGGCCCTGATTGACTATCTGAGATCGGGCCGCCCTCAATCGGATCGTCGTGAAGTGTTCCTCACATTGACGCCGCCGTTCTTAGCCTTCCGTGAGAATGAGTTCCAGCCTGCATTACATCGTCAAGCACTGGAAGGAGTTTGCCGGCATTCACTTCAGGGCGCCGCAACACCATGGTTTGCATTCGTTGCGCCATACACTCGCAACCGAACTGCTTCGTGAGCAGACACCGTTTCATGTCATCAGCGAGATCCTGGGGCATGCGACGACGGCCTCGACATTGATCTACGCCAAGAGCGACGTGGAAACCCTGCGCGCCGCCGCGTTGAACACCGACGAGGAGGTGCGCCATGTCGAGTAGGGAATTCAAGGGACAGTTCCGAAGTACTGTCGGCTCACTCATGGAACATTTCGTCCAGGAAACAGGCATGTGGTTACCGATATGGCGAGCCCGCCCGCCTGCTGGCGTGCTTTGATCGATTCTTATGCGACGAAGCGCTATCGCAATGCGATCTACCGCGCTCGATCAACCGCAAGTGGCTCGCGAAGCAACCCCACGAAAGCGTGTCCACACACCGCAATCGCATCGGTGCCGTTCGGCAATTCGCCCTATACCTGTGCCAGTTGGGATATCGCGCCGATGTGCCGGATCGCTCGGGGCAAAGCGCGCCGACAGTTTCTCGCCACGCATCCTGACATACGCTGAGAGTCAACAGCTATTCCAGGCAGTCGATCAGCTCACGCCAACTGCGCGATCACCGCTGCGTCATCTCATCATGCCGGAAGTATTCCGGCTGCTGTATGGCTGCGGCTTGCGGCTCGGCGAAGTATTGCACCTGCATGTGGCCGATGTTGACCTCGCCCGGGGGGGATCTTGATGGTGCGTGAGGCTAAATTTGGCAAGGATCGCCTCGTGCCTCAAGCGTTGCCGTTAGTGCAGCGCCTTCGAACCTATGCGGCAGTTATGGGAGATCGTTCGCCCGATGCCTACTTCTTCCCGTCGCCATCCGACGGCCCGTGGAGTCTCCCCTATTGGCTATACCGCGAACTACTACTCCGCTGCGGGATAGCGCATGCCGGTAGAGGCAAGGGGCCGCGCGTACATGATCTTCGTGCTGCACATGCCTTGCTGCGCTGGTGCCGCGAGGGAGCTGACCTCGATGCGAAGCTCCCGGTGCTGGCAACCTATATATGGGCCATCGCTTCCTTGCCGGAACGCAGCGCTATCTGCACCCGATTGCCGAACCGTTTCCGGAGATCACGGTGCGCACCAACGCCGCCTTCGGGGACGTCATTCCGCGGAGGAACGGATCATGAAGCCGACGGATTTCTCCATGCTCGTGAGACCAGCTTCCTGACGCATTATCTGGCCGCACAGCGCAATCTGAGCCCCAACACCATCAAGGCCTATCGCGACGTGTTCACCCTGCTGCTGCGATTCTGTCGCGACGTGCGCATTGCCCTAGAGCGTCTGTCTCTGGCGCACAGATCGACGCATCCCTTGTGGAGGCGGTCCTCGATCATCTGGCCAACGACCGGCACGTTTCGGTCAGCACGCGGAATCATCGTCTTGCGACATTGCATGTATTCTTCCGTTACGTACAGTACGGAAGTATCCGAGCGCCTGCTGCAGAGTCAGCAGATTCTCGCCATTCCGCTGCGGCGACAGCCGCGCCCCAGCGTCAGTTACCTCTCCAAGGAATACCTCGCACAACCGGACCTGCGTTCGTCCGAGGGCCGCCGAGCTGCAGTGATGTTGAGCGTACTCTACGACACCGGTGCCCGGGTACAGGAGCTGATCGACCTGAACGCCGGCGACGTGCGCCTGATGGACGCAACGGTCGAACTACTGCGCCAGTATCGGCACGACAACAACCTCGATTGCCCCGAACATGCGGACAAGCCGCTCTTCCGAACCGACACGGTACACGGTTAACGCGCTCGGACGTGCGCTATCTCCTGCACAAGTATGTGCAACCTGTACGGCGCGATCACCCGGACTTCACGCAGCCGGTAAGTCCTCACAGCCTGAGGCACATGAAGGGAATGCACCTGCTGCAGAGTGGCGTCCCGCTCGAGATTATCCGCGACTTCCTCGGTCACGTGGACGTGAAGACAACGGAAATCTATGCTCGCGCAAATCTTGAGATGAAGCGGAAGGCACTCGAGAAAGCGGCGGACTGTACGCCGCTTCCGAAGATCCCGTCCTGGCAGCAGAACAAGTCGCTGCATTCGCTGTAGACCACGGAGGTCGCGCACGCCGTTTGTTAGCTGGGCCTCCACATCCCGCCCAAACATTTATGTCGAGTCCCAATGACAGGAACCCTTTGCTCTATCAACGAGCAGGATTCGAGACCGCACATAACAACTTTCTGTCGGTAATAGATCAAAAGCGCATGGACATCGAACTCTAGTCCGCCAAATTCCTGTGAGCAGCGAACCCGGTGCCGATGGTTCTGCGCAATGTTTTACGACTTCATTTCGACGGTGCCGACGGCCACTGGAAACCCGGTTCGCCGGGCCCCGGCGCGGGCTGCGGCGCGCCGAACAGCACGCTGCGCGGGTTCCGGTTGAAAGTCTCGGCGGCGCGATCCACCGAGCGCGCAGCGCTGCCCACAGCGTCGGCCAGGGAATTCACACGCGGCAAGGTCTCGTAACCCACCCGCGCCGTCATTTCCTGCAACGACTCGTTGACTTCGTCCATCACGCGACCTGCGCGTTCAGCCGCCTCACCCGCCTTGTTCATGTTGGTGACAAACGGGCCGGCTGGCTCAAACTGCTCGCGAGTGCATTGGTCGACGCGAGCGTCCGATCCAGTTGATCCAGCGTGCGCGGCAGTTGCTCCGCTACCGGGCCGACCTACTTGCTCAGCACAGCAAAATACCGTCAGCGGCGCCTTGCAAGCTCTTCGCGGTCTGTAGCACCTGATCGCGCATGTCGTCGGACAGGAATCTGTCTGCATCGTCGGCAATCCGTTCAAACTTTTTGATCAGGATGTCGCCACGTTGCTGCAACTGATCGAACAAACCCGACCGCAATGGCAGCGACGCGACCTTTTGCGTCGATGACGGCAGCGGCGTGGGATTCTTGCCGGTGTCATCGAGTTGCACGAATGGCAATCTCCGTCACGCCCTGAAAACCGAGCGTGGCGAAGGTGGACTGCGTGATCGGCGCGTTCTTGTCGACCTCGATCCGGATGCGGATCTGCCCCGGATTTTCATGATCGAACTTGATGGACTCCACCTTGCCCGCGCCAAGTCCGCGGTACCAGACGTCGGCGTCCGTGTACAAACCCGTCACATTGGTGTGCGCGACGAGGTCGTACGGCACGCGCACGGTGCGGTCCACGTTGAAAAAGAACACCGCGAGGCCGATAGCGGTCAACAGCCCGATAGTGAACAGACCGGCCCCGAACGCATGGGATTTGTTTTCCATCAGCAGGTCTTTTTTTACTACGACCTTCCAGAGCTTCCCTGAGAGCTGCCCGTAATAATATCCACGAGACCGCCTGGAACGGTTAAAGCGCGGGACCGCATGGCGCGTCTTCCAGCGCGACCGCCAGCAATTTTGCGCGGCGCTCGGGCGGCAGCGCCTGCCGCGCCGCCCGAGAAAATATTCCTGGATAAACGGTGATCCACGGCCACTGCCTCCTCCACGGAAGCCGCCACCAGCACGCGCCGCTCGGCCAGCACAGCCACCCGCGTGGACAGCGCGACCATGGTGTCGAGGTCATGGGTGGACTAGAACCACGGTCAGCCCAAGCGCCTGGTGCAGCGTCGCAATCAGGTCGACGAATTCGTCCGACGCCTTCGGGTCCAGCCCCGCCGTGGGTTCATCGAGAAACAGCAGTTCCACACGCTTGACCATGCCGCCCGACAACGCCGACGGCATTTGCTCATGTTCTTGCACGACAGCCCGACCATCTCGAGCTTGAGCACCACGAACTCGCGGATCAGCTCCTCTGGAATCTTGCCCAGTTCGCGAAACGGCTGTGCGATGTTGTTGTCGTACACCGACAGCGACGAGAACAGCGCGCCCTGCTGGAACAGCAGGCCGGAGCGCGTGCGCAGGATGGGCGCGGTTTCGTCGTCCATGTTCGCCCACTCGTCGCCGAGCACGCGGATCTTGCCCGACATGGGCGACTCCAGCCCGAGCATCTGCCGCACGAGCGTGGTCTTGCCGGAGCCCGATCCGCCGAGCAGCGCGAAGATCTCGCCGCGCCGCACTTCCAGGTTCAGGTGCTCGTGAATCACCGTCCGGCCGTAGCGCTTTGTCACGTCCACGACCTCGACCACCAGTTCAGCGGACAGGTGTAGGTTTGTTGCGAACGGCGGATGCAAGGGTAGCCGACATCAGATGCCCACCGACTGGAAGAGGATGGCGAACACGATGTCAGCAAGAATCACGATAGTGATGGAGACACCACCGAGGTGGTAGCTCCATCGCCCAGGCTCTGCGAATTCGCCTTGATGCGGAAGCCGAAATGGCACACGGCCAGGGTAATCAGCATGCCGAACACCACGCCCTTGCCCAGCCCCGATCCACAGGTTGGCATCGGCACGACCGACGGCAGCGAGCGCACAAAAAAGGACAGGTCGATACCCAATACCAGCTTCGCCGCCAGCGCGCCGCCGAGCAGCGCAACCATGTTAGTCCACGTGACCAGCAGCGGCATGGCAATGCCGAGCGCCAGCACGCGCGGCAGCACGATCCGCAGGCCATACGGGATCCCATGACCTGCATGGCGTCGAGCTCTTCTGTCACGCGCATCACGCCAATCTGCGCGGTGATGGCTGAGCCGGAGTGGCCGGCGACCAGGATGGCCGAGAGCACCGGCCCGAGTTCGCGGATCACCGAAAGCCCCAGGATATTCACGATGTACTGGTTCGCGCCGAACATGCGCAGTTGTTGCGTGGACAGATAACTCAGCACGATACCGATCAGGAACGCCACGAGCGCCGTAATGCCAAGCACCTGTGTGCCCGCGGCATAGATGTTCGCGGAGATGTCAGTCCACGGAATGCGCTTCGGGCATCGCACCAGCCCAATCAGGTCGAGCACGAAGCCGCCAAACATGGCGAGGCCGCCCTGCAGATGCTCGAAGAACGAGAACAGCATCAGGCCCAAGCGCGTGATGGGGTCGATACGATCAATCTGCTCAGGTTCTTCACGATTCGTGTCAAGCAGCGCGACCTGTTCGAAGATTTCCCTTATGTGTCCGAGAGGGTGACACGCTCCGGCAGCTTCCTGCCCCACACACGCCACAGCGCCTGTCCACCGACGTGATCGAGCTGTTCGACAGCCAGCAGGTCCCATTGCCTGATTGCTTCCTGCCCGACGCTGCGCAGCCGGTCCACCACGCCGCGCTTGGCGCTCGCGTGATCAGCGCGCCAATGCGAACGCCGTCCACTGGCCGGAAAGCCGGACAACCTTGCCCTGCTGACCGGACTCGACCTTCAGGCCGGGCGGAGTGCGAAGTTCAAGGCTTGAAAACGCTCCAGTTAGGGTGGCAAGGGAGAAGCCATTGTAGCGAAGGTGCGTCATGGAATCTCGATCACGCGGGGCGTTGGCCAACCGGCCAGGGTTTCGGCGCCCAAGCACGGTGCAATGATCGGCGTGGGTGTTTTCCCGTCAAGGCTCCCGGGCGCCAGATCGCTACAATGCGGATATGAACACATCCAACTCGTCTTTCCTGCTCGACGCCGCCTGGCAGATTGATCGCGACCGGCTGATTTCGCTCGCCGCGCGGCCGGTGCGCGACTGGCCGATCGAGATCGTCGATGAAACGGACTCCACGAATGCCGACCTGATGACGCAGCTCAAGGAGCAGCCCCGCAACAAGACATCCGCGTCGGCGCCCGACTCGTTCTCCCCACGTTCGACACGGAAGGCCGCCGATGGCACGCCGTTCGTGCGGGTTGCGTACTTGCAGACAGCGGGCCGCGGCCGCCGGGGCCGCACGTGGGTTGCGCAGCCCGGCAACGCGCTGCTGTTTTCCACAGCCTGCGTGTTGCCCCGGCCGCTCGAAGGACTCGCGGGCCTGAGCCTTGCGGTCGGCACGGCCGTGCTCGAGGCGCTGAATAGCTTGCCGCTGGCGGCGTCGGCAAGACTCGCGCTGAAATGGCCGAACGACATCCTGCTCGACGACGGCAAGCTCGCCGGCATCCTGATCGAAACCGCGTGGAACACGCCGCGGGCTAGCGCGGTCGTGATCGGCATCGGCATCAACCTGCACGGCGCGGCGGAATTGGCGGCCGAACTCGATGAAGCCAAGCGTCGAAACGCCCTTCCCGTGCCGGGCAATACGCCGGCGTCTTTGTCGCGCGCGTGGCCCGAAGCCAATCTCACCGATACCCTCGCCGCCGTCCTGAACGCGCTCGATGCCACCCTGGCGCGTTTTGCCGCCGATGGCTTCCGCCCGTTCCGCCAGCAGTGGCTGGCAGCGCACGCCTACGCGGGACGCGAGGTGGTGCTGCTGGAACAGGGCGTGGAGGTGGTGCGCGGCCTGGCGGTGGGTATCGACGATAACGGCCAGTTGCAGATCGATACACCGACCGGCCTGAGGACCGCCACCACCGGCGACGTCTCGCTGCGGCTCGCGGAACAACGGCCGTGAGTGGTGCACCGTTTCTGCTAATCGATGCAGGCAATAGCCGGATCAAGTGGTCGCTGGTGAGCGCCACCCATGAAACGCTGAATGGCGGCGCATTTGAACACGTCGACGTTGAAGCCGTTCTGGCGGATATAGCCGATTGGTCCAGCTTGCCGCGCCCCGCAGGCGCGTGGATTTCGAACGTGGCAGGCCCGCGCGTGGGCGAACGCATTGCCGCCCTGCTCGACGTACGCTGGCCCGGCTTGCCCCGCATGATCGTGCGCGCGCAGGCGCAGCAATCGGGCGTGGCAAACCGCTACACGGAACCGGCGGCGCTCGGCAGCGACCGGTGGTGCGGCATGATCGGCGCGCACGCCGCGTACCCTGGTGAGAATTTGCTGATTGCCACCATCGGCACGGCAACGACGCTTGAAGCGCTGCTGGCCGACGGCACCTTCACCGGCGGCCTGATCGCGCCCGGCTGGCTGCTGATGATGCAATCGCTCGGCACCCACACGGCGCAATTGCCCACGCTGCTCCCCGACACCGCCCGCCGCGCGATCAGCTCGTCCCATGACATTTTCGCGACGGACACGCGTACGGCGTTATCGTCGGGATGCTTGCTTGCGCAAGCGGGTTTGATAGAACGGACGTGGCACGACCTAGGCGCCCAGTGGAACAACGACGTGCGCCTGATTCTGAGCGGTGGGGGCGCCAGCGAAGTGGCAGGCGCGCTCAAGGTGCCGCATACTCGCCACGACTCGCTCGTGCTCGCGGGGCTAGCGTTAATTGCTGATGAAGCCGCCCACGAGGCTAGCCCCAAAGCTGCCGTTTCCCGTTCAACTGATTGATGGAACGCTTTCCATGCTGCGCTGGCTGCTCGCCCTTTTATTTCTGGCAAATCTGTTGATGTTTGTCGTCGTGCAAGGCGTGTTCGGACCGCTGCCGTCTGTCGGCAGACGCGAGCCGCAGCATCTCGACCGCCAAGTGCATCCGGAACTGGTAAGGGTTCGCCCGATCAGCCCGGAAGAAGCCGCTAATCAGGTGATGGTTGGCGGTCCCGCGCCCTCGGCCGCGGTACAGGCGGCGCCGCTCGCCCAATAAGCGGTTTTCCGCTGCTTACCCAGTTCGTCCTGAATGATCGCCAGCGCCTTTATTGACGAGGGTTGAAGGGCGAAACCGCATTGCCGGAAT
>CALNPU010000170.1 GCA_940588625.1 uncultured Caballeronia sp.
ACTCTCCTCCATTCACTCCACTGCGTCCCACGATAGTTCACACGAACCCCAATGCCAGGACTTTTGCAGAGTTTCACCAAGCGCGGCTGCCTGAATCAGCAGCTTGAAGGGCAGCGCCAGCAGCATCGCGCCGCCCACGCCGACGCACCATAGCGCGACGAACCACAACGTGCTCTTGAGCCGCGTGTTCTTGCGGCGTTTGATATCGTTCTCAGTGATAGTGATGTTCGCCATGGCGCACCTTGCCGCGAAAAACCCAGTAGCCGAGCATCTTGTACGCGATGATCACGGACAAGATCACCGTCGCGCCAATGAGCGTGAATTTCTGACTCGAGTGCGGAGCAGCGAGCTCCCAGAGCAACACGCCGGGGAAGATGGCATGGGGCGAAATGCTCGCCACCAGGCCGCTATAACCGAGCAGAAGGAACACCAACGCCATCATGAACGGCCGCGTTTCATGCCGTGAACGGATGGACCGGCGCATCAGTCATGCACACGCGACCACAAGCACAGGCACTGGCAGAAATCGATAGAACCCAAGGGGGTATCGAACCAGCGCGTTGCAATGCCCGCGTTCTGCAGTGGCGTCCGACGACCGATAGTCCCGAGTTGCAGCAGCGTCAGCGGTCACACAATGCGGTAAAAGCGGCGTTGCAGATCACCTTCCGTTTTCGCGATCAGCCAGCAGCAGCCGAGCAGTGTATAGTTGACCATCAGTCCGAGTCCAGTGAACATGCTGAAGGGCGTGAACCAAGTGAAGGCATCGCCAGAAAAACGGCCGTCCGCGACCGGAATGCCGTTGAGAAACGCGCCAAGCATCACGCCCTGGAAGAACGTCGCACACGCTGATCCACCGATAAACGCAAGATCCTAATAGCCGCGATCTTCGCCAGTTGATATTCTCGGGTGTTCAGGCCGTGCTGGTCGCCGACTACGGCTTGAAACGGGGTGAGCACCAGCAGCAACCAGAGCGACATCGAAAACATCTTCTTGATGGCCGGATCCTTGCGGCCCTTCAGCAAGTGATAAGCCGCCGAAGCCACCACCACGAGCGCCGCGACAATAAACACCGCGATCACCATATGCGAAAGCTAGTACGGAAACGACGGGTTGAAAATGATCTTGAACCAGCTGACTGGCACGACATGATCGCCTTCAATACGAAACCCCTGTGGCGTCTGCATCCAGCTATTCGACGCAAGAATCCAGAAGGTCGAGATCAGCGTGCCGATGGCGACCATCAGCGTGGCGCCGAAGTGCGCCTTCGGTCCAACCTTGTTCCAGCCGAATAGCATGATGCCGAGGAATCCTGCTTCCAGGAAAAACGCGGTCATCACCTCGTAGGCGAGCAGCGGACCGGTGATCGGGCCGGCGAAGCTTGAAAAACAGCCCCAGTTGGTGCCGAATTCGTAGCTCGTCACAACACCGGACACCACACCCATGTCGAAGGCGACGGCGAACACTTTCGACCAGAAAAGGCATAACTCCTTGTAGACCGGCTTGCCGGTTTTGAGCCACATGCCTTCGAGCACAGCGATAAAACTCGCCAGGGCAATGCTGAGCGCCGGGAAAACGATGTGGAAAGAAACCTTAAAAGTGAGCTAGATCGAGCGCTTGCTGAATGGCATGTATGGCAGTGAGGCAATCGCGTTCGCACTCGAAACGAGCTCGCGGGCGGGCGCTGGTTGGTTAAACTAAATACGATGGGAGTGACTCTAAGCCAGTTTTCGAGATGATTGGTGCGACGCCGCAGGAGGCGGGAATGTGCGGAGATGTCGCAATTTTTCAGATGGCTGATCTGTAACTAACTATTTAATCGTTATTTTTTTGAGCGATTGAGTTAATGCCTGCAATCGCGCGCGGGTTCGCCAATTCCGCGACAATCAACCGCACTGCGTCAAATGCGATCCACCGCATGCAGGCGAGACGGAACGCCTGGGGCTCGTAGCAAGCTGTGACCTTCCTGGCGCGATTCTGCGGTGATGTACCGGCGCACGACACCATGACGAGACAGCATTGCCGGCGTTTTCGTGGTCAGAGGAATAGACCTGCGACCTGCGGCGATGCAAACCAGACATCGCGACGGGAGAAAAACCATGCGTCTTGATGACGAAGCAGAGAGCCGCAATATGGAGGACCAGCGCGGCGCCGGGGGAGGCAGAGGATTTCGCATTGGCGGAGGGCGCTTGATTGGTATCGGCACGCTTGTCGTCGCGCTGGCCGCCGCTTATTTCTTCGGCATCGATCCCATGCTGATCCTGAGCGGCGGCTCGACCGGGCAGAGTGGTTCATACAATACAGCCAGTCGCAGTCGCAGCAACGGCAGATGGACCCACGTGCTCAGCCTCAGGTAAGCGCGAGCGATCAAGCCGCCGTGTTTGTGCGCCGTGTGCTCGGCAATACCGAGCATACATGGCAGCAGTTTTTCCCCGCTACAACCAGGATTACCCGCCGCCGAAGCTGGTCCTGTTCACCGGCGGCACTGCTACTGCATGCGGCACGAGTCAGTCGGCCATGGGGCCGTTCTTCTACTACCCGAACGATCGCACGGTCTACATCGATTTATCTTTCTATCGGGAGTTACGCGATTACTTCGGTACAGGCAGAGATTTTGCGCAGGCGTACGTGATCGCGCACGAAGTCGGCACCATGTGCAGAACGTCCTGGGCATCATGAACAAGGTCGATGCCGCGCGGCAGCGGATGTCGCGGGAACAGGCCAACCAGTTGTCGGTGCGTGTCGAATTGCAGGTGGATTGTTTCGCGGGTGTCTGGGCGAACGTCGCCCAGAAGAACAACGCGAAGCTGATCGAGCCGGGCGACTTCCAGGAAAGGCTGAACGCGGCGGGCGCGATAGGCGACGACCGGCTGCAGAAGGAAACGCAAGGACGCGTGGTTCCGGAAGCCTTCACGCACAGCACGAGCGCGCAACGCCAGCGCTGGTTGAATCGCGGATTGGCGATGGGCGATATGGGACAAGTGCGACACTTTCGGCGCTAAAACGCTCTGAGCGTTGTTCTTTTACGGTCATTAGACAACGCAATTTTCAATGTCAAAGCGCCCGTACGTTCGGCGCTTTGTTCATGAAAGACCGTGAAATAGTAGTTAAAACCGTTACTTCGACGGATAATTCGGGCAGAACACGCAGCGCAAAACTTACAACTGCTGACAGCGCGGCATTACACCAATTTATAGAATCCCGGTTTTCAAATCGATCATGACCCGAACGCCTTTCGACTTGCCAAGAGCGCTACCGGCCAAGCAATCCAGCCGCCAAGCGGTACTGGTTCATGGGTCGCGGCATGAACCCACGCGCCGGCGAAATAAAGGTCCCATAGCATCCCCATGAAGCGAATCCTGATTGTCAAGGTGACATCGTTGGGCGATATCGTAGAGACGCAGCCGGTCGTCTCCGATCTTCGCCATGCATTTCCGTCTGCCAAGATCGACTGGGCAGCGGACGCGGCTTTTGCCGACATCGTTCGCTGGAATCCAGCCGTAGACCGCGTGTTGAGCGCGCCGCTGCGCAAGTTCAAGAAAGCACGAAGCTGGGCGGATTTGAAAGACATCGCCGCGTCTATCGGCGACTTGCGGGCCGAGAAATACGATGTGATCCTGGATATCCATGGCGTGTACAAGAGTGCGATCATCGCGTTCCTGGCCCACGGGCGGTGGCGTTACGGGTACAAGAACAAGGATCTGGGCGAACTCGGCGCGGCGTTTGCGTACAACAAGCGCTTCGGGCCACGGCCGAAAACGGATGCGTGGCGCGGCATGCGTGTGAGCGTGGCCGACGCGCTGGGCTATACATTCGACGCCCCCCCCAACTTCAATCTCCAGCTACCGCCGCTGGCTGCGCCGCTCCAGCTTCCCGAGGGTGGTGCGCCTATCGCAATGCTGTTCCACGCCACATCAGCCGATGAAAAGAAATGGCTGATCGACCGGTGGGCCGAGACGGGGCGTTCATTGACGGCGCGAGGTTATAGGATTGCGCTGCCGTGGAGTACGGAAGGCGAGCGCCGAGAGGGCGAGCAGATTGCGGCGCTCGTGCCGGGCGTGATCGTGTTGCCGAAGCTGACCATGACCGAGTGCGCACATTGCATCGACGCATCGGCGCTGGTCGTTGGCATGGATACGGGGCTGGTTCACCTGGCGTATGCGCTGGGCCGGCCCACGGTAATGATTTTTACGGCAACGTCGCGCGAGCATTTCGGCATTGGTTCGTCAGAGCATTCGGTCTCGGTCGGCGACCAGCATGCTCCGCCCGATGTGGGGACGGTGCTGGACGCGATAGAAGGCGTGTTGACGGGATCGATGGTGCCTGCAGCCATGATGTCGCGACAGGGACTGTGTCCTGATTCGAGCCTAAAAGTGACCTGAAGCACCCTCAAGCGCCCGGAAACCCATCCGGGAACAAGTGTTCGACTGCCGACTCGAAGTGCTGAATGGGAGCCGCGCCGCACAACGCGATGGGCAGCGGCGGTTCCTGGTCGCCCACTCCGTCCCGCGACAGCACGACGAACGGCACGCTCGTCACACCGAGCTTCGTCGCGAACTCCTCGTCTTCAATCACCGCGTCGGTGAGCTCATCGCCCAGCAACGCTTCCTCAAGCGATTCCGGATCGATGCCGCAGGTGGCGGCTGCTGACGACATGTTCCATCGAAGAGATTCTTGGCCGCGTTCAGGACAAGCTTGGTTTCTCTTTGAATTACGATGTTGAAAACTAGCGTCGTCCCGCTTCCGATGCACGACTGCGTTTCGGCGTGCATCGTCAAGGGACAGGCAACAGCGTGTGCGTTGGTGCGCAGGTCCCGCTTGGACGTTTGAGTGCAGCGACGTTGTCCGCACTCGCCGATCTCGCACCGCGATTGCGCATGACGCCCTGGCAAAGCGTCATGCTGCTCGACGCGTTATCTGCCGCTGCGCAAGCGGTGGTTAAACAACTCATAGCACTCGGCCTCGCGACTACGCCCGACGAACCATTCGCGCGCCTGATCGCGTGTACGGGTTCGCAAGGCTGCGCCAAAAGTTTCGTCGATACCAAAACCTTCTCGCTCGGTCCATGCCCCCCGCGGGCGATGTCCACCTGAGCGGCTGCGCGCGTTCATGCGCGGCAGCGCGCCATGTCGAGACCACCTTGATGGCCGTCGCACCCGGCCGTTATGATCTTTACGGCGAGGCGCCTGAAGCACTCGCCTGCCATCTCACCATTGAACAGGCAGCCTGCGCTAGCCCGGAGCCCCCCTGTGCTTGACTACATTCGCGACGGCCAGGCGATTTATCGCGCGTCGTTTGCGACCATTCGCGCCGAGGCCAACCTCTCGGCCATCCCCGCCGATCTCGAGAAGCTTGCCGTGCGCGTGATTCATGCATGCGGCATGACGGACGTGATCGACGACCTCGTGTTCTCGCCCGGCGCGGGCACGGCAGGCCGTGCAGCGCTTGGTCGAGGCGCCCCCATTCTCTGCGATGCACGCATGGTCGCCGAGGGCATCACTCGTTCAAGGCTGCCCGCAGACAACCGGGTGATCTGCACGCTCACGTAGCAGACCGACTATCCGCGCGGCTGTCGGCGTGGTGCGTCGTATAGCTAGTAAGTGTATTCGGCGCAGCGGGTGAAGTATCCGATGATCCGCGGCCGCCTGATGGAGATGTGGCGCGAAGTCCGCAAGTCGCTCGATCCGGTCGCCCCGCGGGCGTCGATCAGCTAGGACCCGGTCAAGTCAAAACGTATAAGAGCGTACGCGGCCTCGGCGGCTTTGTACGCGCAGACTGGGACACTGCCAACGAATGATCGCCGCGGCCAATGCGTTCACCATCGGCAAGTTCGGACCTGATCGCGTCATTGGTTTTTCGCCCATTCCCGCCATGTCGATGGTATCGTATGCGGCAGGCTCGCGTTACCTGAGCTTGATCGGCGGCGTGTGCCTGTCGTTCTACGACTGGTACTACGACTTGTCGCCCGCTTCGCCGCAGGTTTGGGGCGAGCAAACCGACGTGCTGGTGGAATCAGCGGACTGGTACAACTCCACCTATCTGATGGTGTGTGGGGATCGAACATCCCGCAGACCCGCACACCCGATGCCCATTTCATACCGAGGTGCACTACAAGGGCACGAAGACCGTCGCGGTCTCGTCGGATTTCGGCGAGATGGTGAAATTCGGCGACATCTGGCTAGCGCCCAAGCAAGGCACCGACGCCGCGCTCGCCCATGGCGATGGGCCACGTCGTGTTGAAGGAGTTTCACGCCGCCAACGCGCGGGCCAAGTCCGGGTACTTTCGCGACTACATCAAGCAATACACTGACATGCCCATGCTCGTGCTATTGCGCGACAACGACGGCATGCTCGTTCCCGCTCACTTCCTGCAGGCCTCGCATCTCGCCGACAACCTCGACAACGCGCAATGAAGACGCTGATGATCGACGCCGAAAGCGGCGAGATCGTCGCGCCTAACGGCACCATCGGGTTTCGCTGGAACGAAGCCGCGCACAACGCGGCCAGAAGGTCGGCCGCTGGAATCTCGAACTGAAGGATGGCGGCAACGGACGCCCGCGTGGTGCGTCGCGTGACGCTCGCGGACGGCACCAGCGCCCTCGTTGCAACCGTGTTCGATCTGCAACTGGCGAATTACGGTGTGGATCAAGGACTGGGCGGACCGAACGTTGCACAAAGCTACGACGAAGATGTTCCCTACATGCCCACGTGGTAGGAAAAGCACACCAGGGTCCCGCGTAATCTCGTGATCCAGGTGGCGCGCGAGTTTGCTACCAACGCTCATCAGACGCAAGGCAAGAGCATGGTGATCGTAAGTGCTGCGCTCAACCACTGGTACCACAACAACGACATGATCTATCGCAGCATCATCAACCTGCTGCTGATGTGCGGTTGCGTGGGTAAAAGTGGCGGCTGGGCTCATTACGTCGGCCAGGGAAAGCTGCGGCCGCAATTCGGCTGGGCGCCACTTGCGTTCACGCTCGACTGGTCGGAGCCGCCGCACCAGATGAACGGCACGTCGTTCTTCTATAACCCACGAGCCAGTGGCGTCACGAAAAACTGGCTCTCGACGAAGTCCTCGCGCCTACCGCCAACCGGGCAAAGTACACGAACCTCGCCATGCTCGACCTGAACGCAAAGTCCAAACGCATGGGCTGGTTGCCGAGCGCGCCGCAACTGGGTGCGAATCTGCTCGACCTGCTGACCGTGCTCGACTTCCGCATAAGTACAAAGTGCCTCTACGGCGATATCGTGTTGCCTACCGCCACCTGGTACGAAAAGGACGACCCGAATACATCGGACATGCATCCGTTCATTCTTGTGGGAAAGCAAGAGCGACTGGGAAATCTACAAGGGCATCGCGGAAAAATTCGCGGAGATTGGCGGCGAGCATTTGGGCTCGCGCACCGACCTGGTCTGCCGCCTCTCATGCACGACACTCCCGGCGAATTAGGCCAGCCGTTTGAACCGAAAGACTGGCGCGCCGGAGAGTGTGAACTGATCTCGGGCAAGACAGCACCGTCCATGACGGTCGTTGAACGCAACTACAAGGACGTGTATCGCAAGTTCACGTCGGTCGGTCCCCTGCTCGATACGCAAGGTAACGGCGGCAAGGGTATCAACTGGAACAGCGCGCACGAAGTGGGGGAACTCGCGCACATCACACGCACGGTAACGGAAACAGGCATGAGCCAGGGACGGCCACGTCTGGACACCGCCATTGACGCAGCCGAAATGATTCTCGCGTTCGCGTCCGAAACCAACGGTTACGTGGCGGTAAAGGCATGGCAAGCGTTGTCGAAGATCACTGAACGCGAGCACGCACACCTTGCCGCCGGCCGCGAGCACGACAAGATCCGTTTCCGCGATGTCCAGGCGCAGCCGCGCAAGATCATCTCCGCGCCAACGTGGTCCGGGCTCGAGTCCGAGGAAATCAGCTACAACGCCGGTTATACGAACGTGCATGAACTGATCCCATGGCGCACGCTGACCGACCGCCAGCAGTTCTATCAGGACCATCGCTGGATGCTGGACTTCGGTGAGAGCTCGTGCGTGTACCGCCCGGCTATTGATACGAAGACCGTTACCGCGATGCTCGGCGCGAAGCCGAACGGCGAGCATGAACTTCTGCTCAACTGGATCACGCCGCACCAGAAATGGGGCATCCATTCCACGTATTCGGACAACCTGCGCATGCTGACGCTTTCACGTGGCAGCCCGCATGTGTGGGTATCAGAATCGGAAGCCAAGGAAGCCGGTCTCGTCGATAACGACTGGGTGGAAGTGTTCAATATCAAGGGCACGCTGACCACCCGCGTGGGGTCATCCAACGCGTGCCGCGCGGCATGTGCCTGATGTATCACGCGCAGGAAAAAATCGTCAACGTGCCGGGCGCGGAAACAAGCGGCATGCGCGGCGGCATTCATAACCTTTCGGTTAAGCATATCTATTGCATGCAAGACTGAAGCTTGGCTGCATGTCGGCCAAACGGCG
>CALNPU010000171.1 GCA_940588625.1 uncultured Caballeronia sp.
CCGCGGTTTTTTTTTACGCCTTTATGCTGGCTCTGCTGCTGAACCCGGCCGCTCGCGTGTGAGCCTAGCGATTAGACCACTCGCCACCAAAACCAATTGTTCAGGGTCAACTAATTAATGCGATTTCATGGACAGGGCTTTGGTACGCGTTGTATAAATAGCGTTCGCAAATTAATGCGCTGACGCGTCTGAATCGAATTAACGATTCAGCACGCGATTTTATTTTCCTTGGCCCGGAGAAACTGCATGAACGCAAAATGGACTGTGGCTTTATCGCTTGCCTTGTTGACGGTGACTGCGCATGTCGGTGCGCAAACTGATCAGCAGCTTTCCAGTGCCGCAATTCAATCCGCGCTGAATGCCCCGCCCAAGCAGATCCATGTGCAGATTGTCGGGATCGACCCAGTTACGCGAACCCTGACGCTCAAAGGCGCGAAAGGCCGGGTAATGCCGGTTGTGGTCGACAAGGAGGTGACGAATTTCGACGCCTTGAATGTCGGTGATCGCCTGGATGTGCAGGTCAGGGACGCGCTGCTGGTCAGGGTAGTAAAAGCGTCAGCGAAGGGCGATGAATTGCGAAAACGTGTTGATACCGAGGTTTATGCACCTGCATCGGGTTCTCAGGGTTCTGGCGCCGTACACGAAACCGAGATTGTCGCAACAGTGCAGAGTATCAATAACAAGAATAAGACAATTACCCTGCGCGGTCCGTGGCATACAGAAACGTTCGATTTAAGCTCTGAAATAGCCTCGTATAAATTGAAACCGGGCGACACCGTTCACGCTGTATTGATTTCAGCGACGGCGGTGGAAGTCACCCACACGGCGAAATAATGCGTGGAAGTGTTTGAAAATCGGCAAATCGCCACTTAAATGCGGATCAGGACCGCACCGGCTCGTGACGAGCGCACATGCCAGCACACGCTGCGTGGTCAGCTTTTCGCGCATAGCCAACCGATCAGAACCGCGAAGATCGAACTGAGCTCGTGCAACACCGAGACCATTGCAATCGGCAGGTAACGAAACGCGACGATCACAATGGTGTACGCGACCATCGCGATCACACTGCCACTTAGGGCTTGCAGCGAGCATCGAGGAACAGGCGGCGCGGGCCGCCGTATCGGTAGAAAGCCATAGCAGCAAGGGGCACATTGAAGAGGATGTACGCCCACGCGATATAATCGAAGCCGCTGCCCGCCATGCGTACGCCAATGCTATCCACGATTGTGTAAGCGGAGATGAACGCACCCGTCACGAGCGCAGCCGGCGCGCTGGCGGTGGCGAAGCGGCGCTGCCGGAAGGCCAGCGAAATGATGCCCACCGACACCAGCATGACACCAGTCATGCGCGAGCGGCCGGAGGTGCTCGCCCGCGAATAACGAATTCGCCCGCGAACACGAGCAGGGGCGAGAGACCGCGGGCAATCGGGTAGATCTGCCCGAAGTCATCGGTCTTGTAGGCTTTCGCGAGCACGATGCAATAGCCGAGTTGCAAAGCCGCCGATGCCGCGATATGCAGCCAACTCTCCCGCGCCGGCGCGGGCACGAACAGCAACACGACCGCTGAACACACGAGGTAGGGAAAAGACATCATGCCGAACCGCCAGACACGGTCGCCGCTGTTGTGCAGGAAGGCGTTCCAGGTGGCGTGCAGCAGCGCGGAGAATAGGACGAGCAGGACGATGAAAGGCTGCATCAGTACCGCGGGAAGGGTGACGGGCAAGGGTAACCGCAGGCGTGGCAAGGTAGTTTAGCGGTAAAAAGTGGCAAACGGCGAAGCCCCATTATGACAGAGAACAGGAGCTGCCGCTGGCCTAGGCGAGCCGCCCGTCATGACAGTACCGCTTGATCAGGTCCGAAGCGCGTTGCGTTCGGCTCCACGGCACTTTGCTTTACCCACCCTCACCGAAGCGAAAACCCATGCGCATAGGTCTTGCAGCAAACCGGTTACATCACAGCCGCCTGAGCTTGCCGCTCTTTGACTGGTTGCGCCATACCGAAGCGGGAATTCGGGAGCTGGACCTTGACCTCTGTGCAGTCGGGGGTACTTACGATGCAATAGTCCGTCACGGGCTGCTGGTGGGTTATGCACGATTGCAGCGTTACCCTCGCGACCGCGACGGCGGATTGGTCAAGCTTGTGGCCAACGTGGTGGCGCTTCGGGATGATTTACCTGGTGGATCCAATCGACTCATCCTCGATCCTTCCTGAGGCGATTGCTCTCAAGCGCCAGTGCGTAATTTACCAGAAGCCGTTTATTTCAACCGTCGCCTCAGCCTTCGACTAAAATGGAACGCATCCGCGCAGGACTCAGGACTCGCACCCGATGACACGGTTGATCGTTTCCATGCGATTTCATCGCAGACCTTGGCCTTGATCGCTCACGATGCAATGAAGCCGCAGATGGCTTCATTCGTCGATGATCATTTCGAGCTGCTATCGCGGTTCGCTTGTCGTGTGTCCACGGGTACCACTGGCAGAAATCTCAACGAGCTGGCATGGGCACGTGGCTGGCCAAGGCAGGTTATGGACCGAGTGCTGCCGGAGCGGTCCAATGGGCGGCGACGCGCAAATCGCCAATCTGATATTCGAGCGGCGTTGTAATCGCTTATTCTTTTTTGAGGACCCGCACGTTGCGCGCCAGCACGAATCTGATATTCAGTTACTTGAGCGTGCCGTTACCGCGGTGACCAACGATGTCGTATGCATAGCGTCTCCCCGTGTGGCCAGGCACTGGGCGGAAATGACAGAACAGCGCGCGAAACTTCGTCCATGCTGATGCACGAGGGTGACCGGCTTAATGTGGAGCTTGAAAATTCAGGCGAGGGCCGCAGAGGGCGTTTGCGCACCTCATGCAACGTAACCTCGCCAGGAGCTTCATTTGATTTCACTTCAGTCCGACAGAGTTTTCCCCAAGAACCGCAGAGCATGCCTAACGCGTTTCAACTGCCAGCTCTGCTCCGTGGCTGCTGCCGCGAATGTAGTGCTCCAACTGGTGGATCGTGAACTGTTGCTCGGCAATCAGGTTCTTGACGAGATCGCTGATCGACACCATGCCGATCAGCAGGCCACCGTCGATCACCGGAAGATGACGATCCGGTTCTCGGTCATGAGCGTCATGCATTCGTCCGTCGTTTGATTCAGGCGAACGTATCGGACAGCGCGCGACATGACATCGCCCACGGGAGTCTCTTTTGACAACCGGTCGTGCAACACGATTTTCCGGGCATAGTCACGCTCGGTCACGATGCCGGTGGTGTGCTCTCCGGACGTGACCACGAGCGCCCCGATCTGTATCTGTTTATGCGCCATCAGCTTGATCGCGTCGAAGACACTCGCCGACGCCTCGATCATGTGAAGTGATTGATCCGTTTTCGAACTCAGCAATTGTGTGTGCGACGGTTGCCATCATGTGCCTCACTTAAAAAAATAAGGTTGAGCAACTGCTCATGTTTCGCGAGTAAACGCGCTCTTCAGCCAGCTTCGTGAACCGAAGTCGAACAGGTCGCCGAGAAGCGACTTCTTCTTTTTGTACGGATAACGCCGGTCGCGATACTCATCGTCGCCGTAACCGTGGCGTCGATCATGATCGTTGTGCGTCCTTCATTATGGCGGCGCGCGACGGGCGTACTGGCCGACGGCGCTTGCGCTTGCTGAACCGGTTCATCAGCGGCGTACTCGATCAGTTTGTCGAGCTCACCGCGATCCAGCCACACGCCGCGACATGTCGGGCAGTAGTCGACCTCGATTCCCTGGCGGTCCGTCATCAACAGATCCAGCGTCTTGCACACTGGACATTTCATTGCTTTGACTCCTTCGTCAAACACCTTGGCGAAGCCTCAATGTAGCGAATGTAAACTTAATGTAAAATTCGTATTTTAGACATCAATACCTCGGGAAAACCGATGTATCTCGATGTACCTAGGCATCGCCGTGGAGGCATGAATGAACTTCAAGCATTTGTATTATTTCTGGGCCGCGGCACATGCGGGCGGCATTGCGCGTGCCGGTACGCAGTTGCATATCACGCCGCAAACGCTGAGCGGCCAGATCAAATTGCTTGAGGACGCGCTCAATAAAAAACTCTTCAAAAAGAGCGGCCGCAACCTCGAACTGACGGCTGCGGGCCGGCTTGCACTCGACTACGTCGATGAAATCTTCTCGCTTGGCGCCGAGCTGAAAAGTGCGGTCAGGCAGGAGAAGGAAGCCGCACGGACGCAACTGCGTGTGGGCGTAGTGGATTTCGAAGACGGTAGCTTACCGGCTGCTCGAGCCGGCATTGAACCTCTCGGATTCACTGCGGCTGATCTGTCACGAGGGCAAACTGCATGCGTTGCTTTCGCAATTGGCGGTGCATCGGCTGGACCTGATCATTGCCGACGCACCCATCCTGCTCGACGTGAACGTGAAGGCGTTTAACGACTCGCTTGGTCGCTCGACGCTCAGTTGCTTCGCGTCTAAAACCCTGGCTGCGCGCGCTGCCAAGGCCTTTCCGGCGTCGCTGATTCCATGCCGGTGCTATTGCCCGGCATGGAATCAGCAGTCCGAAGGAGAAACTCGATCACTGGCTGAAGTCGCGCACGATCACGCCGCGTGTGGTGGGAGAGTTCGACGACAGCGCGCTGACGCTGGCCTTCGGCCGCGAGGGAAGAGGCGTGCTGTTTGCACCAACGGTCCTGGCAGCACAACTCAAATACGAGCACGGTTTGATTGCGGTCGGTCGCATCGACATGATCGTTGAAGAGTTTTTCGCCATCTCCATTGAACGGCGGATCAGCCATCCAGCCATATCGTCGATCATGAGCCATGAGCACAGCGTGCAGCGAACTGTTCAATGTGTAGACAAAAAAAATTCACATTGCATTTAATTTTTTATTATAACATATGTTTCGGACCGTTATGTCGCACATCATGTCTTGACCCGCCAGGCATGCCTGCAGCCTTTTTTGTCCCACGAGACAATCGAAAAAATACTTTCATATTTCTTTCGGAACTCGATCTGGTAAAAACTCCGTCGATTTTTTCATTTTTATTGATATTTATTGTATATATATCGGCATCAAAACCAAGGGCGGGCGATGACAGAGGCGTCCATTCGGCGTCCCGAATACAAGGACAAGGCAGCAAATGCCAAGGAGATAGTGATGGATACAAATCGCCAGGAAGGTGCATCGCGGCTAGCGTCGCCATGGATGCAGCTCGTGTTTGGCGTGATCTGCATGGCCATGATCGCGAATATGCAGCACGGCTGGACCTTGTTTGTGAATCCGATCAATGAAAAGCATCCTGGGGCCGCGCGGCCATTCAAGTAGCGTTCACGATCAGAAACCTGGCTGGTTCCTATCGAAGGGTATCTCGTCGACAAGTACGGCTCGCGTCCAGTCGTTGTTGGCGGTGGCCTGCTCTGCGCGATTACGTGGGCGCTCAACTCGGTGGCTTTGTCATTGCCGCTGCTGTATTTCGCCGCGGCCGTGGGCAGTCAATGCGCTGAAGTGGTTCCCCACTCGTCGCAGCCTGGCCGCCGGTATCACGGCCGCCGGTTTTGGCGCGGGATCGGCTGCAACTGTCGTGCTGATCGCGCACATGATCAAGAGCAGCGGCTACGAAGCCACCTTTCTGTGGTTGTGTTCGGCCTCGGCCAGGGACTGGTGGTGTTCCTTGCTCGGGATGGCGCTGTATGCGCCGCCCGCAAGCCTGCTTGCATCGGTCAAGAGCGTCTTGAAGAGCGCCGTTTAACGCGCGCCAAGGCAGGTAGTGAGCTCGCCGATCTTCTGGGTGATGTACCTCATGTTCGTGATGATGGCGGCCGGCGGCCTGATGGCGACCGCACAGCTTGGTCCAATTGCGAAGGACTTCGGCCTGCATGACTCGCTGGTCTCGTTGTTTGGCCTAACGTTGCCCGCGCTCACGTTCGCGCTGATGATCGGTCGGGTCCTCAACTCAACGGCTTGACCCGGCCTTTCTTCGGCTGGATCTCGGATCGCATCGGCCGCGAGAACACCATGTTCATCGCGTTTGCGATTGAGGTGATCGGCATTTTGCTGCTGTCGAAATATGGGCAGAGCCCGGTGGCGTTCGTTGTGCTGACGGGTATTGTTTTCTTCGCCTGGGGCGAGATCTACAGCCTTTTTCCCGCGACGTGCGGCGATAGATTTGGGCCAAAGTTCGCGGCCACCAATGCGGGTTTGCTCTACACAGCGAAAGGTACAGCGGCCTTGCTCGCGCCGTTCAGCAGCGTGATTACGGCTGCGACCGGCAATTGGCATGCGGTGTTCATGCTGGCGTCGGGGATGGCCGCGGCATCGGCGCTGCTGGCGCTCTTTGTGCTCAAGCCAATGCGGCAAGCTCACAAGCAGAAGCATTCATCTGCTCTGGCCGACATGCCGTTTGGTTCGGCCTTGAAGGAGTGATCAAACGTTTGGGCGAAGCCGATGTGCGCGCGAGCTTCGCTTGTTTCCGATGAAGGAGTGGCCGGTTTTCATCCGGCCGCTTTGCTATTTCCTGCCCACCAGATAGCAGACGCCTTCGGGGCCGTAATGCTCGCTGTGGGTTTCGTTCGCTTTCGAATGGAACACATCGCCGACCTGATAGAGCGTGTCCTTGCCGGCGATGCGCAGCGTCAATTCGCCCTCGAGAATCAGCGTCTTCGCTTCGAACGAATGCGCGTGATCGTCAAGAGACGCGCCGGCTTGCCGCTCCACGAAAATACGGTGGTCTGAAAACCCTCGCGCGCCAGCATTTCGATAAAATCGTCGCGTTCCATGATCGTTCCCTTTCTAGCTGATCTTTAGCCACCCCTTAATATAAGTTGAAACGTCCCGGTGCAGGTGTGGATGGTCAGCGTTTGTTGCCCCGCCATGCGAACGACAAAAACGCGTAAAATATGAGGATATACTCAGATTTTACGAACGTGTTACCTGTCACCGCTTACCGTGGAGCCGCCATGCCAGTATTGATTTGAATCCTGAACACACCGCGCTTATCTCGATCAATCTGCAAACCAGTAATCTTGCGCGTCAGCTCGCGCCGCATTCCGCTGCCGACGTGCTCGGCAAGACCGTGCAACTAGCCAATGCGTTGTGAGCGAAGGGCGGCATGATCGTCTGGGTGCATGTGGACGTAACGGCGCTGCTGAATCTTGCCGCCGATGCACCGCTGACCCGCCCGCCGGGTTCACCGCCACCGCCTGCGAATGCATCGGAGTTATCGCTGGATCTGGGTGTGCAGAGCAGTGACGTCGTTGTGACCAAGTATCAATGGGGCGCGTTTTATGGCACGGATCTCGAACAGCAACTGCGCCGCAAGGGTATTCGGACGCTGATCATGAGCGGCATCGCGACGAATTTCGGCGTGGAGTCGACAGCGCGCGCCGTGTTCGATCCGGTTATGAACTGGTGTTCGCGGAGGACGCCATGACGTCGCTTACCGCCTATGCACACGCGTTTGTGATGCGTAAATTTTCGCGCGCATGGGGCGCGTGGGGTCGACGGATGAAGTGGTGAAGGGGGGGGCTGCAGGAAGGGTAATTGAATACGTCAAGGGGGGCCGATGTACAGCATCGCCCCCGATCAAACTCAACTCAGCTCTCCAGCCGCGGACCTTTCGCCAGTTCCATCGTTTCAAGATCACACGTCGCCCCTTTCGCTGGCCGCCCGGCCCAGTATCCGGCGAGCAACGATCCTGACAAGTTGTGCCACACCGAAAACAGCGCGCCCAGGAGCGCCGCGATCAGCGTGAAATACAGTTTGCCCAGCGTGGCCGCCAGTCCCGAATTTTGCATGCCGACCTCGATTGCCAGCGTGCGGCACACAGCTTCATCGAAGCCAAGCGGGCGGCCGCCCCAATATCCGCTGAGCAGGCCAACACCGTTATGCAGGATCACCCCCCAGCATCACCAGCAAGCCGACTGACGCAATGCTTTTCTGCGTCCCCGCCACCGGCCGAGATGATCAGCAGGATCGCGATCATCGAAATGATCGGCAATGCGGGCTTGATCGCGCGCACGATCTTGTTGAACAACTGGTTGATGATCAGCCCGGCAACGATAGATGGATAGGCAGCGCGACGATCTGGAGAATGCTCATGAGCATGCCGTGGACATCGACAGCAATCGACGCATCCACGTAAAGGTGCGTCAGCAGCGGCGTGGCGAATACGCCACCAGCGTGGACAGGGTACTGATGGTGACGGACAGCGCCACGTCGCCGCGCGCGAGATAGATCATCACGTTCGACGCCGTGCCGCTGGCAACGCTGCCGACCAGCACCATGCCCGCGGTCAGGTCGGGCGACATGCGCAGCAGTTTTGCGATTACCCAGGCTGCGAGCGGCATCACCAGGTAATGCAGCCCGATCCCTGCTATGACCGGCGCCGTTCCAGACAGTATAAACGCGTGGACACGGGAATAACGAAATCGGTCGCATCGGAGGTTGCAGGTTTTCGATTGCGGCAAGCCGAACGCAA
>CALNPU010000172.1 GCA_940588625.1 uncultured Caballeronia sp.
CGGCCTGCAGAACAAGATCGTTTCGCATTTCCGATCGGCGCCGCCATCTGGCGTCGCTCTCTGACCGCCCATTCACAAGTACGACAGAGAGAGTCATAAGGTTTTCACGCTGCTGCGAGAGGCGCTTATCGGTGCGGTGTCCGAAAGGGCATCGCACCGTTTTTTATTGTTTGTTGTACAACCATCATCAATGCGGGCACTCTGGCGATCGGCGATGCATCCCATACCGGAGCCGAGTTGCCGGTGGCGGCTTGGTCACAGGCGGTGCCGCGGGCGCGCTGGGCGGTTACGGCAAAGTCACGGGATCACTTATCAACAATGGCGTGATTGCCGTAGGCAAAGCACCTCCCGTGTTCGCCGGCGGCCTGGATGCCAGCTCCATGATCGCGGAAACCTCGACAATCGCGGCACGCTTACGATGTTCAATGGCATCGTTGGTGACCGTATGCTCACGGGTGGCACGTATACCTCGAACAGCGGCAAAGTCCTGATCGATACCGTTTTGAACCAGGGTGGAGCCGCGTCGAACTCCGATTTGCTGGTGGTCGGCAGCACCGCCTTTGGAGCGAAGGGCGCCACGCAGTTAGTGGTGACGAACGTAGGTGGCGCCGGGGCGACGACGGTCGATAACGGCATCATGGCTGGTACAAGTCCAGGATCCGGCGCATTCGGCAGGGCGCCTTCTCGTTCAGTGGGCGCGCGGGCGCGGGTCCATATGAATATCAACTGTTCCGCGGCGCACAGGTTCCGGATGGCAACTGGTACCTGCGCTCCGGGAGCGAACCTACGCCTCCGACACCACCTACGCCACCCACGCCACCGGAGCCGCTATTCCGGTCGGAAGTGGCGGCTTGACCAACCAGCACGTGGCGGGGGAGATGTTTGTTCACAGCCTGGATGACCGCGACGGCGGGTCATCGCAGACTTCCGGCAGTGCATCGAGCGACCCTGATTCTGTCTGGCTTCGTGTACAAGGACGCAACGAAAGCAGCAACAGCTGCGACGGCATGTTCAACGTGAACACCGATTCGTTCCTGATGCAAGGAGGGGACGACGTAGCGCAGAAAAAGCTGGCCGCCGATGCCGATCTCCTGCATCTGGACTGATGGGTACTTACGAGACCGCTCGCAGCAACGTGCAGGCTGCCGGCAACTCGGGCACAAGCAAGCGGCAACATGGCCGGCTATAGCGTCGGGGCCTATGGAACCTGGTACCAGAATGAAGCGAGCCGGCTTGGCGCTTACGCTGACACGTGGCTCCAATATGGCTGGTTCAATAATAGCGTCGAGGGCGATAAGTTGCCCCCCGTGAACTACAACGCTCACGGCTGGGCGGTGTCGGGCGAGCTGGGCTATGCGTTCCCGCTGATTAACGAGTGGGTGTTCGAGCCGCAAGCCCAGCTGCTCTACGTGGACTATCACCAGAATTCGCTGACCGAACCGAACGGCACGCAGGTGGATGGTGCCAGTTCCAGCGGCGCCATCGCCCGGCTGGGGCTACGTCTGCAACGCACCTTCGAGCATAGCGCCGGCAAGAAGATGCAGTTTTACGCAACGGCCAATTGGTGGCATACGAGCACGGGCAGCACCATCTCGTTCGATCAAGTGCAGGTCAGCAGTTTGTATCCCTCCAATCGTTATGAGGCGAAGCTGGGACTCAATGGCGACCTTGGAAAGAACTGGAGCGCCTGGAGTAACGTAAGCGGTGCATGGGGTGCGCAGAGCTATCACGCCTACGCCTATGTCGTGCGTCTCGGGCTCAAGTACGGGTGGTGATATGTCGAACCGCTAAACGAGGGGCTGCGTTTTCGCAGCCCCTCGTTCAACCAACCGAGACCCTTCAAGCCAGCCGTTCTTCCGTCTTCGAATCGAACAACACGGCCTTCGATACATCGAACAACAGCGTCATGTTCGTCAGCGGCTGCGGGTTGCTCGCCGGGTGCATGCGGCTCACCACGCGCTTGCCCTTCACCTGCGTGAACACCAGCGTATCCGGACCCGTAGGCTCGATCACATCGATCTTCACTTCAATCGGCTGCAACCGTGCGTCTTCCACGTTATGCGCACTGCGTGCATCGGTAATCCGCTCCGGCCGCAGTCCAAGAATCATGTTCTGGCCGACCTTGCCGCGCACTGAAGCCGCATCGAACGGCAGGTTCAACACGGTACGCGATACGCCCGTATCAATCTCAAGCCCGATACCCGAGCCGGCCTCGACCAGCTTTCCATCGATGAAATTCATTGGCGGCGCGCCAATGAAGCCCGCCACGAAGAGATTCGCCGGCGAGTCGTAGATATCCTGCGGCGCACCGAACTGCTGCACCACGCCGTCCTTCATCACCGCGATCCGGTCGCCCAGCGTCATGGCTTCGATCTGGTCGTGCGTCACATACACAATCGTTGTACCCAGGCGCTGATGCAGCAGCTTGATCTCCGAGCGCATTTCGATCCGAAGCTTCGCATCCAGGTTCGACAACGGCTCGTCGAACAGGAACATCACCGGATCGCGAGCGAGCGCACGGCCCATTGCCACGCGCTGACGCTGACCGCCCGACAACTGGCCCGGCTTCCGATCCAGCAAATGCTGGATCTGCAATGTGTCCGACACGCGCGTAACGATTACCTGCTGTTCGTCCTTCGGCACCTTGCGGATGTTCAGGCCGAACGAGATGTTCTCACGCACCGTCATGGACGGATATAGCGCGTACGACTGGAACACCATCGCAATGTCCCGATCCTTCGGCGAGAGGTTGTTCACCATCTTGCCATCGATCATGATGTCGCCCTTGGTGACCGTTTCCAGCCCGGCGATCATATTGAGCAATGTCGATTTGCCGCAGCCCGAACCGCCCACGAGGCTCAGGAACTGACCGTCCTCGATGTCGATGTTCACGCCCTTCAGAACGGGGACACTGTTTGCATAAGTCTTGTACACGTCACGGATTGAAAGACTTGCCATGCTATGAATCCTTTAATGTCTCTGCGTTGAATTTCATCGCGCACATCAGTTGATCTTCTACCGCGAGCGCCATTCAGCAACTGAAGGCGCCGCGCGGAAATCAGCCCTTCACCGTACCTGCTGTCAGGCCGCGCACGAAGAACCGGCCGGCGACCATGTAGACGAGCAGGGTGGGCAGGGCGGCAATGATCGCGGCAGCCATGTCGACGTTGTATTCCTTCACGCCTGTCGATGTATTGACTAGGTTGTTCAGGGCGACGGTGATCGGCATTGAATCGACGCCGGAGAAGACGATACCGAACAGGAAGTCGTTCCAGATCTGCGTGAATTGCCAAATCAGGCACACCATGAAAATGGGCAGCGATACCGGCAGCAGAATCTTCGTGAAGATGGTGAAAAAACCCGCACCGTCAATACGCGCCGCCTTCACTAGTTCCGCCGGAATGCTCACGTAGAAGTTGCGGAAGAACATGGTGGTAAAAGCAATACCGTAGACCACGTGCACAAGCACAAGACCGGTCGTGGTGTTGGCGAGTCCCAGCATGCCTTGCAGGCGCGCCATCGGCAGAAGGATGGCCTGGAAGGGAATGAAGCAGCCGACCAGCAACATGGTGAACACGGCGTCGGCGCCACGGAAGCGCCAGTGCGTGAGCGCATAACCGTTGAATGCGCCGATTATCGACGAGAGCAGCACGGCCGGGATCACCATGCGCACGGAGTTCATGAAGAACGGTTCCATGCCGTCGCAGCGCACGCCGGTACACGACTGCGACCACGCCTTGACCCAGGGCGCGAACGTGAAGTGCGTCGGAGGAGTGAGCAGGTTGTCGGTGCGCAACTGGTCGAGGTCCTTGAAGGACGTCGAGAGCATCACGTAGATCGGGAACAGGAAATACAGGGCAAACAGGATCAGCGCCGCATAGATGACGGCGCGGCTGATCGTCATCTTAGATTCCATTGCGCGTGCTCCTAGATTCCAGATACATGAGAGGCACCAGCACGGCGACGACGGTGGCGAGCATCATCATCGACGAAGCGGCGCCCAGGCCCAGTTGCCCGCGATTGAACGAAAACGTGTACATGAACATGGCCGGCAGCGACGACGACGTGCCCGGACCGCCCGCAGTCAACGCAACCACGAGGTCGAAGGTCTTGATGGTGATGTGGCAGAGGATCAGCAGCACGGAGAAGAACACCGGCAGTATGCTCGGGATCACGATACTGCGATAGATTCTGGGCAAGGATGCACCGTCCATCTGCGCTGCCTTGAAGATTTCCGAGTCCACGCCGCGCAAACCGGCGAGAAACAAGGCCATCACGAAACCCGTGGATTGCCATACGGCCGCGATCACGACGCAGAAGATTGCCTTGTCCGGGTTACCGAGCCAGTCGAACGAAAAGCTTGTCCAGCCCCAGTCGTGGAAGATCTTTTCCAGCCCGAGGCCCGGATTCAGGATCCATTGCCACGCAGTACCCGTCACGATGAACGACAGCGCTATCGGATACAGGAAAATCGTGCGCAATGCGCCTTCGTTGCGGATCTTTTGATCGAGCAGGATAGCGAGGAACAGCCCGAGCCCAACGCAGATCGCGATGAACGGAATGCCGAACCAGCCAAGGTTCGCCGCGGATGTCCACCAGACGTCGTTTGAGAACAGCTCGGTGTAGCGCTGGAAGCCGGTGAATTCATAGCGCGGCATCAATCGCGAATTCGTCAGCGAAAGCCAGCCGGCGATCAGGATAAAGCCGTACACGAATACCAGTGCAATCAGCACGCTTGGCGCGAGTACGAGCTTCGGAATGTATGTATCGGCAAGCGCCGCCAGAGGCGACGTGCGGCGGGGCGGGGTGCGCAACGTCTTGCTCGCGATACCGCTAGGGGAAGTAGCCACTTCTCGACTCCTGAAAATTTGCCGGCAAGAGTTTCAGGCCGGAACAGGGATACAGCAGTTTTTACGCCAACTCATGCTTGGGCTTTGCCCGGGCGCGCGGTCGGTTGAAAGAACCGCGCGCCCAGTGTTGCCGAATGAAACGCTTACTTCGCGTTTATTTCGCTCACTTCGCTCATTTCGTCTTGGCGGCATTCGCGAGCGCTTGCACTGCGCTCTTCGAATCCTGCGTCGAGTTCATGAACTTCGTCACGACGTCGGTAATCGCGCCTGCCGTTGCGTCGCCTTGCGCCATGCCGTGAGCCAGCGACGGCACATAACTGCCGGCCTTGATGGCAGTCTGTTCATCAGCGTACGATTGCTTGCCGCACGCGTCGAACTTGGCCATCGACACACCCAGGCGAACCGGGATCGAGCCCTTGTACAGGCTGAACTGCTCCTGGAATGCAGGCGACATGATGGTCTTGGCGAGTGCCAGTTGTCCCGGCGTTGCTTCCTTCGAACCCTTCTGCTGGAAGAACACGAACGAGTCGACGTTGAACGTGTACTGCTTGGCGGTGCCCGGCACCGGTGCGAAGACATAGTCCGTGCCGGCGGTCTTGTTCGCGCCTGCGAACTCGCCCTTGGCCCAGTCGCCCATGAACTGCATGCCGGCCTTGCCGTTGATGACCATGGCGGTAGCTAGGTTCCAGTCGCGGCCGGTGCGGCCGTTATCGAAGTACGTCTCGATCTTGCGCACCGTGTCGAACACGCCAACCATCTGGTTCGACGTCAACGTCTTCTGGTCCAGGTCGACAATCGCCTTCTTGTAGAAGTCCGCGCCTTGCGACAGCACGACGTCTTCCCACAAGGTCAGGTCTTGCCACGGCTGGCCGCCTGCTGCCACCGGAATGATGCCTTGGGCCTTCATCTTGTCAGCCAGGTCGAAGAATTCCGGCCACGTGGTCAGAACCTTGCCGCCTGCTTTGTCCAGCGCTGCCTTGTTGATCCACAGCCAGTTCACGCGGTGCACCGAGAACGGTGCGGCAACGTAGTGGCCATCGGCGTGCATGATCTTGTCGATTTCGGGCGGCAGGTTCTTCTTCCAGTCGCCGGCAACCGAGTCGATCGGCACGAGTACGCCTTGTTCAGCCCATTCCTGGATCAGCGGACCCTTGATCTGTGCGGCCGACGGGGCGTTGCCCGAGATAACCTGGGTCTTGAGCGCCGTCATGGCCGCCGCGCCTGCGCCGCCTGCAACGGCGAAGTCCCTCCAGGTGTAGCCCTGCTTAGTCATGTCGTCTTTCAACACGCCAACGGCCTTCGACTCATCACCGGAAGTCCACCAGTGCAGTACCGACAGGGATTCAGCAACCTGAACCGCCTGCGCCAACACACCGCACAACAGACCTGCGGCGCCGAGCGCGCCGATGAGCTTGCATTTCATTGTTTATCTCCTCCGAACACCTGAACAAAAAACGACTGGCCCCTGCTGATGCCGCCAGGAAGCGATGGCTGGAACATGAACAAACAGAAGTGGCCGGTATTGGCGGTGTCGGCGAGATAAGGCTGGCGTTGTCCAGGACAAGAAACCTTGGGTACGCCAGCTTGGCCGGCAGACCGAACCACGGCCGCACGGCTCTCAAGAGATGAGTGTGTCGAATCGCAACTGTGTCTCCTCTTTTGATTTTTGCCCGTTCACACTGGCGTCGGCCAGCGCGGCGCGCGTCCAGGGTTTTGCATCAACGCAGCTTTTGCCCCTTGCCGCGCCGTTGCCTATCTGGCAAAAACGTCTTCGGCTCAGGTTCAATTACGATGCAACTAGACGAGAATCTCCGGGAAAACACACATGTTCTGATTAACTAAGTGTTTTTCCGGGATCACGTTACCCCTTGATTTGAATTGTAGTTAAACTACAATTCAGTGTCAAAAAATTTTATTGGATACGGTCTTACTGAACCCCAGCGGAGACACATGCAAAACGACTCGAATTTCACCTTTGTTCTGTTCGGCGGAACAGGCGATCTTTCGATGCGCAAGATCCTGCCGGCGCTGTTCGAAGCGCACCGTGGCGGAATGCTCGCTGAAGGCGGCAAGATCGTCGCGGTGGCGCGCGCCGCCGAAGATCGCGAGGCATATTTGAAATGGGTCGATGAACACGTCAAGCCGCACGTGTCGAAGCATGGCGTCGACGAAACCGTGTGGAAGGGTTTCCTTGCGCGCTTCGTTTACGTTCGCCTCGACCTGGGCAAGCCGGAAGATTTCAAGCTGCTGCGCGACGCGGTGAACGAACACGGCGGCACACGCGTGTTTTACCTGGCTACGGGTCCGTCGCTGTTCGTGCCCATTTGCCGTGCGCTCGCCGATGTCGGCCTGAACAAAAACGCGCGGATCGTGCTGGAAAAGCCGCTGGGCTACGACCTGAAGTCGTCGCAGGCGATTAATGACGCGGTTGGCGAAATTTTCGCGGAAGAGCAGATCTACCGGATCGACCACTATCTGGGGAAGGAACCGGTGCAGAACCTGCTCGCGCTGCGCTTCGACAATGTGTTGTTCGAACCGCTGTGGCGTCGCGAATGGGTGGAGAGCATCCAGATCACGATTGCGGAAGAACTGGGCGTGGAAGCGCGCGGCGATTTCTACGACAACACCGGCGCCTTGCGCGACATGGTGCAGAACCACTTGCTGCAACTGCTTTCCATCGTCACGATGGAACCGCCGCATTCCATGGATTCCGATTCCGTACGCGACGAAAAGCTGCGGGTACTGCGCGCGCTCAAGCCCGTCGATCCGCGCGACATCAGCGAGGTCGCGGTGCGTGGGCAATATCATGCGGGCGTGATCAAGGGAACGTCGGTGCCGGCGTACGCCACCGAAAAGGGTGTGCGTTCGGATAGTCATACAGAGACGTTCGTTGCGTTGAAGGTGGAAATCGAAAACTGGCGCTGGGCCGGTGTGCCGTTTTTCCTGCGCACAGGCAAGCGGCTGGCGGACCGGACGGCGGAGATCGTCGTGAACTTCCGGCCTGTGCCGCATTCGGCGCTCGGCGCGAACGCGTTGCGCGCAGGGGCGAACCGGTTGGTGATCCGTCTGCAGCCGAACGAAACCATCCGGTTGTATTGCCTTGCGAAACAGCCCGGCGAGGGCATGAACCTCGCGAGCGTCCACCTGGATCTCGCCTTCGACAAGTTTTTCAAGGAAGGGCAGATGGAGGCGTATCAGCGCCTGCTGCTCGACGTGATCAACGGACGGCTCGCGTTGTTCGTGCGGCGTGACGAGCAGGAAGCGGCGTGGCGTTATGTGGAACCGATCCTGGACGAATGGGCGGCGTCGCCTAAACCACCGAAGCCTTATGCTTCGGGCACCTGGGGACCGGCGGCTGCAAGCGCGATGCTGGCGCAGCACGGAACGTGCTGGCTGGAAGAAGAGAATTGAGGCACTGGTATTGAGAGACCGTTGTAATGGGTCGGTGGAACGTGTTCTAGTGAAACTCTGCAAAAGTCCTGGCATTGGGGTTCGTGTGAACTATCGTGGGACGCAGTGGAGTGAATGGAGGAG
>CALNPU010000173.1 GCA_940588625.1 uncultured Caballeronia sp.
AACCAAAGCCGAGGCTTTGCTCACGAAGCGTTTGCCTCGGCTACTCTACATAACGTTCTACTATGCGCAATAGGGAAAATGTGCTGCAGCACATTTGATCTACAGGCAGATCGTAGCAACGCTGATAACCGGGCTTCGCTGCGGCATCGCCGCAAGCACGAGTGCCGCGATGACGCCAGTTACCTGCCAGCAGAGAGACAACTGCTTGGGAGACCATCGCCGTACCAGGAACGGGATGCAGAACGATGCGCCTATACCCGTGATACTCGTGTGATGGTCATTGCGTTGCCGCGCGCTATGACGTTGAAGCCGAATACGTCGGCCAGATACGGTCCGCCCCAGGAAGTGCGAAATGTTCCGCCCACCGACATCATCGCCAGGCAAACCGGCATCAACGTCCACAAGCCGCTCGTGCGGGCGGGAGTCATTACCCCTCCCCGGCGATGGTTGCGATTGCGGCGTGTTAGGCGAAGGCTTTTCGTCTCGTCGACGCACGAAGAAGACAACGCCATGATGGGACGCCAGCCAAAATTTGCTGTCGCCCAGCTTAACGGGAACGCCGCCAGCAGTCCCCCGGACATGCCAATAGCACTCGCGGTGGTGATCGAGCGTACATCGCGCGGTCCCGCGCCATGACGCAGAACATGATTGAGCAGTCCTATGAAGACTGGCGCACAACCCAGTCCGATCTCAGCCTGCGCGATGATGGCGAGACGCGGGTCGGTCGTGACCGATATAATCGCGGCGCTCAGCGTGCCCACGCTCATCAGGACTGCCGTGGGATAACGCACGCCGTACCGGTCGAACATAAATCCAACCGGAATTTGTGCGGCGGCGAAGACAAGAAAAAACGCTCCGGAGAACCAGTCGAACATCTGCGGAGTGAAATGAAAATCCCCGATGAGCTGTGTCGAAATCACGGCCACATAGCTGCGGAAAAACTGGCTCAATACATAGCTGAACGTCAGCGCCCACAAACCGTAGTCGATTGATCGACCGGACGCGCGGCCAAGCGAAATTCCCGGAATATCGGTCATCGACTCAACGGGAAATCGATTACTTACGCGTTGTAGTCGCTGTACTCACCAGAGCCGGGCTGGCGAGGTGGATCGCCCGGCCACGGTCCTTCATGATCTCGCGCGGTGTCAGTCCCAGCAGCCGGTTCATCCAGTGCGCCATGTGGCTCTGATGGGAAAAGCCCGTTTCCAGCGCTACCTGGGCGGCACTGAGCTTGCTTTGCAACAGCAACGCCTTCGCGCGTTCCACGCGGCGCTGCACCACGTATCGATGCACCGGCATGCCAACCGTCTCGCGAAACAGCACCTTGAAATGTGGCACGCTGAGCTGGGCTAGCGCGGCGAGTTCATCGAGCGTCAGGCGCTGGTCCAGATTGCTTTCAATGAAGTCGATCACGCTTGTAGTCGTTCGCGGCGCCAACGTACGCCGCCGGCCTTCGAGCGTGGCGATGTTGGCGCCGGCGCCATTGCCAGCCAGCCGGACCACCATTGCTGTGCAGAGGCTTTCTGCAAAGAGCAGATCGGACGTGTCGCCGGCGTCGAGTTCCGCCTGCAGCGCCCAAGCCAGATGCTGAAAACGTCGATCACGCATCTGCAGTTGCGGACGGATCTCGGTAACACGCCCGATTTCAGTTCCAACTGTTCCAGCGTCTTGCGCGTGAACGACTCGCTGATCCAGATGCTGAGGATCGTGCAGTCCGATTCGTCGGTCCATTGGCGTTCGAGTCCCGCGGGGATCACGTCGGCGTTGCCATGTGCCTGAACGCGTGCATAGCGACGTTACTCGCACATGCAGCGCGCCATCACCGGCGGGCCGACATGCACGCCGACGCGGTGATGTGCCATGGCCGGAATCCGGTGCGTGCCCGCCGAAATATCCAGCAGCGCCGCACCGAAGCCGTTCCAGCCCCGGCCGCTGCTGGAGAGCAAATTGACGCGGGAGCCTGAAAGCGGCATGGGCAATGGTGTCACGGCATTCATGGCAAGTCCTCGCTGAGCGGCAAACGGATATTGTGCTGGGTTTTCCGCCAATCTGCTCGATGCCGCAACGGGCCGGCGCCGTGAGCCCAATCGTCTTGCGGCGGCGCCGCAAAACAATCATCCGTATCTTGCGCATGTCGATCCTTCCCTGCGCGTCAGGAACGTTAACTCCCTACGATGACGACATCAGGTCAACAAGGAGTCGAATGTGTTCGTGATATTCGGAGCATCAGGCAAAGTAGGGCGCGTGAGCGCTGCATCGCTTCGCAATGCAGGCCATGCGGTCAGGGCCGTGGTACGAAACGAAGCTCAGGGTGAGCACCTCGCGCGGATGGGCTGCGAGATCGCGCTTGCCGATCTGACGAACCCGGCATCGGTCGCAAGAGCGATAGAGGGTGCGGATGCGGTGCAGATCCTGTGTTCGGTCCTGATCGGTGACGCACACCTCGGCGGCACGATGCGTCGCATGATTGAAGTCGCAGCCGATGCATTGCGCGCCAATCCGCCCCCTCACGTACTCGCGCTGTCCGACTATGGCGCGGAACTGGATCAGGGTACTGGCATCACCTTGCTCTTTCATGTCCTTGAAAAACCAGTTGCAAGCAGCGGTTCAAAACCGGACATTGTTGCGCGCAGCGGAACATATGCAGAACTGGGCACGCGTGATACCTATCGCACTGGCAACGGGTAAGTTGCCGAGCCTGCATCATCCGTTGAGCAAACGCCTTCCGACAGTCGCGGCGCAGGACGTGGGGCTGCTCGCGGCAGAACTGCTGCCCGGGGAGCCGCGCGGGATAGTCAGCATTGAAGGTCTGCGACGAGTCTCTGCGCTCGATGTCGCCCGCGCGCTCGGCAATGCGAGCGGGCGTGAAATCGGCGCGTATGAAGTACCGCGCGATGAATGGCCGGCCATGCTGCTGCGCGCCGGTCTTGGCGCGGACCATGCACAGCTCGTTATCGATCTCTACGATACGCACAATGCGGGCCGCATTGACGTGGAAGAGGGAGTCGGCGAGCAGCGTTTCGGGACCACCGAATTCGCCGAGGTCATGGCTTCGATGCTGCCTGACAACGCAGCGGTTAAATGCGCCTTCAGCATGGAAGACCGCGACGCACTCCCGATCTTCGCCGACGGTATCCGCAACCCACGCACGCCGGATTACGCGTGCATGGCTGCTCGTTATCATCGGATCGGCCTTGCCGGACTCGTTCGCAGCTACCGGTTCCAGCGCATATTAAGCGCACTCTCCGACAGCAACGACGACTTCATTTTCTTCTGATTATTTGAGTCCGGCACGCCTCGCTCACAGGTCAGTACGACGGTTGACTCTCTTCACCCGAACCCATCCTCGCGGGTATTACGCTGCATATCAACGCCTGTCCCGCAGGGATCTCTCCTTCACACGGTATGGGGTACGTCACGTCTCCCGACAGCACGCGCGTCGCGCACGTACCGCACACACCGGACCGGCACATCGACGCAACCTCCACGCCGTTCGCCTCCGCAAATTCCAGCAGGCTTCCGTCTTCCGGGGACCATTGCGCGTTGCGATGTGTACGCATGAACACGACCTTCGATGACCGCTCAAGGTCACGGGGAACAACAGGCTTCGCGACAGTCAATGCCGGCGCAGCGCTTGCTGTCCGCTTGACATTCGCCGGTCCAAACGCCTCGAAACGAATCCGGTCGTCGGCGATGTTGAGCGAGCACAAACCGCTGTACATGTCCTGCATGAACGAGCCGGCGCCGCACAAGTAAAAATCGTAATCGCCAAACGGCAGCACACTTTTGAGATACGCAATATCAACCCGTCCAGCGGATGAGTCCGCTCCGTGAGTAACATCAACCTGGTTCGCGCGCAGATGCACCGAGAGATTCGAATTCGCTTGCTCGGCAGCCTTGAGTTCGTCGGCGAACGGATGTTCTTCTGACCGGCGAGCACCGTGGATGAAATGAATGTGCTCGGGCTGTGCACGCCCGCTCTTGTCGGCGAGCAAGCTGTTCAGCATGGCGATCATCAGCGTAATGCCAATGCCGGCAGATAGCAGGACCACTGCACGGTCGCTCGTGCGGTCAAGTATGAAAGCCCCACCCGGCGCCTTGGCCTCGATCTCCATTCCTGTTTCGACGTGCTCATGCAGCCACGTCGACGCGGCACCCTTGCGCTTTACCATGATCCGATAATAGCGGTCATTATGCGCATCGGAAAGGGTATAGGTTCTTATCAACGGTGCTGCGAGCCCCGGAACGTGCAGCCGGATTGGCAGGAACTGGCCGGGCTCGTAGGCAGGAAGCGTTGATCCGTCAGCGGCTTGAAAATAAAACGACCGCACGCCGGGGGCTTTGTCGCTAACCTTGGTGACCTTCAACTTGCGCCACGTGTTCGTTGCTGCTTGCGTGATCTTCGACTCATTCCAGCTTCCGAGCTTCGCAAGCTGCGGTGCATATTGCACGCCCGACCAGCGCATGGGCAACGCACGCGCCGTGCGACGCACCTCATGCACACGCCAGCGGATCAAGCGCTCGGCGCCGTCGAATGAATCGAGTTCCGGCCCTTCCCAAACGATCTCGGCATCCACAGCCAGATACAGCAAATCGCCGCTGTCGAAGTCGATCACGAGCAACCCCGCGCGCGGATCGTGCATCAGGTTGCCGATGGTATTGAAGAACAGATTGCCGCTGAAATCCGGCGTGGTCAGCTTCCGGTCATCGTCGATGCGAATAGACCCCGGCTTGCCGCCACGATGCGACGTCGGCACCGCGTCCCATTCCCGCTTTGCTCGATGTGTTCGCGCGGGCGGCATCGTTCAGACGATTTGAAACAACCGGAGGTTCTGACCCTTTTCCCGCGCTAAATTCGACAGGCGTACGGCTCTGGATGTACTTGGCGCAGTTGCCGAAGCTCTGGCTTACCGCAACGGTGATCGCCTGGTCGTCGATGGCGATGATGACACCATTCACACGATTGCGCCGGCGAGTAGCGAGCTGAATGCCGAGTCCACCGATGACCGATTCGACCTGCCACGTTTGGCCAAGCGGATCGCCTGCCAGGCTACGTCCGGGGCTATACGCAGTGCGCGTTCATTCGGCGTCGAGATAAAACCCGGCCGGCGCACCGATTCGCAACGTGGCCCACGGCTGTCCCGTTTTATCCACTCCACTGAACACCATGAACGGCTGTTCCGCAAAGAACAGGTGATGTTGCTCAGGCATGTAGTCGCGAATCCCGCGACGCGCGTCGACGTTCATCCGCTCGCGCACCCCCCGCACGTTCTTGCGCGGCGAGTTCACCGGCATGGAGCGGCGATTCCACAGCACGCCAGCCCGAAGGCGGCGCAGCGACAGGAGCTGGTGCAAGAGCGGACATGATGTTCTCGATATAGAACCGGAGCGTGTGCTGCAAGGACTCTTACGTGGCCGCGGCGAGCAAGCTGGCCTTGGTCGCGGCATTGGCACGAAACGCGGTAGCGCCTCGACGCGTTTCAGCCACGCGCGCAAATGCGGGTACGGTTCAAGCGAGATGCCGCCTTCGGGCGCATGAGCGATGTACGAATAGGCGGCGATGTCCGCGAAAAGGTCTTCCGCCATCTTCTTGGCTGTCTCGTAGTACCGGTACTTCGCCGAACGGATTCAGTGCCAGATGCGCCGGCTTGCGGTTATCCCCGGCTTTCATGTTGAGTTCGATTATAGTGAACGGCAGATCGAGCAGCATCAGAAAAAGCTTCGCCCGATGCCCATGTCCGGACAGCAGCGTGGTATGGAGACGTATGGGCTGGAGAGGCTTGGGCAGTGTAGGCATGATGGACTCTAAAAGGTTTGAACCGGTGTTCCGATGAAGTCAGCATGTAGCTCTGCGCAGCGCACGAGAAGACGTCTAATGATGGTTAGACAATCCTCTTAAAGTGGTCAATCCCATGACGAGCCTGAGCGCTGTTAACCTTAACCGGCTGGTGGTTTTCGCGGCGGTGGTCGAGGCGGGCTCGCTGACGGTCGGGGCCGACCGTCTCGGGATCGCGAAGACCATGGTCAGCACGCACATGCAGCGTCTCGAGGCCGAGGTCGGCACGACCCTGCTCGTGCGGACCACGCCTGACCGTCAGGTGGATCTGGTCGTAGAAGGGGTTGATGTCGCGATCCGGCTCGGGCGGCTGGCGGACTCGAGTCATCGAGCGGTAAAGATCGGCGGTTTCGTCAAATGGCTCGTCGCGAGTCCCGGATTCGTTGCCCAGTGGGGCAAGCCGACTACGCTTGAAGCGGTTGCGAAATTGCCGTTCGTCGGCATGTCCGCTTTACAGAAGCCGCTGGTTGCGCCGCTCGAAAGCACCCGTGGCGGGAAGCGGATTGTGCGCTTCAGTGCGGGTTTCTCGCCGACACCGCACCTACTGTCGCGCAGCAACATTGGCCGGCGGCGTGGTTTTTACCTGACGAATTTCTCGATCAGAGAAGATGTGGCGGCGGGACGGCTGGTGCGTTTGCTGCCGGCGTGGTCATCGCCGCCCGCGGACATTCACGCTATCTTTCCGTCGACACGTTATCCGGCGCCGAAGGTGCGTGTGTTCATCGATGTGCTCAAGGCTCATCTCGAGGCGAAAGGCGGGTAGGCCTATGTGCCGTGAGCGTTTATCTGGCGCGAGCGGGAACACGCGTTTTTGTAAGCGTTCGAGCATTTACACCGATCTCGGTCCTGTGCTGATACTCCAGGCGTAGATAGGCTCTTTCTGGTTGATCGACTAGTCGCCAACGAGTTTGTACACCCTTGTACACAATCGGGTTATGCGACGAGACTGCGCGTGCATTGCGCCAATGACGATCAAGCGCCTTGCCCCCGCCAATAGCCGATGCACCAAGCGCATTGAAAAGATGAGTCGAGGTGCGCAACGCAAGCAAGCTTCGTCAACACGATCTGTTCTTTAGCCGACTCTATTTCAGCCTCGATATCATCGGCAAAATGCGTTTCATACGCCCGTTGCGCAGGTTCCGTTGCGCGCAACGCGATGGCTTCCGCGGCGTAAGCCGCCCAAGCCGCAATCTCGCCGACCACTTGCTGAATCTGAATGTCCTGGCTGACATGCGGCGCATTGCCGTGGCTATAGATGCGCTTGCGTGCACGCACTTCGGCTGCCGCGTCGAGCCCAGCCGTCCGGGCGATGCCGACCAGCGTCGCCAGATGGAATAGTTGATAGAACGCGGTCTGATATTTAAAGCGCTGCGCGAAGTCGGCGATATGCCCGGTTCCACCACCGCGTCCTTGAACACCGTGGTGCCACTTGCCCGTGGTGCGCGACTGAAACCGTCCCAGTCGTCGCTCAACGTCACGCCCGGTTGCTGCGCGGCCAGCGCGACAATCACGTCGCTGCCAGCTTCAGCGCGCTGCGCATAAACGTCGATCCAGTCCGCGAAAATGCTGCCCGTGCTGTAGTAGTTCTCGCCGTTCAGGATCCAGCGGTCGCCGTGCTTGGCTACTTTGGTGATGACGCTGCCCAACGCGATGTCGCCAACTTCTGTCCACGCATTGCCGAACAGGTCGCCGCTTACGAAGCGCGCGAACCACTGGTCGCGTTCGGCGCTGGCGGGTGCGTTGACTATGTTTTCGACGAAAGCAAAGTGGCCACGTAGTGCCTGCGGAAGATTCGAATCGGCGGCGCCGAGTTCGATCAGCAAACGGAACAATTGCTTGATGGAAACGCCTGCACCGCTATGCGATACCGGCACAAGCAGCGCACCGAAGCCCGCTTGCTTGAGCTCTGCGATCTGATCGTAGGGCAAGGTCCTTTGCTGGTCGCGCTCGACCACGCCTGTAGCAATGCGTTCGAAGATGGGCCTGAAGCGGCTGGCGACACTGTCGTAATCCGCTCCAACCGATAGCGCGACAGGGGGCAGTTGTGTCATGTCGAAAATCCTTGGGTGCAGTTAAAGAGGCATTGAGGGCAAGCTGGCGCGAGCGCGCAGGTTTCTCAATCTAGCCCATCGACTCCACCTGCGTTAGATCGTTTTGCGCAATGCTTATCGATCCAGTGCGCATCACGGTTGCCGCACGACAGCATTTTTTGCCGATGCCATTGTTTCAGCGTCAAGTTGCGTTGTTGCAGCTTATTCAAGTCGGGCTACTGCTCAATCAATTGATAAGTAATCCTTTGTATTCTGAAATTGCTTGACTCGATACCTCACTGCGACTGAATCATTTTCAGCCCCGGATCAGACCTGGAAGGTCGGTCGTGCCCCTCTGATACCGAGTGTTTTTGTCCAGTTGACGCGTGGACATTGCATGCTAAGGAAACTCTGCAAAAGTCCTGGCATTGGGGTTCGTGTGAACTATCGTGGGACGCAGTGGAGTGAATGGAG
>CALNPU010000174.1 GCA_940588625.1 uncultured Caballeronia sp.
GGCCTGCAGAACAAGATCGTTTCGCATTTCCGATCGGCGCCGCCATCTGGCGTCGCTCTCTGACCGCCCGTTCACAGCTACTGCACACCGGGATTCGTCAATGCGGCGACGGTGTTGATCGAGCGGCTGAAGCGCAAGCCGATTATCAAAGAATCGGTGGAGCACGAGATCACGAAAGCGCTTGATGATCACATCTGCCGCTGCACACCGGCTACGTGCGCTACTACGAGGCGGTCAGGGACGTTGTGCTGAGTACACCTGGACTTGTTAAGGATTCCGCATGAATCGGGCAATTTCACTTCGCCTCGACGCGCTTGCACTAAGCGCTGCCGCACTGTCGGCTTGCAGCGAACGTCCTGATGAACCGGTGGCTTCCACGCATGATTCGGCTGCCGAGCAGATCGCCCGCGGCCGCTATCTTGCGATAGGCGGCCGATTGCGCCGCCTGTCACACGATTACCGGCGGCGCACCCGTTTGCCGGCGGCGTGAAGCTGCTCGCGTCACCCCCCTTCGATAACTTTAACTTCTATGATATCACGCCTGACCCGGTGCATGGCATCGGCAAGTGGAGTGCCGCGCAGTTCTACATACAAGACCCTGCACGATGACGTGGCGCCTGACAAGCAGCTCTACCCGGCGATGCCCACACGTCTTACCGGACGATGTCACGCGCCGACAGCAACGCTATCTACGCCATCTGATAACGCAGAAGTCAGCGGCTGTACCGAACTACGAGCCCGATTTGAAGTTCCCGTTCAACGTGCGGGTTGCCGTGATGTTCTGGAACATGCTGTTCCTCAAGGACACGTTGCCGGATGCGTCGGTGGGAAGCACGACTGACTGGAACCGCGGACGCTATCTTGCCAATGCGCTGGGTCGCTGTGCCGAATGCCACACGCCGCGTGGTGCGTTCGGGCAGATGAACGGCGCGAAGGCGCTGCAGGGTTCGACGCTCGGCCGTGTCGAGCCGCCAGATATCATGCCTGCAGAATTGGTCGCGCGTGGCTGGACCAGCGCCGACTTGCAGACATTCTTCGCAACTGGAATCAGCCGCCAGGGCCCAGCGTTCGGCGAGATGCATCAGGTGGCGATGCTGAGCACCCAGTACCTGAGCCCGGGCGATTTGCGCGCGTTGTCGACCTATATGCATCGACGATGCGCCGCCTCCACCCACGCCGGTGCAACCGGGTTCCGCCGATGCCACGCAAGTGGCGGCCGGGCGGGCAAGCTATGTTGCCGTGTGTGCGGGGTGTCATGGACGCGAGGGGGAGGGCAAACCTCACGTGGCGGTATCGATGCAAGGGCATTCGACGCTGCGTCACAGGGCGATCCGCACAACCTGATCGTCGCAATGCTCGATGGCGTGGACGCCCCTGAATTCGCGGGCACGGAAAGCATACAGGCAATGCCGGGATTTGCCGCCACGCTTAGCGACGACGAACTCGCAAATTTGGCCAACTACCTGCGTTCAGGCTGGGGCGGCTAGCTGGGCGACGTAACTGGCGCGAAGGTCAAGGCGTTGCGCTGAGCCGCCTGGTTTTGCGAGGGCAAGAAGCGCTACCGTTTGATCAAACGGTAGCGCCTTTTGCCGCCATTTGCGGTTGCATTTCCGGCCAGATCTTAGCGACCGCTTCCTCGCCGGCCAGGATCGCCGCATTGCGCTGGCCGAAGTCGCTGCCGCTCATGGCGGCAAGGTTTGGGCGGATGACGAAGTCGGCGTATTTATCGAGTTCGTACGCTGTGATGGTCTGGCCCATGATCGTGAAGGTCTGCATCAGCACGTCGAACGAGCTTTGCGTCAACCCCGTCTCGGGACGCGCCGAAATATCCACCGCGATCACAAAATCCGCACCCATCTTGCGTGCGAACGACGCTGGCACCGGGCTCACCAGGCCGCCATCCACGTACTCGTGGCCGCCGATCTTTACCGGCTCAAAGATGGACGGCACGCTGCACGACGCGCGCACGGCAATGCCGATATTACCTCGCTGGAACAGGATCGGCTGGCCGGTTTTCAGGTTCGTCGCAACAATGCCGAGCGGTTTTACCATCTTCTCGATTGGCCGGTTATCGAGCATCTTGTTCAGATAATTTTGCAGCGCGACGCCTTGCAGGAAGCCGCGTGCGCGAAACGGCATTGCCCAGTCGCTGATCGACGCTTCGTCCATGGTCAGCGCGAGCTTGTTGATGGCAATACCGCTCATGCCCGACGCCGATAACGCCGCGATCACCGACCCCGCGCTCGTACCGCTCAGCAGGTCCACGTTCAGGTTGCGCGCTTCGAGCGCCTTGATCACACCGACGTGCGCAAACCCGCGGGCCGCGCCGCCGCCCAGTGCCAAGCCGATCCGCACAGGCCGCTGGAGTGTACTGGTGGCCGGTGGTGTTGGCGGCGCGGTCGGCGTGACGGCGATGGAGGAGCCTGTCGTCGTGGTGCAGGCCGTGAGCACGGCCGATGTGCTGCAGCCGAGAGAAAACGCGCGCCGTGACAATTGGGGCAGCGACGAAAGCGAGGGCGACGATGTTTTCAAGGAGTTCTCCTGCGATGCAACGGGGACGAGCGTGGAGGCCGTCCATGCAGACTGGTTATTAGCCGCTTGGTTAAGCCATCCAGTGATAGCGTACATGATAAAACAGGATGGGCTGGGAAAGCGGGCCAAAAGCGCCCGGTGGGTATAATTCACACTCATTTCGACCACTCGCAACGTTCGTCCAGAAGACGCGCCGAAGCCGGTCCCCGATGAATCGCTTGCCAGACTCCTCCCGTGCCGGCACGCGCATTTGAGCTATTGAGCACACCGCACATGACCCAAGTCCGTACCCGTTTCGCTCCCAGCCCGACAGGCTTCATCCACCTCGGCAACATTCGCTCCGCGCTTTATCCGTGGGCGTTCGCGCGCAAGATGAAGGGCGTTTTCGTGTTGCGCATCGAGGATACCGACCTGGAGCGGTCGACTGACGCATCCGTCGATGCCATCCTTGAAGGCATGGAATGGCTCGGCCTCGAGTACGACGAAGGCCCCATCTACCAGATGCAGCGCATGGACCGCTACCGCGAAGTGCTAAAGCAGATGCTCGACCAGGGCCTGGCCTACCACTGCTACATGTCGACAGAAGAACTGGACGCATTGCGTGAACGCCAGCGCGCGGCCAATGAAAAGCCGCGTTACGACGGCACGTGGCGCCCGGAAGAGGGCAAGGTGTTGCCGCCCATTCCGGAAAGTGTTTCGCCTGTCATTCGCTTTCGCAATCCGCTGGGTAGCGTAGTGAGCTGGGACGACGCGGTGAAGGGCACGATCGAAATCTCGAACGACGAACTCGACGACCTCGTGATCGCTCGCCCGGACGGTACGCCCACCTATAACTTCTGTGTGGTCGTGGACGATCTCGACATGAAGATCACCCACGTGATCCGCGGCGACGACCACGTGAACAACACGCCGCGCCAGATCAACATCCTGCGCGCGCTGGGCGGCGAAGTGCCGGTGTATGCGCACTTGCCGACCGTGCTCAACGAGCAGGGCGAGAAGATGAGCAAGCGCCATGGCGCGATGAGCGTGATGGGTTATCGCGATAGCGGTTATTTGCCGGAAGCGGTTCTGAACTATCTGGCGCGGCTCGGCTGGTCGCATGGCGACGCGGAGATTTTCTCGCGCGAACAGTTTGTCGAATGGTTCGACCCGGATCATCTGGGCAAGTCGCCGGCGCAATACGATCCGGACCGGTTGAACTGGCTGAACGCGCACTACATCAAGGAAGCCGATAACGCACGGCTCGAAACGCTCACAAAGCCCTTTCTGGCCGAGCTGGGTATCGACGCCGCCATGATCGAGCAAGGGCCGTCGCTCGAGCTCGTGATCGGTTTGCTGAAGAACCGCGCGTCGACGGTAAAGGAAATTGCCGATAACGCCGCCATGTTCTTCTATCAGGAGCCCGTGATCGATCCCGCCGCGCTCACGCAGCATGTCACCGAAACCGTGCGTCCCGCGCTCGCCGACTTGCGGCAGGCGCTGAGCGAAGTGGAGTGGAGCAAGGATGCAATCTCGGCTGCGTTCAAGGCCACGCTCACGAGCCACAAGCTCAAGATGCCGCATCTCGCCATGCCGGTGCGCTTGCTGGTAGCGGGTACCACGCACACACCGTCTATCGACGCCGTGCTGATGCTGTTCGGACGCGAGACGGTGCTGTCCCGGCTCGACAAGGGTATTGCCTGAACGGGGGTGGAGAGCAGAGCATGGGCATCGGCGGGAACGGTGTCCGGTTGGTTTGCGCCCCGAGTTCGCACTCTAAGGACGAACTATTTTCGAATGCTGGGCTAAAAGGTATTTACAACTTCAAAAGTGCCCTTTAGAATTATTTTGGTCCTGTCCTGCAAGGGGGGAGTATAGCTCAGTTGGGAGAGCGTTTGCATGGCATGCAAGAGGTCAGTGGTTCGATCCCGCTTACCTCCACCACAGAACGGAAACGAAGCTTTTTAAAGCGCCAGAGTGTCGGAAAAAAGCTTCTCAAGACAAAGCTGTTTATAATGTCGTCCTTCGCCTGACATGAAATTGATTATTAATAAGTATCAAGCGATTGAGAAAGAAGTGTTAATCGAAGTTAATCAGAAGCCAGTCAGGATTTAAGCGAAAAGAGTAAAAGACATTAACTGAAAAGTTAATGTCCCCTTCGTCTAGAGGCCTAGGACATCACCCTTTCACGGTGAGTACAGGGGTTCGAATCCCCTAGGGGACGCCAAAACATCGGCGGCTACTAGAAGCGCTGCAAGTTTGATGAGTCAACCAACCATCACGAACTGATGGAAAGAAGTGGAGCGGTAGTTCAGTTGGTTAGAATACCGGCCTGTCACGCCGGGGGTCGCGGGTTCGAGTCCCGTCCGCTCCGCCAACAAGTTGTAAAAGAAAATCCAGCTTAAGCTGGATTTTTTTCGTCCACGTTTTTTGTGCGTCGCGTTTTCTCTCTCTTTTCCCGACCGTCCCCGCGCTTCCTCCGACCGGTCATCCCGTTGCATTCTGTTGAACGTGTGGCGTGCGTGCCATCGAACGTACACGCTCGTAAAACTCTCCATTGCCAGCGCGCTCCGCGCTGACTTAGTGTTAATGACTTGATTCAGTGCTTTCATTGCGCAATGCTCGATCCCACCGAAGCTCTCTCGCCGTTTCAGTTGCGCCTGGCGTCGATGGACGATTTTTCGTTCGCCGAGGCGCTTACGCGCAACAGCATGAACGGCTACTACCGCCGCCACAATCTCGTGTGGCGCAGCGATCTTTTCCCTGGGTAGCTCGCGGGAGTCGGAAAACTTTGTATCGAGTGCGATGGCCAGGCCATTGGCGTGATGCGCGTCACGGAAGAAGACCAGTCGCTGCACATCCGCGACGTACAAGTGGTAGAAGGTTGGCGTCGGACGGGCGCGGGAACATTTCTCCTCGATACTGCGCACCGCTAGGCGCGCGCACGCGGATTAACCGAGACGCAGTTGCGCGTATTCGTCGATAACCCCGCTGCCCGCCTCTATATCCGCATGGGTTATAAAACCGCGGGTTCGCGGCTCGCGCAATTCGGCGCGAGCCGGCATATGGGCGCGGCGTTTAGTGCCTCAGCGCTCGTCGGGTGCGCCGGTATGACTATCGTCTCGCGGTTCGCCGTCACGGACAAAGAATGCTCTCGGACTCTCACCAAACGCACGTCTGAACATCGCGGAAAAGGCGCTCTGGCTTTGGTAGCCAAGCAGCAACGCAACTTGTGCAAGCGGTCGTTCCTGGCTCAATAACGGAATCGCGCGTGCCAGGCACTGCCTGCTGACGCCATTGCGAAAAACTCACGCCGAGTTCACGCCGGAACAAACGCGCGATTGTGCGAGTGCTTGTGCCAGCGAGCGTTGCCCAGTGTTCGAGCGAATCCGTGGAAGCAGGGTCGGCGAGAACGGCTTCGCATAGTGCCAGCAGGCGTTTGTCGGTGGGCATCGGGATGGAGAGGGGCAGCGGCCGCGAGCACGTGATTTCATCGAGTGGGAGCATGCCGAACAGCCGCTCGCGTTCGCGGAAATAGTGAGATCGTCCAGCGCAACAGCCACCTCGCGCAACAGCGGCGACACTTTGACCACGCGGCACGCATCCAGTCCCGGTGGCACCACGCTCGCGTCTATATACAGCGTCCGCAGAAACGCGTCCTCCACGATCACCACTTCATGCGTCACGTTTGGTGGGACCCAGATGGCCCGCGATGGCGGCACCATTTCACGTTCCCCCCTCGGCTGCGATCCGTAATACGCCCCGCGTCGTGCACGCGACCTGCGCCCACGCGTGCGTGTGCCGCGCGATTCTGACACCGGCCCGGCACGGGCCGCAAACGCACGCGGATGGGATGGCGTAGGCAACGACTCTGCCGGAACGTCGAGATGCTCGACTTCTTCTGGTTCCAGCGGCTGCAGCGGTTGATCGGTTGGCGTAAACATGGTTTTTAAGCGCTCCTCCACCGTTATATTAAAGGCATCGGGTGGGCTTGGCTGTGAAACCGGGCGCCGGACGTGTTTCGCTTGCCGTGCTGTCGTGACATAAAAGGCTGGTCCATACGCTTGGCATAATGCGCGTTGTATCTTTATGGAAAGAATGGAACGCATGCAACACGTATTCGTCTACGGCACGCTGCGGGCGGGCGAGAGCAACGATATTCGCCTCGCGGCGGAGCGCCACGGGATCGCCGCGCCGGTGCTGATCGGTTCGTAGACCGCATAAGTTCGATTCCGCAGCAGGGCCGGTGCGTGGCGATCTCTATCGAATTGATGAAACACTCGTGCCCGTGCTCGATGAAATCGAAGAGGTCGTGCCGGGTGTCATCGGCTTGTACCGCAGCGAATGGTGGCCGGTGACGGCTCAGATAGACGGTCGCGCGCAGGTTCTCGATTGTCGGTTTATCTGGTCGGCGAAGAGGCGGTGGAGGGTTTGCTGCGTATCAATAACGGCGACTGGGTTGTTTATCGACGAGCAAGGCAATGATTGTTCAACGCCGATAAAAAAACCGCCCTGAATTCCAGAGCGGCTTTCTTTTTATCGAAGATCAGCGAAAGGTCTTAAATCTCTTCGTAAAGCGGTAACGTCAAGAACTCCGCGAACGTATCCGATGTCGACATCGCTTCGAAAATCGTTGCTGCCCGGTCATACGGTGCGGTGTCGCCGGATACGACTTCCTTCACCTTGACCAGCTCTTCCTGCGTGAAGGCGCGAACCATCTCGGCGGTTACTTTGCGGCCATCGTCGAGTTTGCCTTTCGGCGAGCGAATCCATTGCCAGACTTGCGAGCACAAAATTTTCGCGGTCGCCGCGTTTTCCATCAGGTTGTGGATCGGCACGCAGCCATTGCCCGCGAGCCACGATCCAAGATAGTGGATCCCCACGTTGATATTGCCGCGCACGCCGCCTTCAGTGATCGGGTCTTCGGGACGGAAATCGAGCAGGTCGGCAGCCGTGAACTGTACGTCTTCGCGTTGCTTCGTGATCTGGTTCGGCTTGTCACTGAGCACTTCACGAACTCTTCCATTGTGATCGGCACGAGGCCCGGATGCGCGACCCAGCCGCCGTCGTAACCGTCGCCTGCATCGCGCGCCTTGTCCGAACGCACACCGCCCATGGCTTTGTCCTTGGCTTGCGAGTTGTTCTTGATCGGAATCAACGCACTCATGCCGCCAATAGCCAGTGCCTGGCGCCGGTAACACGTCTTCAGCAATTGCAATGCATAGGCGCGCATGAACGGCACGGTCATCGTGATCTTCGCGCGATCAGCGAGACAGAAATTGGCGTCGTTTTTGAACTTTTTGATCGCCGAAAAGATGTAGTCCCAACGGCCGGCATTGAGCCCCGACGAATGCTCGCGCAGCTCGTACAAGATCTCGTCCATTTCGAACGCGGCGAGGATGGTTTCGATCAGCACGGTCGCGCGAATCGAGCCACGCGGCACGCCGACGATCTCCTGCGCCGCCACGAAAATCTCGTTCCACAAGCGCGCTTCGAGATGGCTCTCCAGCTTAGGCAGATAGAAGTACGGATCCGCGCCGCGAGCCAGTTGCTCTTTTGCGTTGTGAAACAGGAACAGTGCGAAGTCGAAGATGCTACCCGATACACGCTGACCATCCACGGTCACGTGTTTTTCATCCAGATCCCAGCCGCGCGGACGCACGATCAGCGTCGCGGTTTTATCGTTGAGCTTGTATGACTTGCCATTCTGTTCAAGCGATATCGTGCCGCGTACCGCTTCCTTCAAGAATGGAATGAACGTCTCCCCCCGTGAGTTGTGGGAACAAGAAAGGTTAAGCGGACCTTCGCGGGCCGACGGCATCG
>CALNPU010000175.1 GCA_940588625.1 uncultured Caballeronia sp.
ACCCGTGCCTCCTCTCTCAACCCGTGCTCCTCTCTCGTACCGCTGCCGATAAACGCCGAAAATCGAGCACTTACGATACGTTAAGCCACCCTGCGGTTAGATGTTCGCTCCACCGCCAGCAGCGGTCCACCGCGTGCCATGGCGAACGCATAGATCGACACTAGGTAGCCAATTTTCGGCTCACTGTGAGATCGGTAGCCATGACCGTGATCATGCCGCTGACCCGAAACTCGCTCGTCACCATCGCGAAGATCCCAAACCCCAGAACATAAATTGCGAAAGGCAGGAAGGAATCGCCTTTGTCAGCGATCACCTGACCCGGTACGCTCGAGTTTCGAGTCAGTCATGTTACGTTTCCCCTCCCTTGGCGCAGGGGCTCTCATCAGTGCCCACGTGTATTGCCTGATCGATGTGATGACGGGAAGCGATCTCTATTTCCCTCCTTGTGTTTGCCTCGTTTACCGCTGGCGGGGCAATCCCCTCAATTGCCGGCCGCCCCTCCGAGAGAAAGAATTCCTCGACTCCCGCCGGCGTATAGAAGATGAGCATGCGCACAGGACGATCGGTTCGGTTGACGAACGCGTGCGGCACATTTCGCCGGACAAACACGCGTCCACCGGCCTCGACGTGATGAACCTCTCCATCAGCCATGATTTAGAGTTCCCCGTCCAGAACAAAGAACAGTTCGTCGAAGTCATGATGCGAATGCGCTGGTGGGCCACCGGCGGGCGGAACCAGCGCATCAATGAGCGTCATCGCGTTCCCACTGTTTCGTGCGTCGCGCAGGATCTGGTATTCATCGCCACTCATCCAGACTTTGGTCCCAACTCCGGACGGCAGGAATGCGTACCTCAATGGATCGGACGGCTACTCAGTTGTGCGTACACCGGTCGTATCCATTTCACGTCTCCTCTAGTTCGAAATTGATCGGCTGAATTCCTGCTCACTCACACTGAGGAGCACGCTGTCGACGGGGATTTCGGATGTCTCAAGACAGGTATCCGGTAGGTCCAGAGCAGCGACAGGTGCCTCAACCCCCTGCACTTCGACCGTCAGTAACTGTAACCATTGATCTGCCGCTGCGACATAGGTCCTGTCGTCCCTGCGCAGAATCCGTCCGGGAAGTTGTGGCTTGCGGAGGCTCGCTCACCAGCGTCGCAGACAACACCACGACGCGCGTCTCGTCTTCGAGAAAGAAATGCGCTCCTGGATGGCGATATCCGGCTCTGACGTGATTCAGGACTACATGGGCACTCTGGCCGAAGTCGAGCAGATAATTCGCTTTCAGTGGGACGACCATAGTAAGTGCGATTGCCTAGATCCTGTGGCACACAGGTGAATGATCCACTGGCCAACGACGAGATCAGGTCCAGCAGCATCAGGACATTCTGCTTTTCCTGAAACGTTCGAAGGCTCAGGCTTGTTTCATGCTCCGTCAGGCGGAACTGCCGCTGTATAATGATCGGTCTGGTATCGAGACCCTCGTATCGAGACCCTCATCCATCTTGATGACGCTGATTGCACTCCGACGGTCTCCGTTGCGCACTATCCAGAAGAACGGCGCGAGCCCTGCGTAGCGAGGCAGTGGGCTCGGATGAAAATTGATGGCGGCGATGCGTGGTATGGAAAGGAGTTCAGACCTCAGCAATTGCTGGAAGTTGGCGACAATAAAATAGTCGGGTTCCATCCTCTTCAGAGCCCCTGCGACTTCCGGATCGCCAACCCGCCGCGGGCGCAGCACGTCTATGCCAAGTGCCTGTGATTCGGTTTCGACGTCAACCTGTTTTTCGTCGTTCACGAAGTAGTTACATACGACTTCGTTCGGCGACGTGACGACGGCCACGAGATCGATTAATGGGTGAGCAGAAAGCACGCGAAGAAATGGTGATCCCAGTTTTGAGTTGACTTCGGTGAACAGCACTACTTTCAATCTGTCGGACATGATGTATCCCCGTGTTGCCCTGTGAGGAGCATTAAAAGAACGGGCTGGTGGACTTGCCACCGACGAGAACATTCCCTGCAAGCTGGAGGATGGAATCCTGCGCGACAGCGTGCTGCTGGCACATTGTCTCGGCATCCCGGAGCCACCGATCCATCGACGATCTTTTATTTTATAGACTGAGGGGCCACCGACAAGGTCGTACATAGACTGGACAATGCTGCGGCACGTCCGAAACGCGTAATAACGCGCAAGCGCCGTTGAAACTCTGTCACTAGTCGAAAACTCCTCGCCGGACGCCAACTTTTCCCATTGAGTTTCCAGACTGGAGTAGACGCTCGCCCCTGCAGCAGCCAGCTCCATCTCGGCGCGAGCTATCGCGGACTGGACCCGAAAATCGTCCGTCTATCGCACTCTGGTTTCCCGGTCTGTCCGGTCGGGAACCAGGCCACGCACGTAGCGAGGCACGCGCGTGCCATGCCAAGAGGCACGCCTGACATTTTTCTCAAGATTGCATCTGGAGCACTATGAAGCGGCCCCTCCCTGAACGGTTGGGAAAACGAAAAGCTGTGCTCTTCAAAACAAAAAGAAAAAGATCCTTGACCGAGTAATCAAGGCTGCCGCTACCGGCCAGGCCAGTGGTATGCCACGTATCCGAAATCACAAATTCCGAAGGCCTGGATACGATGATCCGCCAATAGTCCGGCGCGCCCGATACCGGATCGAGCTCCGGCATCCCGTCGCGGAACACGAGACAACCGGCGACCAGTAAGTCGCAGTACGTGATTCCACTGCCAAATCGCTAGTTCCCACTTACCTTGAACCCGCCCGGTACCCGGTCTGCAAGGCCTTGCGGAGAATCCATCCCGAGTTGGCCATATCCAGACGGGGATACAGTTCACGTACAGCCTGGTCGGAAAGGAATCCGGAATAGATGCCAGAGTCCATCCCGATCATGCTGCACTAGGCTGCGGACACATCGCCTGTCGCGATGGTCTCGACCAGCTCCGTCTGTTGCATCGAGGTCAATTCGGGACCGCCCCACGCCTGCGGCATCGCAGCCCTGAATACCCCCGAATTCTGCAGGAGGTTCACGAGGAACGGTAAGGCAGCGGCTTTCTTCCACGCGTGCGGAATTCTCCCGCAGCAGCGGGACGATCTCGCGCGCTCGAGCGAGGATTCCACGGGCCGTGGCAGGTACATCCCATTAACCTGTCGTTCTAATAGCTGGATCTGCATACTAAATCGCCCTACTTCCACAAGGATCGCGGTCGCGCGTAGCGACCGGGTGCAATAATCGAATTGGGGTCCAGCACTTGCTTGAGTCTTCTCGACAGTTGAGGGGCCGATGGATCCGGCGCCAGCTTTTCGCGCCAATGGCTGTGGTCGACGTCCAGACGAAGGGATAAAAGCCTGCAGCTGCGAAAAGCTCGTAAATACGATCCAGCGCGTGATGCGCTTGCGTCACCGCCTCGGCTGTCGTGGCAAACCTGAGCGATACCACCAGATCGATGACGTCCGCGGTGAGCGCATTGACGGTTGTGCCGGCCAGGATTCCAGTCTCTCGCGGTAAATCTGATCAACGAGTTCCAGCGCATGCGTAACCGATGGCCCTCTAATGGAACGAAGGCGAGAAAGAAGATCCATCCCCCTCCCTCCGAGTCCACGTGGTCAGCGTCTGTTCCCGTTGCCGACTTCAGCATGTGTTCGTTCTGCTCAGGAGATCTCGAGTACGCGTGCTCGACGACCTGAAGAACAAAGTCGCTGTGGCACGCCGGCGACTGGTCAGATAGGCTCACTTTGGAAAACAGACCGGTTTCCTCTGCTTCCTCGAGAAGCACGCGCGTAATCACATCGACACGCCAGGGGGGGCTGACACACAGATCAGCACCAGGTATTCGCCAGGCGCGCCGCCATACGACGCCGTTGAAACACTGTCATGGATCTTGAGCACGCCTGACACCAGGTCTTGCGCAACTCAGCGCCTTAGCGTATATATCGCTAGAAATGAATGACGCGCAAACCGTAAGGTGGAGGACTGACTGTTTCTCCGGTCTGGGAAGCAGGCTGACAACGGCTCCCGTCACGATGCCGAGATTCGACTGCGTGAACAGGTGAAGCAACGACGGTCCATGTCCGTATGAGTTGACGGCCAGTTGACGGCCGTCTTTTTCGACGTATCGGACCACCATCCCACACGAACAAGCTCGCCATCCGGAAGCACAACCTCCAGCCCCAGAAGGTCCTCGGTTCGCTGACGCCGCCCCCCCCGTTCCAGAGCGTTTCCAATAACGCTGGTGTAGCCGGAGGACGCCGTGACGTTGATGATTCTTTCAGTGCCTGCCAGCGCCGCGGCAAGCTCGACCTGGGTGACACCAGGCTCGATTACTGCCCAGCCGGCTGCACAGTCGATCTGGCGGATCGTTCGCAAGCTTCCAAGCTCTAGGGTGACTACGCCGTCTGTTGCAGGTTCGAAGGATCCGAGCCCCAGTTGCGGCCAGTACTGATTGCATGCAGGCCCGAACCCGGCCTGAAACGATCAAATATGCGAACGACCTCCCGTACGTCATCGACGGAGGAGGGACGAACCACGGCGTGAACGTCGCGTGGTCTGTAAAGACTCACGTTCCGCCTGCAGCCCTGTTCGTTCGGACCGCCGAGATCAAATCGACTGACGTTATCTTTGCCGAGTGATTGCTCAACGTGCTCCAGCGCCCGTCTTAGCGATGATTCAATTTGCGCGGTACAGAGTTACTGTTTGATGAGGTCATGTGCTGCTCCCGTCTTGTACCGAAAGATCGCTCTGGGTAGGCTGTCAGCCGCGTGTCCCAGAGAGGCCCCGTCGGGTCGATCTGGTGACGTCCCTGCGAGGTAGACGTGCTGAAGAGCACGACGATGATTACGCCAGTGCACGTGCGCGAGAACCCGGACAACTCGTGGAATCATCATGTGGCTGCGTAATTCCGCAGCGCAAAGCATCTGGACGTTCCCCCATCCAGCTTCCTGTGCCGCCAGCGGGGGCAATTCACTGGAAAGGTCCGGCGTCACCGTAAAAAACAGACTAATCAGGTCTTCCCGTTTGAGATCATTTTCCGTGAGCACCTTCCTGAGAATCGTCACGGTGCCTTCAGCAATCTGTTCACGAATATCCGTCGTTATCTGCACTGCGCTGCACTGCGCCTCTTACCGCCCGTACCTGGAACACTGACGGTGTATGCCGTCCCTTGAGTCTCATTTGCAATCGCTCCTCATGCTGAACGCAGACATATGCCACAGTTAATTGCGTCCGCAAACACGAGTATAGCACTGCAACCGAGCAATGCCTTCCGGTTCACGGCGCTGCATGTTCGCCGCTATTTTTATAAAAATTACTACATAAATACAGCAGCCGGATTTCGACCCGTCCGGATTTCGACCCGTCAATTATTTCTGTTATTCTTTATAATATAAATTTACATCTGGAACCCCATTTATGTCTCACCGAGGACGTCCCTCAAGCTTTGATCGGAAGGTCGCGCTCGAGCGCGCAATGGAAGTGTTCTGGGAAAAAGGGTATGAAGGTGCCCAGCTGGTAGATCTGACAACAGCGATGGGCATCAATCCACCAAGCTTCTACGCCGCCTTCAGCAGCAAAAAAAACTGCCTTTTGCGAAGCGGTAGACCTCTATATCAGCACCGCTGGCACTCAACAGAGCGAAGACGGCCCGCGACGGACTGCGTGCGATGCTCTGGAAACCACCATTGCGTCGCTACGTTAACTGATGCCGGTGGATGCCTTCTCGTACTCGGCGTCGTCAATAACCTGTCGGAGAACGACGAAATCTGGAACTATCTCAAGAACACAAGGCGCAGGACGAGCGCCTTGATTCGCGCGCGCCTTGAAAGAGGAGTGCAAGAGGGAGACCTGCCTGGCAATACTGATGTCAACGTACTGGCCTCGTACTTCCTCGGGTTAACTCAAACCATATCGTTTCAGGCGCGCGATGGTACATCACGGGCAGCACTCCGGCGGCTGCTTGACCCCGCCATGGCGGCCTTACCATCAGCCAGGCACAATCGAGCGCCCCATCAGCAGAAACATACATAGCCGGTGATCAACGTCAACAGACGCTGCGAAGACGGTTCGATTTACTTATGTGACATTCGGCCGGCAGGCCGGTCGCATGGAGCAACGTCAGACTCCGTCACGTGTCCATCGGCGCTGTGCGCATCAATTCGGGGGACTTTGATGGTCCGGGCATCTGCACAGTATGGCTATTTTCTTGTATCGCGTGCGGACGAGTTTTGACGACACTGATGTTGATCCGTGGCCGTTGTGTACCGCGAGAGCAAGCGTGTCAATCGTGCGACCCGACGCTCCTGAACAGTCGATAGGTCCGGGTCGAGGACTGCAACGCCGGCCTATCGGTCGCTAAATTATAATACGCAGATGACGGTAGACGGTCACAAGCTAGCAAGCGGCGTCCAGTTGGTCTTGCCGGATGCTGTATCCCGGGAAATTGTATGCGAACCTCCGAATGGCTCCTCACTCCCGGAAACACGTGTCGCATACGCCGTGCTGCCGTTACGCACAGGTCTGTACTTACGTGTGGCACTGAAGTTCTGGACTCTGTGGGGCAGCGCCGAGGTAGCGAAAATGAAACATGTCTCTCTACGCCGTTCAAACGGGGTCCAGCAAAGGCCTTTATCCATGCCTGATAGTGTGTAGGCTTATACGCCACCAGTGGTGATGTCTTTTGCATGCGCCGTCGACCTCCCTTCGCTCGTCGAATCTTTTGGCAATGCAGCCGTGACACTCAGCTTCCCGTATTACGTGATCAGCCGCGTTACGCGAAGCCGTTCGACCTGCCTCCAGCGAACGGCGTTCGAGATGATCTGCGGACATTATCCGGACGAGTGGTTGCGACACTACCAGCGTCGGGATTACGCGTCCACCGATCCCGTTCACTGGGACGCGTTCACCCATTCGGCGCCCTACCGGTGGCAGGATATCATCGGCTTGAGCAAAGCCGAGCGGCGCATACTCGACGAAGCGAGCGAGGCCGGACTACTCGGCGGACTCAGCATCCCTGTCCACCAGCCCGGCGGCAGCATCCTGCTGTTTAAACCTGTCGGCCTCTGCATTCCGTCAACGACGCAATCAACTCGCGGCTGGCATACCTTATCAGCACGCAGTTTCACTTCGAACTGCACCGCCTCACGCGGACACCGTCGAAAAGGGCGTCACACCTCCTCACACCGCGTCAACGCGAATGCCTGACGTGGGTCGCGCGTGGGAAAGCTCGGCTGAAATTTATTCTGGGGATCTCCCACTCCCTATACGGTTGATTACCACATCACAAAGGCGATGAGGGCCCTCAACTTGTACAGCAGGACAGCCGCCGCTGTCAGCGCAACCGTACAGCGCTTCCTGAAGCCCTGACTCCTCCGTTGACCGCACTTCCCGCTCTTTGCCGCATGCACGCGCCGACAGCAACGCATGCCCGCCCGCTTGCCGCACCACCCTCCAAAACCTCCGAGTTTCTGGACCACAGAGGTGTTGGTAGCTTCGCGTCAACGGCTAACACGAGGAGGAGGCCATGTCATACATCGTTGCCAGCAGGCTCGACGACCTGCCATCACATATCCGTCACCGTCTCGGAACCTTTCGTCACCGGGTCTTTGTCCAGCGCCTGCACTGGGAAATACCGGGCGTACCACACGATGCCATCAGCGAATGGGATGAATCCGACGGAGGCAATACGGTCCATCTGGTCGCACTATCGGCGACGACAGGGTTTGTGGATGCACTCGCCTGGTGCCCACCACAGGACCCTATCTGCTCCGTGACGTCTTCCCGGAACTCCTTCGTCACCGTCGATATGGGAAATGTCGCGATTCGCGGGATCGGGTCTGACCGACCATCGCACCGGCACCGCCTCAGGCATGTCGTTGTTCCCTTACGCAATGTCGCTCTCTCCTTCGGCGCTACACGGTTGATCGGCGTCGTCTAGCGCTCTGTTGCGCGTCTGTACCGCTGGTATGGGCTCGATCTCCGCGATATCGGTACTGGCACGTCGCCGGACCACGCCGACATAGTCGCGTGTGCAATCGACCTGACATCCGCCAACTTCGAAAAACTCCAATGCGATGCCGAGATTCTGCTGAAATCGATCTCATGCTTTGGACATCTCCCACCGTCCGAACATAGCGTCTCTGCCCATTTGAATACGCCTGAAGCGAGACTACATTCCGCTGCATCCGAGGGCGAGACAACGTTCCCGGCTTGCGGCAGTGGAACAGCTCACACGGAACCGGCAATTTAGGTTAAGGAAGGTCTGCATAACCGTTTTTCGGAGTGCGGGCCTTTTGCTTCCTGCGCGTTGCGGCGTTGAGAATTTGT
>CALNPU010000176.1 GCA_940588625.1 uncultured Caballeronia sp.
GCGGCCGCATATAAAGCTGCAACCTATCCTGTCGAAGCAACACGCCAGAAAACCTGCCGCATCGGGGCGTTCATATAGATTTTCATGATCAGGACGCTCTCAATTGGCAATGCTGTTGTTGATACCCAATGCATCTGCACCCAGCGCGTCTTCGCATGCCTTGTGCTCAGAACTGAAGCGCACCGCGAGTGCGCACAACGCGGACAACGTGACCAGCACGCCGAGCATGGCGAGCGTCTGCTGGACACTGCCGAAGCCCTTCATCAGGAAGTCGGCGGCCACCGCGCCCACGTTGCCGCCCGCGCCGATAATCCCAGCCACGCCGCCGAGCGCCTTGCGGTCGATGAACGGCACGAGCACGTAGGTCGCGCCACCAGCCATATGCGTGAACAAGCCGAAGCTCAGCATCGCGACCACGGCGAGCGCCGCGCTGTCCGCATGCGAGAACCAGAGAAGGCCGAGCCCTTCGCCTGCGATCAGCGCGAACAGCAAGATCGAGCGAATCGCAAGGCCGCGATGTGCAGCAGCCTTGTCCGAGAGCCAGCCGCCGAGCGCGCGGGCAAACAGGGCGAGCAGTCCAAAGCTGCCGGCAGCGACACCGGCGGCTTTCAGCGACAGATGGAAGTGATCGACGTAATAGATTGTTGTGGATGAACACCTCGACGCCAAAGCAAGCCGCATGCATAGGTGATAAACAGCATCTACACGCGGTAGTTTGCGCAGGCCGTGCGAAAGCTCGCCCAGCCACCTTTCTTGCCCCTGTCGATAATGATGCGCTGTGCGCGCAACTGCGTGAAGTTGCCTTGCGGGCAGTCCTGTGTGAAGCGCCAGTAGAACCAGGCCATGACCAGCATCGCCAGCCCGGGAACCACGAGCGCGAGGCGCCATGCGGATGCGTCTCCCTGCACCGAGGCAAGCATGCCCGCGAGCAGCAGCGGCACCAGCATTTGCGCCGCGCCGGCGCCGGCGTTGCCAGCCCGCGCTGATCGCGTTAGCGGTGCCCACGTTCGGCGCGAACATCGCCGATGTGTGGTACTGCGTAATAACGAAGCTCGCGCCCACCGCACCAATGCCAAGCTAAGGCGGCACAGCAGGAAGCTTTCATAGCCGCCCGGGAGCGCGGCACCGAACACGGGAAGCGCAGCCAGTAGCAGCAGCCCCGTACACCTTGCGCGGACCGTAGCGGTCGCACATCGGGCCGATGATGAGCCTTACCAGGATCGTCGCGGCAACGGCGGCGATGTTGATATTTGCAACCATCGATGGACAGGCCGAACTCGCGCTTGATCAAGGGCATCAATGGCGCGCAGGCGAACCACGCAAAGAAACAGACAAAGAACGCCATCCACGTTAGGTGGAAAGCACGCATCGGTGCCGTGCGCAGGCTGAATAGATCGATCCGGGTTGCTTTGTCTGCCATTGTCTTTCCAGAAAACAAAAAGGCGTCCCGTGAACCCAGCCGATGACTGACTTCAGGGGACGCCGTTGTCCAAAAAGCCCGTCATGGGCCGCTACTGAAACCTTGCGATGAAACTGAACCGCCGTTGATCCATGGGCGCTCTAAATGCAAGGCCTATGCCATAAACGGCAACGCTATATTTGGCGGGCATTTGCCGCCGTCAGCAAATTTTCAGCCGGTTGCAGGCGACGTATTTTGATGCAACGCCGCACATTCGCGGTGCGACGCAGCACTGTCCGCGTGCGGATGACCGATCCACTGCACACGATCAGAGAGGGCCTCATTCGTGTGGCCGTGCATGAGGGGCGTGGCTTCGCACAGCTCTCGCCTTGCCGTGGGCTCGTCGCCGAGCGCGCCAGAACCATATTCGTCTGGCCTGGATATTGCTTTGCTGTGCGCGGCAACGATGTCGGGCGCTTGGATAACACAGTCTTATCGATTGAATGCCGGCGATATCGACTACACCGGCGACTCAGGACAACGGCGTCCCTTAGTGCAAGAGCACGAAGGGACGCCGTTTTTTCGTTGGGGTGCCGTGTTGTCGCGTCGTGCAGCTCATTCTGGTCTTCGATCTTTCAAGTAACGCGGCGGCTATTGCGCTTCTCAAGCGTAGTCAAGCGCAATCAAGGCGCCAAAGGACATCACGATGACAACTGGCAGGTTACTTTGCTTAGCGCCGGTCCCGGCAATCTGAACCGGCTCACGATCAAAGCCGCCAAAGCACTCGCGGCCGCAGATATCATGCTGCTGGACGATCTCGTCAATCCCGGGGTCGTGTCGCTTGCACCGCGCGCACGCCTGATCCGTGTGGGCAAGCGCGGGGGCTGCAAGTCGACACCGCAAGCCTTCATCCAGCGGCTGATAACGTTATGCGGGCAAGGGCCTGCACGTGGTCCGCGTGAAGGGCGGCGACGCCCTGCTGTTCGGACGGGCGGGCGAAGAGCTCACGGCACTGCGGCACGCACAGATTCCGGTGGAGATCATCAACGGCATTTCGTCGGGCTTTGCAGCAGCCGCGAGTCTTGGGATATCGCTCACGAATCGCGAGCATTGCCAGGGAGTGACCTTCGTTACGGTGCACAAGCAGGATCACGGCGAACCCAACTGGGCCGCACTCGCTGCGACCGGCACGACACTCGCGATCTACGGTATGACGCGCATCGAAAGCCTCTGCCACGCACTGCTCTCGGCGCTGCCGGCGTCTACCCCTGCCGCCGTGGTTCAGTAGGCAGGTACAGCATCTGAGCGCCGCTGGCTTGGACCACACCGGCCTGGCTATCGACGCCGTGAAGGAAGGTCTGGAAAGCCCCGCCGTGATCCTCGTTGGCAATGCTGTTGGGAAGCGGTAGATATTGGGTGACTCACCATGAGACCCGCGCTTTTGCCGGGGACGCGCATGCTGCCTTCAACGCGTGGCAAGACATCGCCGATGCGGTCCAGCATGCAGCCTGACCGGTGCAAATCGCATCAAGCGCAAGCGGCCATTATCGAGCGCGCTGACCGGCCGCCGGTGAGCATTGCCGCAAGCTGTCCATGTATTCAATATCCCGGCGCCTGCCCCATGCTTCGTGTGCTCCTGGTCACCGATACCGAAAAGCCCATTGGCGATCTTCGCTAGGCGCTCGCACGCCTGGGCTACGACATGCTGGCCGAGGTGGCGACCCCTGCCGCATTGCCGAAGGTGGTGGAAGAGCAGCGCCCGGATGTGGTCATCATCGACACTGAATCACCTTCACGCGATACGCTCGAACAGCTCGCCGTGATGAACGAAACCGCGCCGCGCCCGGTCCTAATGTTCAACAATGGTGCCGACCAGAAACTGATTCGCGCGGCGGTCAGCGCGGGCGTGAGCGCTTATCTTGTCGAAGGACTGGAGGCGGTGCGGCTTGCACCAATCCTCGAAGTCGCTCTCGCGCGTTTTGCACGCGAAGAGCAGTTGAGCAAGCGGCTTGCTGAAGCCGAGAACGAACTGGCGGACCGCAAACTGATCGACCGGGCCAAACGCCTGCTGATGGAGCGGCGCAAAATGTCCGAACCGGAGGCGTACGCGATGCTGCGCAAGTGCGCGATGGACCAGGGAATAAAGCTTGCCGAGGTCGCGCGCCAGTTGGTGTCGATGGCCGATTTATTACGGTAGCCCGTACAACATGAACACGCCCAAAGCCGCTTTGAACCGCGCCTCCCGATCAACCCGAGAAGACCCACATCCGCCTTGGTTTCGTGGCGTTGAGCGACGCCGCTCCGCTTGCGGTTGCGAAGATCCTCGAGTTTGGCCACAGCCACGGCCTGACGCTCGAGCTGTGCCGGCAACCTTCCTGGGCGGCCGTGCGCGACAAGCTTTTGTCCGGCGAGATCGACGCGGCGCACGCACTTTATGGCCTCGTGTATGGTGTGCAACTGGGTATTGGCGGACCGCAGGGCGACATGGCCGTGCTGATGGCGCTGAACCGCAATGGCCAGGCAATCACGCTGTCGAACCGGCTGGCCGTTGCGTTTAACGAAAGCGGCAATTTGAAGGAGGTGCTCGCGTCGCTCGACCGTCCCCCGGTCTTCGCACAGACCTTTCCGACCGGCACACATGTGATGTGGTCGTACTACTGGCTCGCAGCTCTTGGCGTGCATCCCCTGCGCGACATTCGCAGCATTGTGATTCCGCCGCCGCAAATGGTCGATGCATTGGCCAAGGGCCAGCTCGACGGATTCTGTGTCGGCGAGCCGTGGAATGCGGTTGCCGAGGCACGTCACGCGGGCAGGACGGTCGCTGTCACGAGCGAGATCTGGCCGCCCCCCTGAAAAGGTGCTTGCCAGCCGGCGCGATTTTGTTGTGCTTTACCTGACACATGCCGGCACAGCGAATTCATTCGGCGCGGCCGGCTCGCTCGCCGTCCTGCTGATGTGGCTGTACTTCTCGGCGGCGGTGCTGCTGCTTGGTGCGGAGTTTTCAGCAGCCAGGGCCCGTTTGCACGATCCGCGCGGGGCGTGGCGCCAGCAAAGCAGCCGGGTCCCGCCGGGCAGCCGCACAGATCGGCTCAATGCTGACGGGCTCCATGGTCCCTGGAGCGGGCCGCACGGACGCCGCCAGCAACCCCGGGGCCACGAAACCCTTCACGGTCGTGTTGGGACGCACGCGGGCATTGATCGAACAGCGGGCCGAGCGATCGCAGCATCTGACGCAGCAGGCGCGCCAATGGGTATTGGCGTTGAGTACACCGCGTTGAATTTGAGCCGCAAGCTGGTCCGCGCGGAGACCGCTGCCACGCGGGTGACAGCGCAAGCCATGCTGGATTGCGGGCGCAAGGCGGTACAGGCGAACGACCTGGTGAAACACTACCCGTGGCGCGTTGTGTTGCTGGCCGGCGGTGCAGGCCTGGCGCTCGCGCTGTTATCCGGACGTGACCGGCCCTCGGGCATGGACGAATAACATTGGCAGCCCGGAGGGGAGCAAGTCGCCAACCGGTGGGCTCCGCGCCAAGGCATGTTCCCGTGTCAAATGCTTGTCGGTTCCATGGACTGGCGGGAATCCGTAACGACTAGACAGGATCAGGCACGACCGGAAAGCCCCGCGCCTTTGTTGCGCTGGCTGCAAAAATGGGGCTGTCCGCGGGCAAAGACGTGGCAAATTCGCAACACTTCGACCGTGCCAGCTGATCGCCCGCGGCGCGCTCGGCTGCGCACGTAAACCCTCGCAACGCCATATCCGGCGCTCCTCTTGCCTGTGTAAGCCCCTCCTGCCGCCGCCCTTCGAGTATATGTCGCTTATAGCGTCCAATTAGTAAAAAAACTAATAAAAATCGTCTATTCGCGATGAACCAATTGCATTAAAAGAAACTTTCTGGAAACACCTTTGCCTTCGCACTTTCACTAGATGAATCAACGGCTAAAGCCTTGACAGGCTTGCTTTGCAAGACATCAGGCAGTTGATCGCAAAGTGTCTTTTTTTCGAGACATGTTTTAATTTTTCAGTTCTTAAGTTTTGTAACACTGCGTTATTCTTTGCGCTGGCAACAACGAATTTAATCCTAGCGTGGAGAACCTGATGAAAAGTTTCGCACTGACTTCCCTTTCGCTGGCACTGCTCAGCACAGCTGGCGCGGCTCACGCGCAAAACAGCGTGACCCTGTATGGCGTGATCGACGCCGGTCTCGCTTATGTACACAACGCGAACGGCAACGAGAAAGTGGTCGGCACCTCCAACGGCAACTTGTCGGGTGATCGTTGGGGCCTGAGGGGTCAAGAAGACCTGGGCGGCGGATTGAAGGCAATTTTCCAATTGGAAAACGGCTTTAACGTTGGTACGGGTGCCTTGGGCCAAGGTGGTCGCGAATTCGGTCGTCAGGCATTCGTCGGTTTGACGGCTGACAATTACGGTACGGTCATGATCGGTCGTCAATACGATCCGCTCGTCGACATGGTGCAAGGCATCACGGGTGACAACTACTGGGCGTCGATCATAGGTACGCCGGGTGACGTCGACAACTACGACAACAGCTTGCGTGTTTCGAACGCTGTGAAGTATGTGTCGCCGAACTACGCAGGCCTGCAATTCGAAGGCTTGTATGGCTTTAGCAACGGCGCCGGCACGACGGGTCAAGGCCAGACGTGGAGCGGTGCGGTTGCGTATAACAACGGCCCGTTGGGCTTGGCAGCTGGCTATTTCTACACGAGCAACCCGAGCGCAGACCGTACAGTTGTAACGAATGGTTCCCCGACCTGGAACAGCCCGTCCACGGATTCGCTGTTCGACAGCCCGATCAACACCGGCTACATCACGGCTCACTCGGTCGCCATCGCCCGCGCTGCTGCTCGGTACGCTATTGGCCCGGTAACGGTCGGCGCTTCGTACAGCAATGCGCAATACACGCCGGATGGCTTCTCGCAATTCACGACGAAGCAGAAGTACAACATCGGCAGCGTGTTCGCGAACTACCAGGTTGCGCCGGCGTTCCTGGTCGGCGCAGGCTACACGTACGAAAAAGCCAGCGGCGACACATCGGCTACGTACAACCAGGTTGGCCTGGGCGCGGACTACACGCTGTCCAAGCGTACGGACTTCTATGCTCTGGCTGCTTATCAGCACGCAAGTGGCACGCAAGCTACGTACACCACGAACGCTGCTGGCCAGTCGGTTCGCGTAGATCAGTCAGCGCAAGCTTCGATCGGTTCGTTCGGCTACGCCGGCACGAACACGCAGGAACTCGTGATCGTCGGTATCCGTCACAAGTTCTAAAGCCGGAATCGACGCGCAGCGTTTCACCGCTCACCGCGCCGATTCCGACTGCGGTTCAAAAACAGCCATCGGCTTCGCCGATGGCTGTTTTTTTATGCGCAGGGCATTGGTATTGGCCGCTATGCCGCAGCAATCAATATCCCAAAACCAAAAACAAGAACGGCCCAATCAGCTTACGCTGATTGGGCCGTTCTTGTTCGGGTTGCCTGTCTTGCCGAGCCCGCGATGGTCCTTCTTCCCGCCACGCTTTTAACCAACCACCTTTGCTACATCTCAAACCCGCTCAATGCTGAGATCGCCCGCTTTCCGGTTGCATCAGCGTCTGGAGCGGCGGCGCTGACGTATCGGGTTCTGCAGCATGTCGCTGCCCATCACGCGCGGCACGTTCGATACCATTTCGCGCGCCCGCAGCGGCACGTTGTCGGGATCGGCCCAGGTCGGATTCGGGATCTCCCCGAAAATCTACCGCAGCTGTTCGCCCCACGTGCGATGAATCATGTGGAAATACTGGTTGTCGTTATTGATCGTGGAGAAGCGCGTGACCCGCAACGCGTCCTTCTCATACACGAGCAGATCGAGTAGCAACCCACCGACAAATTGGACCGCAGCGTGGAGTCCATTGACACCAGCGCGCATTTCGCGACTTCGTCCAGCGGCGTGGAGGGTGTGACCACGCGATCGATGATTGGCTTGCCGTACTTCGATTCACCAATCTGGAAATACGCACTGACCGGCGACGACTCCACGAAGTTAGCCGCCGAGTAAATCATGAACAAGCGCGTATTCGCACCGTGGATTTGGCCGCCGATAAAGCTGCAATTGAAGTCGACACTGAATTTCGCGAGCGTGGTTGCGTCGCGCCGATGTACCTCGCGCACCGCATCGCCCACCAGCCGCGCCGCTTCCGCCATGGTGGCAACGTTATACAGGGTGGTTTTGTCTTCGGGCGCAGGTTCCGACAGCAGTTGTGCAGACCGCCTGCGTCAGCGCAAGATTACCCGCGGCGAGGAGCACGAGGACGCGGTAGGCGGGCTGTTCGAAGACCGCCATCTTGCGAGCTGCGCTCACATGGTCAACACCGGCATTCGTGCGGGTATCAGACAGGAACACCAGTCCTTCGTCAACGCGCATTGCCACGCAATAAGTCATGCGTCCAATTCCTGAAAGAAGCAAATTCGTATTGTAATCGGGTATTCGCCCCGATCGGGCTGATTGGGGGACTCGTGGCCAGGCATCCTCGCCCGGCAAACCCGGCCGCGCACCTCACCTCTAATATTTATCAGCAGATAGATGGGGGGCGCGGCTTGAATGTCACGGTGCTGGGGAGTACAGGCACCGCGACGTGTTGCTACTGGTCGGCCCGCCCACACGCGAGCCGTGCACGGGCGCAGCCGCCTCATAGTCGCGCGCAACCGCGAGCCGGCAATAGCGGTCGCTGGCAAACGACGTGTGCGTGACGTCGACCGACACCTATCCGTCGTCGATCCACACATCCACCCACCACGCGTGGCTCGCAGTGTCGATGGCGGTCGGGAGCCGCGCAAATCCGGCGACGTGCGGTTCGACGTGATGCCATGAACGCGGCATCGGCCA
>CALNPU010000177.1 GCA_940588625.1 uncultured Caballeronia sp.
TTTGATGCCGTCCGCCCGTTAGCGTCCGCCTCTTCGGCGTCACACACCTGGTAGTGGGGACGTTCATTCCATTTGTCATCAATCACGCATGGCTTGGACGGATGTTTCACTCCAAGCTCGGCGATGGCTCCCGCGGCGTTGAAATCCGCTACTCGCACGAGATGCACGCGCTTGAGATGGCCGGTGGAATTGCCAAAGCTTTGCCGCTGCTCGAGAAAGACGGCGATGCCACCGTTTTCGCAGCGGTCAGTGGCGACGTGTTCTGCGAGTTTGACTACGCAAGGCTGCACGAGCGCGCCGCGAAGATGGCGCTGCAAGACGAACCCGCAATGCATCTGGTCATGGTGCCGAACCCGCCGTTTCATACCCTTGGCGATTTCGCGCTCGCTCCTGAAAGCAAGCTTTCGCTTGATGGCTCGACGTGCTACACCTTCGGCAATATCGGCTTATATGACACGCGGATGTTTCGCGATCTTGCTCCGGAAACGCGGCGCGCGTTGACGCCGTACTATCGCGAGACCATTGCGGCCGGGCGCGCGACGGGCGAGTTGTATGCAGGGCGATGGGAGAACGTTGGTACGTCGAAGCAGTTGGAGGAGTTAGACGCTGCGTTGCGAGGCAAGTAAGCGGGTTGTCCTACTCAGAGATCCACGGAGCAATGACCGTGATTCCGGTAGCGTCGAAATCCTTGCAGTTTCGGGTCACCAACGCCGCGAAACGGCTGCGGCAAATCGCGGTGACATTGGCTAAAGAACTAAAAACTAACTCTTTGTCCCATAGGTAGCATCGTGATCCCGCTCAATGTTCAAGAACCGGAGATAGTCTCCGTCGCGAAACCGCAGGGAATACACCAATACACCGCTTTGATGCCAAGCGGAGGCCGCACACTGGTGATTTTTTCCCACTTCAGTCCCTGATCCAGATATACCTGGCCCACGTCAATTGCAGAAGCTTTTTGAGCGTTGCCAGAACGCGTGATGCCTCCGTTTTATCCAACGCCACCCATTACCGCTGGAAGAGAGGGCTATTTAGATCCACCTTTACGGGATCGTTTTTCTTCGGCATTTCCCGACTCTTTGAAAAGCGTATCTGGGTTGGATTCTTGAGGCGGATTCGCTTGAGCCCAAGCGAAAGCCTCTCGCAAGTCTTGCCGAGCTTCCGCTGTATGCATCCACGCTTTGTTTTCGGGTATCACGAGCGCAGTACGCACTAGCCAAGCACCGAGCTCGCGCTCCTCTACAAGCACTTGCCGACCGGCGTATTCCTTGCCAAGCGAAATCTGCCCACTAGAACCAACCACCTTCACGCTGGTTTTTAGGTCCGACAGTGTTGTTCTCATCGCGCACCTAAGAACGTTGACATTGATGTAATTTTTTTAATTGCCCGCTTACTCGCTAGTGGCTCGTGAACCCACAGCGACTAAGAAAGAGTCAAAACGAACTCATTGGAGCATGATAGCACAACCGCATGAATCTAAACCAAGCTGGCAGTGAGCGCTTCCCGCGTCATTTAGAAGAAGTCTGATATTCCGTCAGCGCGAGCCCGCTTTGGCCTCCTCAACCGCGAGCAGCGTGTCCTGGGTGAACGGGACTGGAAGTTCCGGGTTCTCTTCAACGGCTTGTCCGAGCCACGCCCAATGCTCAATTTGTTGCGGGACCTTGCGATGCATCGCAGCCGCGTGCGGCTTCGCAATCTCGATCAGCTCGGCGGATAGTTTGAGTGCCACTGCCATGTTGAATGCCTCACGAAAATTAACGCGTCCATTGTGGGTCGTGATCGTGGGTCGTGATCGATTTTTTTGAACGTACGAAGATCACTTTTAGGCCGATACCCCCGCGATCACTGCCGGCTCGTCCGCCCCCCGCCTGCCCATTTTTGCCGCAATGGTAAAATCCGCTTCTCCTTTCGTCTCACTGCGCGGTGTCCCCACCATGTCCGATACCCGTCCCGATACCCTCTTCGCGCTCACCGCGCTTTCCCCGCTCGACGGCCGCTACGTCGCCAAAACGGAAGCATTGCGTGAATGGCTGTCCGAATACGCGTTCATGAAGCATCGCGTGAAGGTGGAAATTCACTGGCTGATCGCGCTGTCGCAGGCCGGATTCGATGAATTCCCGCCCTTCTCCGAGTCTTCCGAAGACTTCCTGCTCCAGCTCGCCGAGCACTTCACCGCCCACGACGCCGCGCACATCAAGGACATCGAAAATGTCACGAATCACGACGTCAAGGCAGTTGAATACTGGCTCAAGGAGTCAGTGAAAGGTCAGCCGGAACTCGAGCGTGCCAGTGAGTTCATCCACTTCGCGTGTACGTCGGAGGACATCAACAACACCTCGCACGGCGTGATGATCGCCGGTGCCCGCGAACACGTGCTCCTGCCCGCGCTGCGCGCCGTTCACGAAAGGCTCGTCAAGCTCGCCCACGCGCACGCCGCGCAACCCATGCTCTCGCGCACGCACGGCCAGCCCGCCAGCCCGACCACGCTCGGCAAGGAGATGGCGAACGTTGCGGCCCGCCTGCAGAACGCCATTGAACGGATTGCGGAAGTGTCGGTTCTCGGCAAGATGAACGGCGCCGTGGGCAACTTCAACGCACACCTCTCGGCATATCCGGAGTTCGACTGGGAAGAATTTGCTGAAGGCGTGGTCGAAGATCGCCTTAAGCTGACGTTCAATCCGTACACGATTCAAATTGAACCGCACGACTACATGGCCGAGATGTTCGACGCCATTTCACGCGCGAACACGATCCTTCTCGATCTGGATCGCGATATCTGGGGTTATATCTCCGTCGGTTATTTCAAGCAGCGCACGAAAGCGGGTGAAATCGGGTCATCGACGATGCCGCATAAGGTCAACCCCATCGACTTCGAGAACTCGGAAGGCAATCTCGGACTAGCCAACGCCACGTTGCGCCATCTCGCCGACAAGCTCCCCGTCTCCCGCTGGCAACGTGACCTCACAGATTCCACCGTACTGCGAAATATTGGCGTGGCGTTCGGGTATTCGCTGCTGTCCTATGATTCGCTGATTCGCGGACTGGACAAGCTCGAGGTGAATGCGGCACGGTTGAATGAAGATCTGGATAACTGCTGGGAAGTCTTGGCCGAGCCGGTGCAAACCGTCATGCGCCGCTACGGTGTGGAAAATCCCTACGAGCAATTGAAGGAGCTCACGCGCGGCAAGGGCATCACGCGTTATGGCCTGCAGACGTTTATCAGCGGCCTCGCCATTCCCGACGACGCTAAGAAACTCCTGCTCGACATGACGCCGGGTTCGTATGTTGGGAAAGCCATCGAACTAGCCCAGCGGATTCGCTGATCGATCCGCCGATCCGGCGCAGCCACCGGGTAATTTGATGGCCGTTCACCAACAAGTCTGTGGACGGCCATCTTCTTTGAATACTGCGTTCACGCGGCAATCAATGCAGGTCGATGCGCACTGCCCGCTCAACCAGCAACTCGGTGTTAGCGCTCGAATGTTCAACCACGTACATAACGCCCCCGACTTCCGCAGTCCCATGATGCTCCCACGCGCTATCAGCTAGACCAGGAATGTGGGAATTGGTCAGGTTCAATGAATCGCCGTCCTTGCCGTTCACAAGCACTTGCTGTTTGCCATCGTCAAGAAACAGGTTGTGTTCGCCCAGCACACGTAAATCGGAGAGGGGCAGCTTCAACGCATTGTGATGCTCGCTGCGTTTGTATCGATTGCATACACGTCGTGCGAACCCACCGACAGGTCCTTGGACGGCTTGATCGTCCACTTGCCGTCAGTGCCGACCTTCATCGAACCGATTGCCGTTGTGCCGTCGAACAGCGTGACGATATCGCCCGCCTTGCCCGTGCCGCTCACCTTCGGGTGCGCGCTGACCGTCGAGCCACCAGCCATGATCGGGAGTCCAGCATCGTCGCTCAGGCTCGTGACCACCGGCTTAGCCGGCGTGCTGGTGTCGATGGTGATGGACCAATGATTGGACACTGCGCTTTGCGGCTGATCTGGCGCAAATTGCGTCGCCGTTATGTCATGCCCGCCCCGGGACATTGCGGTCAGGAGCTTGATTGACTATGTGCCGTCGGCAGCCACCTTCGTGTCGCCGCAGCCATAGTCGTTTTGATACAGATAAACGGTGTTGCCCGGGATGCCCGTGCCGCTGACCGTCGGTGGCGTGTCAGCTGTCACGTCACCGGCCGGAACCGTACCCGTGTGAACGCTGGTCGCATCCGCGATGTTCACGATCACCGGCGCCGGTGCGTCGGTCGAAGAAACGATAATCCACGAACGGTCCGACGGCATGTTCGTTTCGCCCGTTGTGTTCGTTTCAACGACATAAAGGCCATGTGAGCCAGAAGACAGCGGAGTCAAAGGCTTGACGGACCACGTACCGTTCGCGCTGGTGATCGTCGAACCCAACTGGAACAAGCCGTCGTACAAAATGATCGTGTCACCCGGGGTACCCGTGCCGCTCATCGTCAGCGCACCATCATGGGCCACCCCGTCGACGATTGGCAGCGAGTGACTGTCGACCAGGCCAGTAACCACCGGTGTTTCACCCCCGCACTGGCGTCAAGCAGCTTCGCGTACGCCTGGTCCGCCACTGGGTCAGTGACGCCCGGAGCAGCCGCGCTGTAGCTGGGGTGCGAAGCAGCCGGGGTGATCGGGGAAGTCGCAGCCGCCGGTGCGACGGTGATCCATGACCGGGCCGACGGCAGGCTCGTGTCGTCAATACTGTTCGTTTTACTACATAGGCCATACGAGCCCGGCGCCATCGGGCCCGATGGCTTGACGGACCAGGTGCCGTTAGAGGCGACAATAACCGAACCCAGCACCGACGAGCCGTTGCGTTGTAGAGAGTGGATAATGTCGTCCGCCCTGCCGGTACCGCTCATGGTCATCGACTGGTCGGTGGTTGTGCCGTTCATGATCGAAAGTGCGTTGCCGTCGACCAGGCTTTGCACTACCGGTATTTTCAACGTTGCGGCTGCGCCAAACATAGCTTCATATGCATTGTTCGCGTCCACGGAATTTGGGGGTTAAATTGCCATTTGTCTATTGTCCAGGTTGCCGTCAAATCGATAGAGCCCGAGGCCGATGATTGAATGATCGGTCGCATCACATGGGCCGAGAGTCCGATAGAAACGCGCGAGCACACCTTCCCATCGAGGCACAATTCTGGCTGTCTGGCGAGCATTAACCTATTGGAACAATCCTAAATGTTTCAGCCCTCTTCACGGATGTCCCAATCGTCGTTCGTTATGAAGGATAGCGAAACACTCGTTGGCGACATGCGGGCGACGCTAGCTCGGCTTGAGGCCAGCTACGAACATTGGCCAACATTCATCTCAAAATAAGGCGATAGTTTGGACATAAGCACAAAGGCCGGTTTCACACGACGCATTTCGCATCACGCAAAACTGGCCTTTTTCTTCCAGCCTTCTATTCGTTAGGAAACCAACTTTTATCAATCAGCGTTCCTGCACTTCCTTCATGACCTTATCCACGATCTGCTCTGGCGATAAAGCAATATCCGCCTCGATAGCTTCATCGGCATCGGGAGGTTCCAGCGTGGCGAGCTGGTTATCCAGCAGCGCCGGGTCGAAGAAATGGCCCGTGCACGTCTTGATCCGTTCTTTCAACAGCTCAGGCGATCCCTTCAGATAAACGAACGTCACGTCCTTGTCACTGTCACCGTCACGCAAAATGTCCCGATAAACCCTTTTCAAAGCCGAGCACGCATAGACATGCGTAGTCCCATCAGCCTGTTTTTCCACAATGGACGCACGGATCGCCCTCAACCACGGCCAGCGGTCTTCATCGGTGAGCACAATGCCCTTGTGCATCTTGTCCTTGTTGGACTGGCTATGAAAGCTGTCGGCATCGGCGAAGTCGCAGCCCAGCCGCTTCGCCAGCAACTCGCCGATCGTTATCTTGCCGCAACCCGATACGCCCATTACGATCAATATCATTGAAGCCTCCTTACACGACCGTCGCAAGTGCGAAGGTCAAACCCAAACCCATTACCGAAATAATCGTTTCGCAAAGCGACCACGTCTTGAATGTCTGGCCGACGGTCATGCCGAAATACTCCTTGATCAAAATCAATGATCCGCACCCGGTTGCCAGCACCAGCAGTTCGGCGCTCACCGCGATCAGCGCGACAATTCCGCACGCGGTTGTCATGGCCACTGTCGCCGAACCCGTGGCCAGGCGAATCAGTGCGGCGACGAACCAGCCCAGCAGCAACGGCGACAGATGGGCAGCCGACGCCGTCGCGATCAATTGCTGCGAAATGCCGCTGTCGCGCAGCACCTGGCCAAATCCGCCGCCCACGCCGACGATAAGCGTGATTTCCGTGATCGGTGCGAGACATTCGCCGCAAAACTTCTGGATCTGCTCGCGATCAAATCCTCTCGATGCTCCAAAGCTCCAGAAACTGAGCAGCACCGCGATCAGCAACGCGACGTCCGACGTCCCTACAAAACGCAGCAAATCGTTCGGCAAGGTCTTCGGCGTGGAAATCAGGTCGGCCCAACTGCCGACGAGCATCAGGATCACCGGCAACAAAATGGTGAACAGCGTGATGCCGAAACCGGGCAACTCACGTGTCTCTCCTTCCTTGCGGGAATCGACGAACTGGGCCGCGAGCGGATTGTTGTCAGCGAGCTTGATGTCCTTGTGAGTCAGCAGCGCAAACAGGGGACCGGCGATGATCGCGGTTGGAATCCCGACGATCAGCCCGTATGCAATGGTCCGGCCAATATCCGCGTGATACGCCTGCACCGCCAGCAGCGCCGGGGTGAGGCGGAATCAGCCCGTGCACGACCGAGAGCCCGGCAAACATCGGCAAGCCGATCAGCAGCAGCGATTTCCCGGTTCGCTTGGCCACGTTGAACGAATGGCACGAAGCTGACCTCGAAGAACACCGGCAGGCCCACGATGATCGCGACGCACATCATGGCCCAGCAGTGGATGTATTTTTCGCCGAACGAGCCGATCAGCGTATTGGCAATACGCTCAGCTCCGCCCGATTCGGCCATCATCTTGCCGAGATCGACAATGATCGCTATGTGTCCGAGCGTGTTGCCGTTGCCTGTTTCTAATGCCTTGACGATCTTGTCCATCGGCATGCCAACGCTGAGTCCAAGCAACAGTGAGACAATGATCAGAACAAGGAACGGATACACCTTCTAGCGCGTGATCAGCAAGATCAACAATGTGATCGCGACAACCGAGTACACCAGCAGCATGCTGTCGTGGACTGGCTCCATGAAGCGCCTCCTTGGTTAGTTGAAGTATTTTGTTGCGCCGCACGGCGTGCCGCTTGCGCACCAAGGTGCTGCGCCCTGGCACACGATGTTCGGCGTGACTGACCCGGATTTTACTTGCAGCCTTGGAAACTCGCGCGAGAACCTTGTCCAATTGTGAAAAAGCCCCTGCGGTTTTAGCGCAGGGGCTTTTGTAAATCGGCGAAACGGCCTAATGTGGCGACGGCGCCAGCAAGCTGGCCGCCCGTGCGTGACTTCTTCCCAGTTTTGCGCGGCCAACGCGGCCTTCGGGGTCAGCCACGATCCCCCTACGCACACCACGTTTGGCAACGCCAGGAAGTTGGGCGCGGTTTCCGCGGTAATGCCGCCCGTCGGACAAAACTTCAGTCCGGGGAATGGACCATTGAGCGCTTGGAGCATGGACACGCCACCTGCCTGTTGTGCAGGAAATAGCTTGACGATTTCATAGCTCAGTTCCATAGCCACGATAATATCGGTCGGCGTCATCACGCCTGGCAGCAAGGGCAAACCCGCATCGAGCGAAGCCTGGTGGATCTCCCTGGTCAGTCCCGGCGACACACCGAACTGCGCACCCGCTTTCTTCGCCTGCCCGCAATGCTCGGGGCGCGTAATCGTTCCCACGCCCACGACAATGTCGTCAGCCAGATGACTGGCCCGTTCAATGGCCCCTCTGCAGCCCGGCGGCCGTTCGTAGCGTTATTTCGAGCACTTTGACGCCACCGGCATGCAGCGCGCACTACAGAATAAAGACTACTTTTGAGACCGCCCCTCGAAGGTTCCCGATTCTTGAATCGGGAACCCCGCGGCTAAGCCCCGTTACTGAGTTGACCCTGAACAATTGGTTTTGGCGGCGAGTGGTCTAATCGCTAGGCTCACACGCGAGCGGCCGGGTTCAGCAGCAGAGCCAGCATAAAGGCGTAAAAAAA
>CALNPU010000178.1 GCA_940588625.1 uncultured Caballeronia sp.
TGGCCGATGCCGCGTTCATGGCATCACGTCGAACCGCACGTCGCCGGATTTGCGCGGCTCCCGACCGCCATCGACACATCTGCTCGGCAGGGCAGTAAGACGCTTGGTGCAATCGGAGGCTGGCTGAAGCACATCAGAGAGAGGCTCTCTTCTCGCCGGAGTTAGCGTTTGCGTGTGCTGACAGCCGAGATGCCCGAGCATCCGCCAGTCGTCACTCGTCGTGGAGAAATCACACGGATACCAAGCGGGTAGCATGCCACTCACCCTGTTTGCGCAAGAGAACAACATGAGACTGAAAGACCGGGTTGCCTTGATTACTGGTGCTCAGCGAGGCATCGGACATGCAATAGCGACAAGGTTCGTGGCCGAGGGAGCCAAAGTAGTCCTTGCCGATGTAACTGACGCGACGGCAGAAGCCGACGCTCTTTGCGCCTCAGGCGGCGAAGCCTGCTACGTTCGAGCAGATGTGTCGCTGGAATCCAATGTTAGTCAAATGGTTCGCCTGGCTGAAGCCCGATTCGGGAATATGGATATCATGGTCAATAATGCGGTCGTCGAATTTGCGAAAACCGTTCTCGACACGACTGTTGAGGAATGGGACCGGCTTATGGCGGTTAACCTGAAAGGGGTTTTCTTATGTTCGAAGGCCATAATCCCATCGATGCAAATGCGCGGTCAGGGCGTCATCATTAACATTGCATCCGAACTGGGGCTGGTTGGTGAGGCTAACGTGGCTGCCTACTGCGCGTCAAAAGGCGGGGTGGTCATGTTGACGAAGGCGATGGCGATTGATCACGGTCGCAGCTGTATCAGGGTGAATTGCCTTTGTCCCGAACCCGTCGCGACACAATTGCTGAAGGACGTGTTTTCCAGCAGCCCCGATCCTGCCGGCCTGCGACGCTCATTCGAAGCCGCGACCGTGCTGGGGCGACTTGGCTCGCCTGAAGAGGTTGCTGGTGCAGCAACTTTTCTGGCGAGCGACGACTCCACCTTCATGTCTGGTGCAAATCTGGTCATTGACGGAGGATGGACGGCGCGGTAAATCTAGATCGCGGAGCTTGACTGCATAGCGGGGCCGCGAGTCCGGGCGCTTGTCCATAGCCCATCAGGCCGAAGAGGGGCCTGTCTGGATCGACGTCATGTCGGGAGAAGTCTCCGCCTGCTAACAGGGTGCCAGGATCTACCTGTGTTTCCGGCGCCTCGCGATGCTTGCGGGCGGAACAGGAAGCAGCGTCAATTAGCTCCGCTTTAACTGCGGTAAGAACACGTTGCTGATGAATCTGTATTTTATGACCCAGCGAGAGGCCATCAGGTATCTCCTGGAAGTTCAGCGCAAGGCGTTAGCCAAGCCAGATTCGGACGTTATTGTCAAAACCCATTTGCGCGAAATCCCTGGTGTTAAACGTGTCCTTTTCGTGGAATGCGGCTCGGGGGCGGAAGACCGGATTGTGTTCATTACATGAGCATGGCCCCCTGCTGATCGCGGCAGGCTTGCCTCGCGGAACGCCGGTTACGCGGCTTCGAATCGCTACTTCTTAAAGCTCCTTAGTTCTCCACTCGATGTCGACCCATAGCATTTCCCCGTCGGACGTGTGGCTGAAGACCATTGCGCAAAAGTCACGCTGACTATCCGGGAATCCGAATACCGCTAGCAACGTATGTTTGCCGCATCACCGGATCTTTCATCGTCGGGCCGGAACGGCCAGTCCGAATTCTTACTTCTTCATTACGGCACTAAAGATTTCAGCGGCCATGCCGTTACGACGTCTGGGCGAATTAATCCGTATATTCGCCGCCCTGCTATATGCAGCACTGCGAACCTGATCGACATAGCCACTTCGACATCACAGGACAACCAAAAGACATCATGGCCCTCGATTCCACTATGTCAATTTCATCCTCGGATTTTCCCAATAGCACGGCAAAACCGTCGACCAATATACCAAGCAGCACGCTTCCCAAGCGGCCGCAGGCCGTGACATCCTCAGGAAGTGGAGATGCCTTGATGGAGGCACTCAAGCTCACGTTGCAGCGCATGGGAATCGACCCGAGCGGGTTTGCGACGACGACCAGCAGTTCCACCGACACGGGTTCCTTTTCGGACAACTCGGGCACTACCGGGTCCCGGGCGCGGGGTGAAGCGAATAAAAGTGCAGGTCAGCAATTCCTGGTGGCGCTGTATCAGGCGTTGGTCCTGCAGCACGCCCTCACTCCGCCCGCTGAGCAGGATGCCGGCACTGCGTCAACGGACCCGGTGACATCGGCCTATGTCGATCTTGGCTCATCCATTGAAGAGCTTGTGCAGACTGTCCGTTCCAAGGCTGCAGAGCGCAATAGCCCAGCCGACACATGGGACTGGCAACTCGATGCCCCCTCGGCTCCACTTCCGGCAATGATCAGACTTCAACGGACAGCAGCGCGATTGCTGGCGCTGTCAGTACGCTGGACAATGCGTTGCAGTCCTATGTAGCGCCTGACGGGAATGGGAAAGAGGTGTCGCTGGCAGACGTGCTGGACGGTTTGGGCGAAGAGACTAAAGGGATCAGGTGGAACACGATTGGCCTGGTGGTCGATATAAAGATCTAAGCCTCGTGCCGCCGAATAACCAATAAACGCGCTAGCCGATGGCAAGCATCCGTTGTTTGCCGATGCCTGCTTGCGCCGCTTCGTTGGGATGTACTTCCGGTCGATGAGTGTCTCCCAAACCAGGCCGGCGACGACGGCAACGACGGCGGCCGGGATGTCGATTACCCAGGACAGTCCGAAGTCACGGCACTACTCCACGATCATGATTGCGCTTACCGGGATGATCACCATGACGATGAGCGAGCTGGACCGATTCAGTCAGCGCGATATCAACTAATCCGGCGATGTCCCTGCTCAAGGCAAGACTAACGAGATCGCCAGCGGCTAACGGAAGTTCAACGACGCAGCGCGCATTGGTGTTATTCAGTCAGCCTGCACGGCCTTCAAAGAAATTTTCGCAGCCTGTGCGCCAGCCAGTCCGGTTGCTCCTCGGCGATGAAATGCCCGCAGTCAGGCACAACGTCGCCTTCCAGCAATCCCGCCCGCGTCCTTGCAACTGTTCGTGCAGATACAACCGCCAAGGCGAATGGTCGACCCCAAGCGCGAGTACCGGCATGGCAAGTGACACGTCATTCGCCGCGTTGTCGGCCGCATCCTGCGCAAACGCCAGGTAATATTCGAAACCCGCGTGCAGCGACGCGGGACGCGCGTAAGCCGCGGCATAAAGGCGGACATCGGCGTCGGTGATTGCGTCTTTCTGAAAAGCATTGTTATAGAACCAGTTCAGGTACGTCAATTCGCGGCCCGTCACGAGCGCCTCGGGCAAATTCGGAATCGTGTGAAACGCGAAATGCCAGCGTGGCCACTTGCCCTTGACTGTGTCCCAGTCTTTCAGCCCTGGAATCGGGTCATCCATGACCGCGAGCCGCGTGAGCTCCGCGGGAAACTGCTGGGCGTAGGCATAGGCGATCGATGAACCCAGATCGTGACCGATGAGCGCGAAGCGCGAATGCTCGAGCCCGTTCACCAGCGCCCGGATATGACGGGCAAGACCGCGTTTGTCGTAGCTGTCTGGCGGCACATCCGAGTCGCCGAGCCCGGGCGTATCGATCACGATGACGTGAAAGTCCGTGGCCAGTAGCGGCATCAGCTTGCGCCACGCCCGCCAGGTCTGCGGCCAGCCATACAACGACACGACAACCGGGCCAGCCCCGCCTTCGGCGTAGTGCATCCGGAATCCATTGACGAACACATGGCGGCTCGCGAAACCCTCGGGTGTACCGGCGGCGCCAGAGCCTGCTAGATCGGCATGGGCGTGTGTCGGCGCGTCGATCAGGGACGAAAGCACCAGGCCGGTCGCGAGCCACCCCAGCATGCGGCGACGTTGCACGGGTGTCTGAATCCGGGTCATGGGATTGCCTCTTCAAATGAGACGTTGAGCTGCCGCCTTCGGGCAAACGAATGCGCGAACACGAGCGGTTGGTAACCGGTATGATCGCTAGGCTAGTATTCCAAGGCAAGGAATGTTCGATATCGAGGACCTGCGGCTCCTCGCCGCGCTGGCCCAGGCGAAAACGCTGGCGGGCGCCGCGCGCGCACTGCAACTCAACCATGCAAGTGCCTAGCGACGGCGGTTGAGCCAACTCGAGCGCAGGCTTGGCGTGCGTCTTTTCAAACGCAGCCGGACAGGCTATCTTTCGACGGTCGCGGGAAGTGAAGCCATTGAAATGGCGGAGCGCGTGCTGCACGAAATCGACGAAACCGGGCGGCGGCTCGCCGGACACGACCTGAGGCTGACAGGAACGGTGCGCCTGACAACCACTGAAGCGCTGTTCGGTTTCATCACCCCCGCGCTTGCGGCATTGCGTCACTCGCATCCGGGGCTTCTCGTGGAAGTGGTCGTAGCGAACGCATTCTCCACGTTGACGCGTCGCGAAGCCGACATCGCGTTACGGCCGGCGGCCACGGTGCCGGACTGCACGCCCTCTTGCAACAGTCGCATCCGCGATCTATAGCGCAGACGGCTACCTCGCGGACAAGATCGATGCCGATCCACTTGCGCTCGACTGGTCGAGTCCTGACGAAAACCTGGCCTATCTGGCGTCGTCGAAGTGGATCGCGACGCGAATCGATCCCGCCCGGATCGTGCATCGGGCCAATTCACTAGTTGCGTTGCGAGAGGCGGCGGGAGCGGGGATGGATATCACGCTGTTGCCGTGCTTTCTCGGTGATACCGACCGGCGGTTACGCCGTATGGCACCGCCGCTTGCGGCTGTCGCGTCGACGCTATGGCTCGTCGGTCACCCCGATCTCCGTCGCATGCCGCGTATTCAATCGGTGGTCAATGCAATCGCCGGGTACGTGTCCGACCATCGCGATGTGCTCGAGGCACCGCACGATGAACCCGGTTGACCCACTCATACATAGCGAACGAGACGTTCATCGCCCCCTTGGTACCGAGAGAGTTGTGGCGATCAGCGAGGCGGCGGACTTGAATAAGACAACGACCTCCGTTGCTTGCCATGCAGGCTCAGCCCGCTCCGCACCACCCACTGGAAGTGACTATAGTTATCCTCGAGAGGTCTGTTCTTTCGCATCAGATAGCTGTCCATGATCCAGCCATTCGCCTTGCGCGCTTCTCCACGAAGCCGGTCAATCTCGCCGGCGACATCCTTGAGTTTTCCGGACACCAGAATCTCGTTCGGCGTGCCGATAGAAGCACCCCAGTAAATATCGATGTCCTGATCGGCGAAACATTTGTAAGCGCCTTCAGCATCCAGCATCACCACCACTGTGTCGACGTTGTCCGGAAAACCTTCGGCTATGCGCCGCCCCGTCGTGATCTTGATCGATTCTCCAATGCGATTCAACGGTATCTTGTGCTGTGCCGCCAAAGCCTGAATACTGCTTATCCTCGGGATCACTTCATACTCCAGATCGTGACCGCCCTTCTTGATGATCGCGTCAATGATCCGGATAGGTGCTGTCGTACAGCGCCGGGTCGCCCCATGTCAAGAACGCCCTGCATTCGCCATCGGACATCTCTTCGGAAATAAGCCGCTCGAAAACGACTTGCTTATCATCGTTAAGATCCTCGACGCTCGCCCGATAATTGGCAACGTCTCGTACTCGCTCGGGACTGGTTGCTTCGGCGAAGCGATAGTCATTGCCCTTGATGAAACGCCGGCAAATGTCTTTGCGCAACGCGATCAGCTTTTCCTTGGCGAGACCCTTGTCCATCACGAAGAAGACATCGACTCCGTTAAGTGCGTTGACCGTCTGTATTGTCACGTAGTCGGGGTTGCCGGCGCCAATGCCAATGATCAGGATTCGCTTCATAAAGATGTCTCGATCAGATGATGACAAGTACTCGGAACGTATACGCGATTTTTCCGAACGCCGTCCGTCCCAGCGTGTTGTATCCGTATGCGGTAACGTACTGCCGGTTAAAGAGGTTGGACAGGTTCGCGGACACGGTGAGATGCGAATTGACCTTGTAGGCGGCACTCAGGCCGACCGTTGTGTACGACGGCAGATAAATTGCGTTGGTCTGGTCATCGTAAGTCGATCCGCCGTAAAGCAGCGAGACGCCCGTGCTCAGCGCGTACAGCTGGAACTCGTCCCACGTGTGGTCGATGCTCAGGCTGACGGTCTGGCGCGGACGACGGTTAAGCCAGGTCTGGTCGGTGACATCCTGCGGATTCAAGATGCCACTGGCGTCGAGTTGCCGAGCGTGCCCTTGTACGACAGGTCGATGCCCTGAATATGCGTGCGGCCTACGTTCACAGGAAGATAGGGCACCGATTGGTAAGCAATCAGGTCGTGCACCCGGGTGTCGTAAACAGCAGCCGTAAAGGTCCCGAACAACGTGGTGGCATCAAGTGCCGCCTCGACCGTGTCGCTGCGCTCGGGCAGCAGGTTCGGGTTAGAGGAACCCGGATAATACAGGTCGTTAAACGTGGGCAGGCGGAACGCGCTGCCATAGGAAATGCGCGCGCTATAACCGGCGTGATGGCATAAGCAACGGCAACATTGCCCGTATTCACCGACTGGCCCTGGGATGATTTCGTGGCGGCCCGCAAGGAACACAGTCAACGCACCCAGCGTAACCGACTGATGCAGCGATACGGCCGAATCGTTACGCGTTGGCACGCCCGTGGGAATATCGACCCGCAGGAAGGCTTACTCGCGGGTAAAGTCGTAGGCGAGCTTAGTCTCGCCGGATAGGGGCAGGCTGAAGAGCGTGAGTCCGCGTTCCTGATGGGTCAGCGAGGTCGACGTACTAGCACGTGGAGTCGATCTCATCGGTCGGGATAACCGGGTTGTTCGCATAGACGAACTGCCGATCCGTGGCGTAGCCGACCGACTGGTCAAACTGCGTAAACAGCGTGATATCCAGGTGGAACGCAAGGCCAGTCGTCAATTGATGATCGAGTTGGCGGTCGTCGCCTCCGGCGTTGTCGTAGGACAGGTCGGACCGGAGATAGAGCGCGAATGTAGAAATCGACCAGTTGCCATGTGCGAGCCAAGGCGTGCATCCACGTCCTGAGCATGGTACGGGTTACGGCCATCCTCATGCCAGTAGGCCCACGGCTGGGTCGCATCGATTCCCGCAGTGTTGTAGTTGTGCAGGCCCAGCGAGTAGGTCAGTCCTGCCAGTGTCGCGAGCGGACCCGTGGACGGAATGCTGCCTGACGTGCGGATTTGCGTATCGAACGTTTTATTGGAACCGCCACCCGTGGAAATTGTGGTCTGGTTGGGCTGATTCGACGCGCGGTTTGTAAAGAGCTGAATAACGCCGCCCACTGCATCCGCGCCAAATGAAGCGGTGGCCGGACCTGAGATCACTTCGACGCGGTCAAAGGCGGAGGTCGGCAACTCGGCCTGGCCCGTGGTCGCCGAACCCACACGGATACCGTCTATGAACACGGCGACCTGGTTTCCCGATGAACCGCGGATGCTGACGGAGGCCAACGAGCCCGGTCCGCCGTTTTGTGAAACGGTGACGCCGGGCAGTATCGCGAGGGCTTGCGTGATGCTGGGGGCACTGGGCGACAGACGGTCGAGATCCTCGCGTGTCAGGACCTATGTCGACGCGTGCCACCGGTCGAACGATTGCGGCAGGTGTTGCGTGTCGCCGGTGACAAGAATATTCGGCAGCGTGGCCGAGTCCGGGAGCTGCGCCGGCTGCGGCAACGACGAGTCGGCGGCGGCCTGCGCAACTTGCCATGCCGAAACGGTCAGCGCGGAGGTGAGGATGAAATGACGGAACTTCATGCGGGAGATACCTTGTTATTCGAAGATTGGATGACAGCCCTGCCCGGCTGCGGGATCCACAACACAACGCAATGCAATGGCCTGCGTCGACGAGACCAACCGGCGGACATGCGCGGCAGCCAGGGTATCGTCGAGTTGCCATGAGCGCTAACGCGAAGCGGATGCCAGCTCATGCCTAAGCTGTTGGCCGTGCCAAAACGGGCAAGCGGACTACGGGTTCAGTGGTGCGGGGGCGTATTCACTCACCGCGGTACACCAAGCTGGACAATCGAGTGGATGCCGACCTGGCTGTAAGCTAGGATCGCGGGCAGTACCGGTCATATGAACCGCCCGGGAATCGTGGAGGCTGGTTAGGTGGAGGCTGGTTAGTGCTGGTTAGTTTAAGTCGATACCGGCAC
>CALNPU010000179.1 GCA_940588625.1 uncultured Caballeronia sp.
TCAGGAAACCGATGTGTACGCCGACGCCGGATATCGGGGCATAGAAAAGCGATGTGCGGCCGCTTCGGCGCGCTGGCATGTGGCGATGAAAGCGGGCAGGCGCAGGCGACCGGACCCACGGGACCGTCCGGACGCGATATGCGATCGGATCGAACGCCCGAAGGCCGGCACTCCGAAAAACGGTTATGCAGACCTTCCTTAACAAAACTTTCGAAAGTAAACAAGAAACTTGTGGGTAATCGAAAGCAGTGCGATACCGCGCGCTGCTGCATGAATTGCTCGATCTGCGGCAGGGTGATGTAATCGGGCTTTTGCGTGTCGATCTGATCGAAGTTCCGCGCGACCATCGGCATGCTTTGCGCTGCCTTGCGCCCGGGTTAGCTTGCCGTCGTTCGTGGTGTTGGTGGCAGCAAAGCGCGCCTGCAATTGCTGCATGGCGTGCTCCATGCGTTGCGGGCTGGCCGCCGGTTGCGGTTTGGTTTGTGCCATGGCGCCAATGCTGGCGAAGGAGGCGGCGATGGACAGGATGAAGATGGCAAGTGCGTTTTTCATGGGGTTCTCCAGTGAATTCAAGTGAATGAAGGATTCGTTTGCCATCGGTTGTGGGCGGCCATCGGTTGCGGGCGTTGCGTTTCGCCGTTTGAAGCGACCCTGATCGATGGCAGACCGAAGCTTATCGACCAGCGTCTGAAAATGAGTGACAAACCGGCTACGAATCATGTCGTCGTATGTCATGCACCGGATCGTGAACTAAGCATCCGCTCCCTACAGAAAATGCTTGCCAAAACTTTTGAACGTCGGTGATTGGTGACATCGAATGAAATATGTTTTGACGTGGCTTCCAAAGCGAAGGCGACACCTGTTGATCGAATCGAAGGGACTCCACATGAACATTCGTCTTATCAGTGCATCTGCCGCCACCGCTCTCGGCCTCATGCTCTCCACCGGCGCTGAAGCACGGACATTTTTTGTCTACGCCGGACCGGCTGTGGTTTATGTACCGCCGCCACGGCCTGTGTATTACGCTGTGCCGGTGCGCTCGACCTATGTCACGGTGGTGCCTGCAGCTCGTGTCGTGGCGGTGCCCATGCCAGTACCTGCGCCGAAAGTCTATGTGCCGGTGCAGGTTCGCTACGCTGCTGTGCCTGCGGCGACCGTAAGCTACGCACAACCCGTCGTGGCGGTGCCGGTCGCCGGCATGCGCTGAGCTGGTCGAAGTTTTCGGCCCGGTAGCCGCGGCTGGCGCAGCGGGGACTGCTGCGTAACGAGGTGAAGGACACGTTCACCCGGGCGCGGTTGACGCACTATCAAAGAACGTAGGACGTGTATCCGCGTCTTGCGATGGGTGCGGTGTTCATCCCTCTGGAGGAGACGATCCATGTGCATTCATTCAATCTGCTCTCTGCCGCGGCGACGCGCTCTGTTCGCCGGTGTCGCGTCTGCTACCCTCGCTGCGTTTTCGCTGCATGACGGGCGTGCGGATCAACCTTCAACGGGGCCTGCTCCGACGCGATTGCACCCGCGGATGCGCTAGCCCGGCTGCTGCAGGGCAACAATCGCTATGTGGCCAATACGCCTGCAAACAAGGACTATTCTGCTGGACGGGCAGCGCGCTTGACGGCACAAATTCCATTGCGGCGATTGTCGGTTGTGCGGATTCGCGGGTTTCGCCGGAGCTGGCGTTCGATCAAGGTCCGGGCGACCTGTTCGTCGTCAGGGTCGCCGGCAATTTCGTCAACGACGATGGTCTCGCCAACCTGGAATACGGGGTGAAGTTCCTGGGTGTACCGTTGATCGTGGTGCTTGGACATATGCATTGCGGCGCAGTCGCAGCCACGGTCAAAGCGATCCGCGAACATGCCGTCTTGCCGGGGCATTTGCCTGAACTGGTCAGGGCAATCAGGCTGGCCGTCGAGATTGCCAGGACGCACGGACACGGCGATCTGGCGGCGGACGCCATGATCGCCAATGTGCGGCTGAACGCCAGCCGGTTGAGAATCTCGAAGCCGCTGATCGGAGAGTATGTGAGGGCGGGCAAGGTGCAAGTGGCCGGAGCGATCTACGATCTCGCTTCGGGGAAGGTTCGGGTTGTCGACTGAAGCGATCACCCGGGTTTCAGCCGGTCAACAATGCGCGTCGGAGATCGTCTGAGCACCAGTCGAACGGAGGATCCCATGAAAGGAAGTCAGCTTACGGTCTATGTGGCAACGCAGGGTCATCACAGGCGTCACCTGAGGTGGTCGACTAGGCCCTCGAAGAAACCAGGAAGACCGGCATTGTCGGGGCGACGGTCGTCGGAGGTCACTGAAGCTATCGACATGCTTGGCAAGTATCACGCCGCGCGGTTTTTCGAACTGGCTGATCAACCGGTCGTGGTGACGGTTGTCGCGGAAGATGCGCGGATCGATACGCTGCTCGCGAGCCTCAGGCATGGTGGCGCGAACCTGTTTTATACGCGTGCTCTGATCGAGTACGAAGTGCTGGGGTAACCGTGAGGGTTAACCCGCTGCTGCATTGCGCAAGCGCGACAGCGTCAAAGACGTGACCTACAATTAAGCGTCGTGCGATTTCTCGTTCGCGGCACGCGCTATGCTCATTGTCGTCTGCACTGGGTATATATACGCACGAAAGTTTGTAAGGGAGGGTGGCGTGTCAGCACTCGGGACGTTGCCGCGGAGGTCGGTATGAACGGCTATCAACTGACGTTCTACACTGAGCAGAACCGTAAATGCGGTCATCTGACGTTTTGCGAGTGGCTTCTGCAAGAGGTTCGCAAACGCGGCATTCGAGGGGCGATGGTTACCAGTGCAGCGGAAGGTATCGGGCACGCGGGCGCTCATCATGCCGCGCATATTCTTAAACTCGCTGACCAGCTGGGACAGGTCATCCTGGTGGTGACCGAGCATAAAGCGGACGAGTTGGAGGCCGTACGCGCAACAAACGTACATGTTTTCTATACGCGCGTGCCTATTGAGTTCGGGTTGTTAGGCGAAGACCCGCCACCGAAGAAAGCGAAAACGTTTTTCCGGTTTCATCGGCCCACAGGTAGTCATTCGAAGTGATCGTGGATGCCGTTTCAAGCGAGAGAGAACCTCTTGGGCGTGACCATCGTATGCCAGAGCAATTAGTGCTACCGGGATTGGACGCAAGGCCAGCGCCACCACCGGTTGGGCTTCATCACCTGTTCTTTGCGATTGAGCCAGACCCGGATACTGCCATGCGTATCGAGCGGTTGGCACAACGTCTGCGTGTCGAATACGGCTTGAAGGGAAAGCCGCTGCCGACGAAGAACTTCCACGTGACATTGCATTCCATTGGTATACACGATAGGTTTTTTGAATGTGGTGTTTGATCATGTGACAGTTTTAAGCGGACAGCCCGCGACCGGCCTGTCGTGCTGCTGGGAAGCGACGGCGGTTGCTGCGCTGAAGGAGTTCCGCGGCGTTCTAGGCACGACGTTGGCGAGAGCCGGATTTAATATCAAACCCTCAAGCTTCACGCCCCATCTGACCTGACCTTGCTTTACGACAAGCACGAAGTCGCCGAACGAACTATCGAGCCAGTCCGGTGGACCGCGCGCGAATTCGTTCTCGTAGATAGCAGGGTTGGTAAAACGCAACATGTGCAGCTTGCACGATGGCGGCTCTTGGCGTGAGTTAACTCGTGGGCTGCACCCGTGATCCTGAAAACGGCTGAACGACCCGTACCGCTGCTCGCACAAAAGGCGACGCCTTAATTCACGTTGAAATGCACACGTACATCCTGATGACTTTCCACGGAATGTCGGCCTTGCATCGCTGGGAAAAAACGCCATTTGCGCAGTGTTTCAAGCAGCAAAGCGTTCAGGATAGGATTCTGCGTCGGCTTCGAAAGTCCTACTTCAATTGTTCCATCCGGGTGGATATCGAAGCACGCGACAGCGACCGCCTGATAGGCGTCCTCGCGAAGATCGTCGGGCAGAGAAGGCATTGGCTGACTGATGACGCGTGCGGCGGAACCCGCTGAGGCGTCGCCGTATTGCTTGCTGATGCGGAAGATGACGACGTTGTCACAGCCGTCGTCGATGTCGCCGCCGGGTTTGTCTGCGGTGGCGCGGGCGCGGGCGGTGCCGGCTGTTCCGTTTTCGCCATCATGGGTTCTGGGCTCGAACGCTGGATTTCGTGCGGTTTCACCACCCGGACTGGCGTCGGATCTCGTCGCGCGTGTGCTTGGTGGTTGACTGCTGCAGGGGACGCGGAAGGGGCAGCAGCAGGCGTATTTGCGGAGGGCGCGGCCAACTCGACAAGACGCATTTCCATGGCCGCTTGCGGCGGGTTTACGGCACTAGGAAGAGGCCGCAAGAGCGGGTTCACGATCTGATTCAGCAGAACCGCCCAAAGCACAAACGCAATCAGAAGGGCCACGCCGAATCTGATTCGAGACACATCCATCCGGCCTTCCCGTTTCCCCATCGCGCTACTCACGATGTATGGCGATCAGGAAATGCTCCGCGCCAGCGCGGCGCGCGGCCAGCATAGCCTGAACGACCACTCCTTGTGCGGCAGCGTCCGCAGCAGCAATGACTACGTTCCGGTCCGGCTTGAGAAGCCGCCTGACCCCAGCTTCCACCTGGTCGAGACGCACGGGCTGCCGATCCAGGAAGATCGTGTTCGTGCGGTCGACTGCCAGCGTCAACGGCTGATCCTCGGACATCTGCTGCGCCTGTCCCGAGGGCAAATCGACCTTGACCGCATCAAGCCGCTGCATGGCCAGCGACGCCAGCATGAAGGTGGCGAGAAAGAACATCACGTCGATCATCGGAATGATCTCGATGCGCCCACGCTTCGACGCCCGCGAGCGCCGGAACTTCATCGTGCATCTCCCGCCGCCGCTCCAGCGCTTTCAGCCTTGAGGCGGATTTCGCTGAGACGCTCGTTCGCGTGCACTTCGAGGTCATCGATCAGGCGTTCAAGGCGTCGCGAAAAATAGTTGAATGCGAAGAGCGCAAACAACGCGACGACCAGACCAATAGCTGTGGCCACCAGCGACTGCGCCACGCCACCCGTCACACCGCCTGGATTAACCAGGCCGTTGCCGCCGAATAGCTGGAACGAATGCATCATCCCGACAATGGTCCCCAGCAGCCCGAGCAGGGGGGCCGCGGTGACGATCGTCTCCAACACCCAGAAGCCGGCGGCTCATCTCCCGTTCGATACGGGTCGCGACCGATTGCGCCCGTGCTTCGGCCATAACGGCGTTCCGGCGGGCGATGCGACCATTGCGTCGAGGCGTTTGAACGAGTGCTGTGCCGGCAGCGTGTTGGTGCCGGCCCCAGGCTGGCTTGCAAATCGCACGAACACATACGCGCGATCAATAACGATAGTGATCGCCAGCACCGCGAGCAGCGTGAGCGGGTACACCACCCAGCCACCAACTCGTGCCGCGGCAGTAATACCTGCCCAATCCTGCATAGTCAAAACCCTTTCGTTAAGTAATTCGATTGATTAAAAGTTCTTCGTGATCCCTGCATACACGGCAATGTGCGGCCCATACTGCGGCGCACCCACACCAATGCCTGACCCGTCGCGCAACTCGTAGACGCGGTTGAACGCGTTGATGAGCAACAGGCGCGCGTTGAACTTGCCGATCAGCGGTTCGTTGAAGTTGAAGTGGTGGATCACACCCAGATTCACCTGGGTGTAGAAAGGCAGGTGGTTCGTGTTCGCGAAGCCGCTGCGCAACCCGCTTCCCACAATGCCGTCGAAGGTGAAGGTGGTCTTCCCCAACTGGTACGCGCCGCCGAACGAAGCGGTCACGCACTGGTCGTGATCGAGGTATACCCAGTGATTGCTGATGTAAGCGAGTTCGCTCGCATCGAAATTAAACTGCGCCGAGTCGATGTACTTGCCCTGCGCGCGGCTGAACGCGACGTTCATGTAGGCCGAAACATTGCCCTGTTTATAGTTGCTGGTGAATTCGACACCATAAACACGGCCATATTTATAGTTGAACGGCGTGAAAATCAGGGCGGTGCCGAACTGGCCCTCGTCGAGCAGGTTCATCGATTTCTTGTAGTACGCGTCGACGCCTACCGTGATAGTCGAGCTCAGTCGTTGCGTGATGCCGAGATCGAAATAATGGCTGCGTTCCGGCTGCACCGGATCGTTCTGGCTCGATGTTTGGGCGGTGGTACCCACGAAGCGCGCGATATCTTCGCCCGACACGAGCTCGAAAGCGGGCGGCGTGAAGTAGCGGGAATAGCCGGCGTGGACTGTTGTTGAAGGGGTCAATGCATAGACAAGTCCTATACGCGGGCTTAGCTGGCTTGCGCTCACGTACTCGTTTATCTTGTCGTAGCGCAGGCCGTAGTTGATCGTGAGTTTGTCGGTCAGCTTCCACTCGTCCTGAATGTACGCGCTATAGAGATCCCCCGTCTTGCTGCTCGAATCGGGCACGTTGAACGGTTGGTCGGAGAGCTGATTGCCGTCGGCATCTGTGGGGAAGACGCTCAGGTTGTTGTTGAAGATTGCATGTTCCTGCTGGACCGAAATACCCGTGCGCAGCGTGTGTTTGTCGTTGAGGCGGTAGGTCGTATCCGCTTGCACGCCATTGGCACTGTCGCTGTGGAAATCGCTCGCCACCACGCCGTTGAACAGCAGGTCGCCCACCGGGTCAGGATTGAATTGCGTACGCGAATAGCGGGTAAAGAGCGCGACCTGATAGTGTAGCGCCGCGCCGTTGGTACCTTGTAGCGCGATGACCGCGAACTGGTTGAGTTCGGATTGTGTCTCGTTGAGCTTGCTCGAATCGAACGTGGCGTTGCCGTTCAAGGTGAACGCGGTCGGCAAGCCGGGGGTATTGGGAATCTGGAACTGATTGCTGGTCGTGCCGAACATCAGGCTCACGCGCGTGAGCGGATTGATGATGTAGGACATGAGACCGAACGCATCGCCCTGACGTGTGTGATCGTGGATCGGACTCGCGCTTGAAGTCGGATTCTCGATGCCCAGATTGTTCTCGCCCAGCGAGCTGCTGAAATAGTAGCTGAAGTGACCCTGGCTGCCGAAGACGTCGGCGCTGGTCTTGATGGTCTGGTGACTGTCGCCGAAGACATCGATGGAACCGCCATTGCCCTGGTCGCCGTTCTTCGTATGAATATCGACGATACCCGCGGTACGGTCGCCGTATTGAGCGGGCAATGCGCCGGTCAACAGGTTGAGCTGGTCGATGATGCGCGTATCCAGCGACTGCCCGAAGCCACTGATGGGCTCCGGAAGATGATGCCGTTGATGCGGTATTGCAGGTTCGCGTGGTCGCCGCGCACGTGCAACTGGCCATACGAGTCGCTTGCCACCCCGGGTGCTTGCAGCAGAACCTGATTGAGAGGCGTGCCCTGTCCCGCGGGGAGGGTATCAATGTCCGCCTGGCTGAAGCGGTACACGTTGCTGCCCGTTTCCGGCAGCAGGCCGTTGCGCGCGCGATCAAACCGCTTCGCATTGACCTGCACATTGATCGCGTCGCTCTTGCTGAGCGACACCGACACATCCGTGCCCTCGCTCGCCGTTGCGATGCTGCTGCCGCTTGCGTAGCACGGCGCCGCAACGACGACCGCATAGGTTCTCGGCGCGACATGATGGACAGAGAAATGTCCCGTTGCATCCGTGGTGCTCGTGGCGCTGACGGACGCGCCGCTGGTGTCCTGCAGCGCCACGCTGGCGTTGGCGACGGGCTTGCCGGAGCTATCGGTGACGGAGCCTGACACGGCGCCGTCAGGACCTGCTGCATAGACATGTCCGGCGGCGATCTGAGCGAACAGAAGAATGGCCGCGTGGGCGATGAGCGTACGATTTTTCATCGATTATTTTTCTGGATGGGGTTGTGTTGGATGTGCACCGCCCAGCGACATTGTATTGTCCCCAATGATTGACCTTCATCCGTGAAGAACGGAGTCCTAATTGATCCTGGGCAGGCGCCGTGTGCATGCATATCAAGCTGTACGGCCAGTGTGGGGCCGTAGAGTGCCAGGCGGATAAAAAGTTTTACGCATTGTAAATGAAATATTATAACGTAATAAACCAATTGTGCGAGAACTTTTTGGACGGAAAGAATGAACAAGCTGCCGGTAACTGTTTTGTCGGGCTTCCCCGGACACGAGACATAATGCTCACCTCTCTATGTTATTGAAGATCAATGGGTAGTTGATTTGGATCCGCGCGATTG
>CALNPU010000180.1 GCA_940588625.1 uncultured Caballeronia sp.
CCCAGATCGCGACGAAATCTCCGCGCGAGACCTGAAATCTCAGCATGTGAAAATTGGGGCCTAAGTGGATAGCCCTTACACATACTCAGGATTCCAGTCGATCAGCACGCCGCCGAAATCGAACGTCATCCGTTTGTCGCTCCGTTCAGATTGCTTGCGTGCGTTTTCCGAGCCACGTTTTCGCCGCACCCGACACATGTGGCGAAACGCGTTCGAGAACCGTTGCGTGATAGTCGTTGAGCCACGTGCGTTCATCGTCGCGCAGCAGGGTCAGGTCAATACAGCGTGTGTCGATAGGACACAGCGTCAGCGTTTCGAACTTGAGGAAATCGCCGAATTCGGTCTTGCCGGCGGGTTCGTTCATCACGAGGTTTTCAATGCGGATACCCCATTTCCTCGACCGATAAAGCCCCGGTTCAATCGATGTGATCATGCCGTCTTCCATCGCCGTGTACGGCTCGGCCGGTGCATAGTGTGAGATGACCTGCGGGCCTTCGTGCACATTCAGGAAATAACCGACGCCATGCCCCGTGCCGTGGCCATAATCCGCACCTGCTTCCCAGATGGGCGCGCGGGCGATGGCATCGAGCATGGGTGAGCGAATGCCGCGCGGAAAATACGCCCGCGACAACGCGATGGTCCCCTTCAGCACAATCGTGAAATCGCGTTTGTGCTCAGCCGTAATCGTGCCAATAGGCACCACGCGTGTGATATCGGTCGTACCGCTCAGGTACTGGCCGCCCGAATCGATCAGCAGCAAGCCATTACCTTCAATCACCGAATGCGAGGCTTCAGTCGCGCGGTAATGCGGCATCGCGCCGTTCGCATTGAAACCGGCGATGGTCGCAAAGCTCAACGTCACAAAACCCGGCCGGCGGGCACGCGCGGCCATCAGTTTTTCGTCGATGGTGAGTTCCGTGATCGTCTCGCGTCCAAGCGCATCTTCGAACCACGCAAAAAATTCGGCCAGCGCCGCGCCGTCTTGTTCCATGGTCGTGCGGATGTGCGCGGCGTCGGCAGCGGTCTTGCGCGACTTGGCGAACGTCGACGGGTTCACCGCTTCCACGATCTTCACTTCAGCCGGCACTTTTTCCAGCGAGCCGAACGTGATCCGGCGCGGATCGATGAGCAGCGTGGAACCGGCCGGCAACGTAGCAAGAGCATTCGCGACGGCGGAATACGGCTCAACCCGCACGTTCTCCTTCAGCAACGACGCCTTCAGGTCAGCAGAAATCTTGCCGTCACCGACAAACAATGCGGCGTCATCCAGTCCAATCAACGCATGCGCAACAAACACGGGGTTATAGGTGACATCGGCGCCGCGCAAGTTGAACAGCCACGCGAGATCGTCGAGCGTCGAGATGAAATGCCACTGCGCGCCCTTCTTGCGCATGACCCGCCGCACTTCCGCCAGCTTCTCCGGACGCGCGACGCTCGCCTGGGGCGCGACGTGTTCGTACACACTCTCCGATGGCAAACCTGGCCGCTCCGGCCAGACGGCATCGAGCAGGTCCAGATCCGTGCGCAACACGATCCCGCGCTCCGTCAACGCATCTTTCAGCGCCCGCGCTGCCGCTACGCCGAGCACGGCGCCGTCGACTGCCACCGTCTCGCCGGTCGCCACGTTTGCGGCGAGCCAGTCCACGTGCGGTGCGGATTGCTGCCCGGCCATTATCTTCATCAGCGCGATACCTGTCCCGGCCAGTTGCGCCTCGGCCTGGGTCCAATAACGGCTGTCAACCCACATGCCGGCGAAATCGGCCGTCACAACCAGCGTTCCGACCGAACCGGTAAATCCTGACAACCACTGCCGCCCCTGCCAGTGCTCCGGCAAATACTCGGAGATGTGCGGGTCCGACGACGGCACCAGCACGGCAGCCAGCGCCTCACGCGCCATCGCGCCGCGCAGCAATTCGGTACGCCGGGCGAAAGTCCGACCATCGGGGGAATTCAGTTGATCGTTCATGGAGTCACCTGCAGAATTTTGTTACATCGAACCTTCTGTTACGTCGAACCATAAGATTACCAGCGGTCAACGGAGAATCAGCGACGCGCCGCCAGACCTACCGTAACGGTCACGGCGACCAGCGCGAACAACGCGCATACGAACCATTCAAGAGAATCGCCATCGTGGAATGCGCCGGTGATATTGCCGAGCATTTTCGCGACCATCGCCGCCACTATGCCCGCGAGTCCCGCCGCCCATAGCCGGCCGAATGGTCTTGAGACCGACCTCCACAGCGGATGCAGCCATCCGGCGGCCAGCCCGACCATCAAACCGAGAAATACGATCCCGGGCCACCCCATTAGCAGCGCATTCCAGTGGAATTAAGACTAAACCTATGGGTTGAATCGGATCGGTGAACTAGCATATTTCGGTTCTGTAAACCTAGAAGGTCTGGAAGGCGTTTGCAGCGTAGCGACTGAGTTTAGGGTGCTGGAATGGCGAGGGCAAGCAAGCGCCACGCCGGCCGGCCCGCCCTCAGCGCGCGCGGCGTCGGAAATCATGCGAATTGCCATTATCGACGCGGACGTCCAGCACGCCACACTCATCCGCCGAACGCTAGTCCTGGACGGCCATTTCTGCCACTTCTTCCCCACTGCTCCCGTGTTGCTGGATCGAATGAGGCACGACACATTCGACCTGCTAATCGCCGCCAATGAAACGCGCGACATGATCGGTGCGGAAATCATCGAACACGCGCGGCAACTGGCGCCACAGCTTCCCATTGTGTTGATCGCGGCAAGCCGCCAGAGCGAGTCCGACATGGTTGCTTGCCTGAAAGCTGGCGCCGAACTGGCCGCCCGCGTGGAAGTGCTGGCGCGCCGAAGCGCGGTTCGCATGCCTGTTGCCGAGCACTTCGGCGAATATCGGTTCAATGTTTCGGAATTAAGCGTGAGTTTCGCGGATCAGCACGTCTTGCTCACGCCGAAGGAATTCGGCTTCGCCCGGCTGCTCTTCACGAACCTGTCGCGCGCCGTGTCGCGGGCGCACATCATGGAAGTGGTGTGGCTGCGTGGGAGCGACATAGCGTCGCGGACGCTAGATACCCACGCGTCCCGTCTGCGCACGAAGTTGAACCTCCGCCAGGGCAACGATTACCGGCTCGGCTACGGTTGGTTAACGACTGGATCGGATTGAAGCGGACGGCGTTCCAGGTGGCTTGTCTGGCGTAGGTTTCCAGGCTGGAGCTGAAGAAATTCGTGAAAGGCTATAATATCGGGCCAAATTTCAAGGTATCTCAAGGCCATCGGATCAGGCCCATATCAGGCCCATAACATGCAGCTCCTCGCGATCGGAATCAACCACCACACTGCGCCTGTCGCGTTGCGCGAACACGTGGCGTTTCCGCTCGAACAGATCAAACCGGCGCTCGGTGCGCTGAAAGACCTGTGGCTGGGGCCGTTGGGGAAAGCGGCGCCGGAGGCTGCGATCCTGTCCACGTGCAATCGCACCGAGCTGTATTGCGCCACCGACGACAAAACCGCGCGCGACGCTGCCATCCAGTGGCTGTCCAAGTATCACAACCTGCCGGTGTCCGAGCTCGCGCCGCACGTCTACGCGCTGCCGCAATCCGAAGCGGTGCGGCATGCCTTTCGCGTCGCCTCGGGGCTTGATTCCATGGTGCTCGGCGAGACGCAGATCGTCGGCCAGATGAAGGATGCGGTGCGCACGGCGTCCGAAGCCGGCGCGCTCGGCACCTATCTGAACCAGTTGTTCCAGCGTACCTTCGCCGTGGCGAAGGAAGTCCGCACAACTACTGAAATTGGGGCGCAATCGGTTTCGATGGCCGCGGCGGCTGTGCGTCTCGCTCAGCGCATCTTCGAAAACATTTCGGGCCAGCGCGTGCTGTTCATTGGCGCAGGCGAAATGATCGAGTTGTGCGCGACGCACTTTGCCGCGCAAAAGCCGCGCGAACTTGTGGTCGCGAACCGCACCGCAGAACGCGGCGAAAAGCTCGCCGACCGCTTCAACGGCCGTTCCATTCCCCTCTCCGAACTGCCGGCGCGCATGCACGAGTTCGACATCATCGTGTCGTGCACGGCATCCACGTTGCCGATCATCGGGCTTGGTGCGGTCGAACGGGCCGTCAAGGCACGCCGCCACCGGCCGATTTTCATGGTCGATCTCGCCGTGCCACGCGACATCGAACCCGAAGTGGGCAAGCTGCAAGACGTATTCCTCTATACCGTCGACGACCTCGGCGCGATTGTTCGCGAAGGCAGCGCGTCCCGGCAAGCAGCGGTGGCGCAGGCGGAATCGATCATCGACACCCGTGTGCAGAATTTCATGCGATGGCACGATGCACGCAGCATCGTGCCGGTGATCCGCCACATGCACACGCAAGCCGATGCACTGCGCCGCGCGGAAGTCGAACGCGCCCGCAAAATGCTCGCGCGTGGCAACGATCCGGCGGCGGTGCTCGAAGCGCTGTCGCAGTCGCTGACCAACAAGCTGATCCACGGTCCCACGCATGCGCTCAGCCGTGCCAGCCCCGAGAATCGCGACCAGCTCATCAACCTCATGGGCGGGCCTTACAAGCACGGCCATCCGTCCGGATCGAACGAACCGTCCGATCCGTCGGAAACTTAGCGCCCCCTCTTTCGTCTCTTCTGCAGTTGTGCCGCGTTTTGCGGTCGCGTTCCTGATCGCAGTCTTCTCCGGAGCTTCGCTCCAGCCTTCCATGAAAACGAGCATGCAAAACAAGCTCGACCAGCTCACTACCCGGCTGGCCGAACTCAATGACCTGATGAGCCGCGAAGATGCGATCGCCAATATGGATCAGTATCGGAAGATCACGCGGGAAAACGCCGAAATCGGGCCGGTCGTGGAGCAATACGCGTTGTGGCGGCAAGCGTCGAACGACGAAACCACCGCCATGGAACTGCTCTCCGACCCGTCCATGCGCGATTTCGCCGAAGAAGAAATTGGCGAGGCGCGCGAGCGAATGGCGGCCATCGAGCGTGATCTGCAAGCCATGCTGTTGCCGAAAGATCGCAACGATGACCGCAATATCTTTATCGAAATCCGTGCGGGCACGGGCGGCGACGAATCCGCACTGTTCGCGGGCGACTTGCTGCGCATGTATCTTCGATACGCCGAACGCAATCGCTGGACAGTCGAAATGGTGTCGGAAAGCGTCTCCGATCTCGGCGGTTACAAAGAAGTGATCGTGCGGATCGCGGGCCTGAACGTGTACTCGAAGCTGAAGTTCGAATCGGGCGGACATCGGGTGCAGCGGGTGCCGGCGACCGAAACGCAAGGGCGCATCCACACGTCGGCTTGCACGGTGGCGGTGATGCCCGAAGCCGATGAAATTGGCGAAGTAGTGATCAATCCGGCTGACTTGCGTATCGATACGTTTCGCGCATCCGGCGCCGGCGGCCAGCACATCAACAAGACTGATTCGGCCGTGCGTGTGACGCATTTGCCGACGGGAATCGTCGTGGAATGCCAGGACGACCGCTCGCAGCACAAGAACAAGGATCGTGCGCTGAAAGTGCTCGCCGCGCGGATCATGGACAAGCAGTATCACGAGCAGCACGCGAAGGAAGCGGCCACGCGCAAGAGCCTGATCGGCTCGGGTGATCGCTCGGAACGGATTCGCACGTATAACTTTCCGCAGGGGCGGATGACCGATCACCGGATCAACAACCTGATACTCTATAAGCTCGACGCGATCATGGATGGCGATATTGACGAACTCGTCGCCGCGCTCGTCAGCGAACATCAGGCCGAGTTGCTGGCGGCACTGGGCGATTCGGAATGACGACGGTTGCCGGGTTGTTGCGTGCGTCTGCGCTACCTGCGCTCGAAACGCGGATCCTGCTCGAACACGTACTCGGCTGGCGGCGAACCGAATTGATCACGCGCGATGACGAGGAACTGGCCGAGGAAAGCGTTGAGCACTTCGAAGCGCTGGCACAACGACGCGCGGCGGGCGAACCGATCGCTCAACTCGTGGGAACGCGGGAATTTTTCTGGCTTGAGTTCGAGGTCACGCCGGATGTGCTGATTCCGCGGCCGGAAACGGAACTGCTGGTAGAAATTGCGCTTGAACAGATGGCGGGAATCGAAGCGCCGCGTGTACTCGATCTCGGCACGGGCAGCGGCGCGATCACGGTGGGAATTGCTTTTTCTCGCGGTGATGCTCAGGTCTGGGCGGTCGACCGATCAGCTAAAGCGCTGGCTGTAGCCGCCCGCAATGCGTCACGGTTGCTCAGCCCTGAGCGCAAGATCACCCTGCTGGAAAGCAACTGGACGGATGCACTCGAACCCGCACTGCGCTTCGAAGTGATCGTGAGCAATCCGCCGTACATCGCGCAAAACGATCCGCATTTGTCCGAAGGCGATCTGCGCTTCGAACCGCGCACAGCACTCACCGATGAAACCGACGGGCTCGCCGCGATCCGCACAATCATCCAGACCGCGCCGTTTTTCCTGGCGACGGGCGGCTCGCTCTGGCTCGAACATGGCTACGATCAGGCCGCAGACGTACGCGCGCAACTGACGGCACGCGGCTTTTCAGACGTACGATCAGAGCGCGATCTGGGCGGTATCGAGCGTGTCAGCGGAGGGTTTTTCACGGTCTGATGCACGCGTCAAGCGATGGCAAACGGGCCACAAGACGTCCCAACGGCTTTCAGCCGCCCAGATTGAAATCCGCTATCATTTATCATTTCAGCTTGTTAGCACGTGAAATTTCGCTTGAAGTAGCGCATCCTTCACCGCTCGACCCAAAATCAACCCCCATTATAACGCCTCGCAGGAAAGAAAGACCATGGATACGCAAGAACGCATCAAGCAAATCGTCGAAGGAGCACCGGTCGTGCTGTTCATGAAGGGCACCGCGCAGTTCCCCATGTGCGGTTTCTCCGGTCGCGCCATCCAAGTCCTGAAGGCTTGCGGCGTGACCGATATCAAGACGGTCAATGTCCTCGAAGACGAAGGCGTCCGCCAAGGCATCAAGGAATTCTCCAACTGGCCGACCATTCCGCAGCTTTACGTGAACGGCGAGTTCATCGGCGGCTCGGACATCATGATGGAAATGTACGAATCCGGTGAGCTGCAACAATTGTTCGCAGCTGCCTGAGATTGTCCGTCGCACGTTCTTTACCCGCAGCGCCCTTGCCGCGACGGCTGATTGTCGCCATCACGGGTGCAACGGGTTCGATCTACGGCGTCCGGTTGCTGGAAACGCTGCGCCGCCTTGGCAGCGTAGAAACGCATTTGCTCATTTCCAGTGCGGGCTGGCTGAACATCCAGCACGAACTGGATCTCGATAAAACCACCGTCCACGCGCTCGCGGACGTCGTGCATAACGTCCGCGATGTCGGGACGAGCGTCGCATCGGGATCGTTCGCTACCGACGGCATGATCGTCGCGCCTTGTTCGATGAAAACGCTGGCGAGCATCGCGTTCGGGCTGTCGGACAACCTAATCACCCGCGCCGCTGACGTCGTGCTGAAAGAACGGCGCCGCCTGGTGTTGATGGTGCGCGAAACGCCGTTCAACCTCGCGCATCTTCGCAATATGACCTCGGTCACAGAAATGGGCGGCGTCATTTTCCCGCCGCTGCCGGCGTTCTACCATCGTCCGGCTTCTATCGATGAAATAGTCGATCAGACGGTCGACCGTATGATCGACATGTTTGCACTTGGAAGCCCGATCACAGCAGCCTGGCCAGGATTGAAAGACTCGGATAATTAACAACACCGGCAACACAATTCATTGCCTCGTCGGCTGTTTATCAACGCATCGCGAGTCTTTATAGTCGTGGTAACGCCTCTTTTCGAGATTTGCTGCCATGACCCGCCTTCCGACTGTTTTCATATCCCACGGTGCGCCGACGCTGCCTTTGTTGACGGCTGCGTAAAAGACCGCGGCATAAACGGCGACAGGAGCCCGAGCGAATCGGTCAACAACAA
>CALNPU010000181.1 GCA_940588625.1 uncultured Caballeronia sp.
ACACCCGTGCCTCCTCTCTCAACCCGTGCTCCTCTCTCGTACCGCTGCCGATAAACGCCGAAAATCGAGCACTTACCTTTGATCACACATTAAAAAAAGCCGCATGCCCTTCAAAAGCATGCGGCTTGTTCATTCATCAATCTACCCACTCACTCATTCACCCAAGTAAGCAGCCCGGACCTTCGGATCGTCAAGCATGGTCTTCGCGTCACCCGACATGGTGACCAGGCCCGAATCCATCACGTAACCGCGGTTCGCCGCCTGCAACGCCAGACGCGCGTTCTGCTCAACCAGCAGCACCGTCAGCCCTTCGCTCGAAATCTCACGCACCACTTCGAAGATCTTCTCGACCATGATCGGCGAGAGACCCATCGACGGTTCGTCCAGCAGCAGCAGCTTCGGGCGCGACAACAGCGCGCGCGCCATGGCCAGCATCTGCTGTTCGCCACCCGACAACGTGCCCGCATACTGCGAAGCCCGCTCTTTCAGCCGCGGAAAGAAGCCGAACATGCGGTCGGTGTCCTTGTCGATTTCGTCCTTGTCGTTACGCAAGTACGCGCCCATCTGCATGTTTTCAAGAATCGACATGCGCGCAAAAATGCCCCGGCCTTCCGGCACCATCGCGAGGCCGCGCTTGAGCAATTCATGCGACGGCACACCCTTGATCGACTCGCCCATGTATTCAATATCGCCAGCCGAATATGCCTTCAGGCCCGTGATGGCTTTCATCGTAGTCGTCTTGCCCGCGCCGTTCGCGCCGATCAGCGTCACGAGTTCGCCTCGGCCGACTTCCAGGTCCACGCCCTTGACGGCATGAATGCCGCCATAGCTGACCTGCAGCCCCTTGATTTTCAACATTGCTGCGCCGTTCGTGCTATTCGTCGTAGCCATCAGTGAACCCCTGCCCCGAGATAAGCCTCGATCACCTTCGGATCCTTCTGCACGTCCTGCGGCAGACCCTCGGCGATCACCTTGCCGTAATCGAGCACCGTCATCCGGTTGCACAATCCCATCACCAGTTTCACATCGTGTTCGATCAAGAGAATCGTGCAGCCGTCGCTGCGAATCTTGTCGAGCAGGCGCGTGAGTTCGACCTTCTCCGTCGCGTTCATACCGGCGGCAGGTTCATCGAGTGCGAGCAGCTTCGGATCCGTGGCCAGCGCACGTGCAATTTCCAGGCGGCGCTGGTGCCCGTACGACAGGTTGCGCGACGTGTAGTCCGCGTATTGCAGCACGCCCACGTACTCCAGCAACTCCAGCGCGCGCTCCTTGATTTCCTTCTCTTCGCGACGCTCGGACGGCGTCTGCAGCACTGCGCCGATCAGGCCGTGCTTCGTGCGCACGTGGCGTCCGACCATCACGTTCTCGAGCGCCGTCATGCCGCCGAACAGACGAATGTTCTGGAAGGTACGCGCAATGCCCGCCTTGACCACCTGATGCACGGCAGTCGGCGTGTAGGGCGTGCTGTCGAGCACGAACGCGCCCGAATCCGGCGTGTACAAACCAGTGATCACGTTGAAGAACGTGGTCTTGCCGGCACCGTTCGGGCCGATCAGGCCATAGATTTCGCCTTCCTTGATTTCGAGGCCAACTTCGGCCAGTGCTTGCAAGCCGCCGAAGCGCTTGTTCACGCCCTTCACGGACAGTCGAATGGGTTTATCACTCATTGAGTTTTCTCCGCTCTCTCGGGGACTCAGGCGCGCACCGGCTTCTTGCCAGCGCGCTTCGCAATTTTCGCGATCTTGTCTTCGTGTTTCGGAGACGGCCACAGGCCTTCCGAGCGATACAGCATGATCAGCACCATCGCGAGACCGTAGAGCAACTGGCGGATGACTTCGGTGTCCACGATCTGGTGACCGAAGATGAAGTTCTGCAGCGGACCCATGGTCGAGCGCAGGAATTCGGGGAACACGGCCAGCAGCACCGCGCCCAGGATGACGCCCGGAATGTGGCCCATGCCGCCGAGCACCACGCAGGCCAGCACCACGATGGATTCCCAGAACGTGAACGATTCCGGTGAGACGAATCCCTGGAACGTACCGAACATAGAGCCCGACAAACCGCCGAACGACGCACCCATCGCGAACGCCAGCAACTTCACGTTACGAGTGTTGATGCCCATCGCCTTGGCGGCGATTTCGTCTTCGCGGATCGCAGCCCACGCGCGGCCAATACGCGAATGCTGCAAGCGTACGCACACGAAGATCACGAACAGCGAACACAGCACGAACAGGTAATAATAGTTGTAGACTGAGGGGAAGCTGAACCCGAACAACGAATGCGTCTTCGACAAATCGAATCCGAGGAACGACACCGGGTCGATGCCGGTAATCCCCTTCGGCCCGTTCGTGATATTGACCGGACGATCCAGGTTGTTCATGAAGATCCGGACGATTTCCCCGAAGCCCAAGGTCATGATAGCGAGGTAGTCGCCGCGCAGACGTAGCGTCGGTGCACCGAGCAGCACGCCGAAGGTGGCTGCTAGCGCCATCGCGCACGGCACGATCACCCAGATCGGCGCGTGCAGGCCGCCCGGGAACAGGTGCACGATCCACTCGAACTGCGTGGTCAACTGCGGCGAGGACAGCAACGCAGCCACGTAAGCGCCCATCGCGTAGAACGCGATATAGCCCAAGTCCAGCAGCCCGGCAAAACCCACCACCACGTTCAGGCCCAGCGCCAGCATCACGTACAGCATCGCGAAGTCGAGCACGCGGACCCAGTAATTGCCACCGGCGGCGCCAATCAACATGGGCGCGAGGATCACGAGTGCGGTGACGAGTACCGTGACGACGTAGTTCTTCGCCGTTTTTCTTTCAGGGATGAGCGTGGTCGACGGCTTGATCGGTTGAATTGAAGTCATGCTGTCTCTCCCCTGTTTAAGCGCGATCTGCAACAAGTTCGCCGAGCAGGCCGGACGGACGGAACACCAGCACGATGATCAGCACGATGAACGCGAACACGTCCTGGTAGTTACTGCCGAACACACCGCCTGTCAGATTGCCGATATATCCCGCCCCAAACTGTTCGATCAGGCCAAGCAGCACGCCGCCCACCATCGCGCCGCCCAGGTTGCCGATCCCTCCCAGCACCGCCGCCGTGAACGCCTTCAACCCGGGGATGAAGCCCATGTAGAAGTGCGCGTTGCCGTATTCGGAGGTGATCATCACACCGGCCAGCGCGGCAAGCGCGGAGCCGATCATGAAGGTCGCGGAGATCACGAAATTAGGGTTCACCCCCATCAGGCTCGCGACACCCGGATTCTCGGCAATGGCCCGCATTGCGCGGCCGAGTTTCGTCTTGTGCACAAGCAGCAGCAAGCCGCCCATCACGATGAACGCCACCACGATAATCACGATTTCCGTCATTGAAATGACGGCGCCCGGACGGTCAGCCGTGGCCGTGATCACGTTGATCGGATCGGTCGGTAGCAGTTGCGGGAAGGCGAGCGGATTGCGGCCCCAGATCATCATGGCGATCGTCTGGAGAAGAATCGATACCCCGATAGCCGTAATCAGCGGCGCAAGACGCGGCGCTCTACGCAAGGGCCGGTAAGCCACGCGCTCAATGGTGTTGCCGACCAGCGCGCAGACGACTGCGGCGACCAGCAGCGCGATGACCAGCACCAGCGCTAACGGCATGCCCGGGAAGTGGTGCTGCAAAACGCCAATGGCCGACAACGCGACCATGGCGCCGACCATCAGAACGTCCCCGTGAGCGAAGTTGATGATGCCGAGAATCCCGTACACCATCGTGTAACCCAACGCGATGATGGCGTACACGCTGCCAAGCACCAGCCCATTGATAATCTGCTGGATGAAGATATCCATTGAAGGCTCCTTAGCCGTGCGACTAGATTTACGCTTTATCGCTGGCCGATAAACCGAAGGGAAGAAAAAAACGCACCCGTACCGCGCGTACTTGAAAAAAACTCTAAAACGTCCGAAAGTGACTACGTATCGAGGGATTGCTCAACCTGGTGTGCATTCGCCGCACGGCGCTGCAGCACAGGGTTACGGCGTAATGACGTCAATGACGTTCTTTATCCTTGAAATCGATTAGCGTGATTGCACCGCCGCCTTTCAAATCGCCTTTGTCATCGAATGCGATGTGCCCTGTCAGGCCATTGAAATCCGTCGATGCAATCGCAACGAGCACCTTGGGCGCTTCAATCGAGTTAGCCCGCTTCATTGCGTCGACAATCACATACACGGCGTCATAGGTGAACGGCGCATAGCTCTGGCCCGGCAGATGGAATCGGGCTTCGTAGCGCTGCGCGAAATCGCCGCCCTTGTCCAGCTTCGACACGTCCGCACCGAGTTCCGAGCACACCACGTTCGGTGCTGCGTTGGCCGCGAGCGTGGCCATGTCGGCGGAACACATGCCGTCATCGCCAAGAATCTTCGCCTTGATGCCCATTGCCGCCGCCTGCTTGGTAAATACGTCCATGCCGCCGAACATCACGGCGTCCGGCTGGACACGCTTGATCTTGTTCAGTATTGCCTTGAAGTCCCGGGCTTTTTCGCTCGTGACTTCGTGCCCCGTGATGCGACCGCCGCTTGCGACCACGGCTTTTGCAAACTCGTTCGCGAGACTCCGGCGGTAGAGCGTGGCATCATCGACGATCACGATTTTCCGCGCGTGCAGCGTCTTGAGCGCGTAGGTTGCAAGCACCGGCCCCTGGCGCGCGTCCGTCGGCACTACACGGAACGTCGTTTTGTACCCCTGCTGCGTGAACGCCGGGTTGGTCGTCGCCCCCGAGATCTGCGCCACGTCAGCGTCGCTATAGATCTTCGATGCCGGAATCGACACGCCCGAATTCAAATGTCCGACGACCGCCACCACGTGATCGGCCACCAGTTGCTGCGCCGCTGCAATACCCTTCTTGGGATCGGTCGCGTCATCCTGTGTGTCCAGTTCGAGATGAATCGCGTGACCGTCGATAGTCAGTCCCTGCGCGCTGATTTCCTCGATGGCCAGCCGTGCGCCGTTTTCATTGTCCTGTCCGAGATGCGCCAGCGGTCCGCTGAGCGGCGCAACATGGCCGATCCTGACGACCGTGGCACTGCTGGCTGGTACAGGCGCTGCGGCCGCAGCTACCGATGCTGGCACGGCGAGCGCACTTCCCCCTGCACTTGCCGATGCCCCTGCGGCCGGCCCGTTATCACTCTTTTTGCTGCACGCTGTTGTCATCGCAACCGCAGCGGCGATGGTCAAGGCAAAGCCAAACTTCATTTGCATTCGATAAGTCTCCGGCGCCTTGAAAAGCTGGTGTTTCCAGCCCATCCGGCTTGGAACGCGCGCATTGTAACTCGGTTTTTGAGACGTGCAATATTGTTCAGCGACAGGGGTTTCCTCCATTGCAACCCTCTCTTTGGCCTCTGTGGAGGCCTGGGAGCAACCCGGTTGCGCCCCCGGTGCGCAAGTTGCACCATCGGTTGGCATTGTGGGTAAACACCGATACGTGCATCGGCTTCGGCGCCGCTGTGGATCCTCATAAACGCACCTTCATGGTGCGAGTGCAAAATCAGCGGGTCAATCCGGAGGTTCTCGTAGCGCCGTAGAGGCGAGACCGCAGGTACGACCTTTTTCCACGGCCGGCAAAACAAAAGGCCGCGCCAACGTGAGTTGGCGCGGCCCCTCAATACGCTTTCGACTGTCGCCTCTAATTCAACACGCGAGGACGCTTCGCGGACAGTGCTTCATTCCGACGGCAGCGTCAGACCACGTGGCAGCGGAAACGACACTTTCTCCTCGATCCCTTCGAGCGGACGCACGTTGCGCACGCCCAGCTCCCGCAACCGCGCGATCACCGCCTGCGCCAGCACTTCCGGCGCCGACGCGCCCGCCGTCACGCCGATGCACTTTTTCCCTTCCACCCATTTCGGATCGATTTGCGTGGACGAATCCACCATATAGGCGGGGATGCCGCGTTTTTCAGCCACTTCGCGCAGTCGGCTTGAATTCGAGCTGTTCGGGCTGCCCACCACGATCACCACATCGCATTGAGGCGCGAGAAACTTCACCGCGTCCTGACGATTCTGCGTGGCGTAGCAAATATCCTGTTTCTTCGGCTCTTTCACCGACGGGTATTTCGACTTCAGTGCGCCGATGATCGCAGAGGCGTCGTCCACTGACAGCGTGGTTTGCGTCACGTAGGCAATCCTGTCGGGATCGGCAAGCGCGAGGGCTTCCACGTCCTCAATGTCCTCCACCAGATGCATGCCCTCACCGCTCTGCCCCATCGTGCCCTCGACTTCAGGATGCCCCTTGTGGCCGATCATCACGATGTCGAAGCCTTCCTGGCACATCTTCGCGACTTCTATATGCACTTTGGTCACGAGCGGGCAGGTTGCGTCGAATATGCGCAAGCCGCGGACTTCCGCTTCCGAGCGCACCGCTTTCGACACGCCATGCGCGCTGAAAATCAGCGTACTGCCTTCAGGCGCATCCGCCAGGTCTTCAATGAACACGGCGCCTTTCTTGCGCAGGTCCTCGACCACGTAGGCATTGTGCACGATCTCGTGGCGCACGTAGATAGGCGCGCCGAAGAGCGCAATGGCCCGCTCCACTATTTCGATTGCGCGATCAACGCCTGCGCAAAAACCGCGCGGCTGGGCGAGAAGAATTTCGACATCGAGAAGGGTGTCAGTGGAGCTCACGGCTACAGAATTCCGATGATTTTCACTTCGAACGCCAGCGCCTGGCCGCCGGCAAGCGGATGGTTGAAATCGAACAGCACAGAGGTATCGCCGACCTCCTTGAGCACGCCTGCGTAACGGCCACCGCCCGGCGCGTTGAATTCGACGAGGTCACCCGGGGAAAAATTCTCGCCGATCATCGCGTTCTCGCGCAACGTGGCCAGCGACACCCATTGCAGCATTTCAGGATTGCGCGGACCGAACGCCTGACCGGGCATCAGCCGAAAGGTCGAGTGGTGACCCACCTTCAGACCCAGGAGAATGTCTTCCAGCGGTGGCGCAAGACGACCTGCGCCCAACAACAGCGTAGCGGGCTTGTCGGCGAACGTGCTGACAATGTCCGCTCCATCCTCAAGCGCAAGCCGGTAGTGAAGCGTGACGTGCGAACCAGGTTTCACCTCGGAAATATCAGTGATGCTCATGTTTGATCGTGGTAGCCGTAAAAGCCGTAATTACCTTCTCAGCCGGTCCCGCCGTCCGATAAAGGCCGGGCGTCCAGACAGGACGCAGTCATGGCGAAAGCTTGGGGCCCCCCGAGCGCATCGCGCCGCCGGAGCTGAAGCCTCCGCGGGGCAAACCGCCAGGCGCTCGCTCGGGGTGGTGCCAAAAACTTTCATTGTAAGCCACAGTGTGACCGCCTCGCCTCGGTCCGGGCAATGCCCAGGCGCGATAGCGCACGGGTGGGACAGTCACCACTTCCGACATTACTTCCATCGTTCGCCGACTGGAGCATGACATGAACGCCCGGCTCGAACTGGTGCAAAACAACGTACCGTATCCCGCCCGGGCCCTGCTCGCAGCGGACCCTCCCGCACGGATTGCGCCTGGCGTCATGTGCATCCTCGACTGGCCCGTGCGTGATTGTCCGCGCGAGCGCCTGTTGAAACTGGGTGCGCAGACGTTATCCGACGCCGAGTTGCTCGCGCCGTTCCTGAATACAGGCTGCCCGGGCATGACCTCCGTCGACGTGGCACGCGACCTCCTCGTCCAGTTCGAATCAATCAGAGGCTTACTGGGCGCGACCGCGGCGAAACTACGCGGGTTCGACGGTATCGGGCCGGCGAAGGCAGCGCTGCTGCTGGCTGTCTCGGAGCTGTGCCAGCGTTCGCTCGCGGAGAAAACCCGCGGCTGTCCCAGACTGTGTCAAAACGCGTGGACACGGGAATAACGAAATCGGTCGCATCGGAGGTTGCAGGTTTTCGATTGCGGCAAGCCGAACG
>CALNPU010000182.1 GCA_940588625.1 uncultured Caballeronia sp.
TGCGCCTGATAGTCCTTCGCGCCGGTTTCCATTGTCAGGAAAAACTCGTTCGCCAGCGATTTCATCACGAGCGCGACTTTCGGCTTGTGTGGGGTTTGCGCGGCGGCACCAACAGAATACAACGACAGCGGCAGCGCGGCGCATGCACTCAGTAACAGCGCGACAGAGATAAAACAGCGGCGCAGCGCGGGTTTGAGAGTTTTACGATGTGAGTTCATGCAGCAATCTCCCGGTTTTATTTTGAGTTCTCGGATGGTCGGTTCTTGGAGGAAGCAGGAAGGATGTCGGATTGCCGGTTCCGGCAGGTTTTCTCCCGGGCATACCGGGTAGTTCTCAGGCTAGCGCCTCGGTCGGGATTCGGCAGTTGCCGGACATCGAGACACGATCTCGCCAGATACACAGGACGCAAGATCGTGCAGAATCCCGCACTGCCTTGCGTGTCCTCGGCCAAGGCAACGCAAGCTTCGCACGGCCCGACGAGCATGGACGTTTCCGCTGTACCCCGCAATTGCTGTTGGCCCTGATTTTGTGATGCAGCGTACCCACGCCGCCGAGGCAGCTATTCACTCGGCGTTTGCGTCATGCCATTGAATGTGCTTGCCCTCATGAGGCCGGCAAGCTCTCACAGCTCATCGACAGCTTCGCCCTCCACCTTCTTGTCGATGATCGCTCTCGCGTACTCAAATACCTGCTCGCGTCGCGTCGATGGGACTGTTGAACGGTTCCTGCTCCGGCACGCCGAACATTTCCGATTTGCCGCTCTCGCCGCTGGCGCTGCGCGAAATGTTGACGATGATATCGAAATGGCGCGGGCCGTCGTCCGGTTCGGTCGGACAAGGGGTGGGACATAGGCGACTCCTTTGAGCGGTAGAACGCCAGGACCGCACGGCTTTGCAACGCTGCGTGTAAAGAGTGTATGGAGAGACTGTGCGAAGGCGCTTTGTCAGCGTGATGACATTTGCTCACGCGAAATATTGTGACGCTACTAACGGAGTATTCCCACCGTTGTAGCAGGCCACGAAGTCCTCGGCTGCCATCGACTGTTTCAGCACGCGGGCGACATGGAAATTGTAAGCCTGTTGCGCAAAACCGTTGCCGTCCGCGAGAGAAAGCTTACAAAGCATGCATCAAAAGGCAACGTGATACCTTGATCTGGCTCATGCCGGCATCTTTCGAATGCTGCGGATGCCGCTCGCTTTTCCGTTTCATAGGTTTGAAACCGTACGGCATTTGTAGAGCTTTTTGCCATATGGGCTTGCCTGATAAGCCACCTGACGATGGCGACAACGGCAAAAGCAACGGCAAACGCCGCAGCGGTATTGGGTATTGTGGTATGTGCCTGACCTTGCATCACCTCATCTCGTTTCACGTCATTAATTTAAGGGAGACTCGCATGAAGATCCGGGCAACCATGGCAACGCTCGCACTGGGCGTCGCGTTAAGCGTGAGCTTCGCTGCAACACCGGCGTTTGCCGACAACAGCCAGCAGCAATCGAAGATGACCACCTGCAGCAGGCTGCGGGCAAGAAAGGCGACGATCACAAGGCCTTCATGAAGGACTGTCTCAGCAACAAGGACTGAACCGGAACGAGGTGACGTTCGATTGTTGGCTGAAGCCGCGCGTCTTTGGACCCGCGGCTTTTTCATGGTTTTTTGCGAATAAATCGTGCGTAGGTGAAGTCCCGAACTCTGGAAAACCTCGCCCCGTCTTATTGCAGTGCAGCTACGGTCGTGCTACGCGGCGCACGTTTTATCTCATAAGATGACTCGAAGGCGACCCACCAGAAAAACTAATGCGCCCATCGGTCCGCCACAGTCTAGCCGGCCGGCTTGCAGCACTGCAACGGACGGAGGCCCGAGGATGGTTTGGCGATATAAAAAACCGCTGGTTCAGGCGGTGGCTGGTCTTGATTATTTTCTGGGCAGTCCCCGTCATGATCGTGGCGGCAAACGAGATTCGCGAGCAACTCGCGTACGATGCACAGGATCTTGCGCACTCCCTGTCCACCTGGACATTCACCGACGCGCAGCGCGCCTCTCCTGCAGTTTCGCGCTGCCATGGTTCCCTCGAGAAGCTCGCGCAGCCGGGTTGCCCGCCGGATGTGCTCACCGCCAATGCGGCGAAGAACCAGGACGCGGTTGCGGAATATTCAACTCGGCGCAGCGTCGGCGCAGCGTGCTGTTCGGTTACTATGGTACGCGTTTGTCGGCTACTGGGTCGTGCCGGCAGTCACGCTATTTCTACTGGGCGCAGTCATCGGCGTGATTCGACGCTCCCTCCGGCGCCCTCCCACAAAAAGCGACAAAGCGAAGCAAGCCAATGAATCAACTCGGATTGCAAAGCCGTAAAAACGTCGTGTTGCGCCGCGCAGACGCGTAATCGACCGCTTTTTTGCACTATTTTTAACACCGTTTTTAACTTTATTTTGACAGGTAACTTTGACTGGAATTCAGACGATCGGGATGGGCTGGCCCGCCGCTTGCGTCTTTGGAATTTATCTGTCGTGAGAGACGAATGTGTCGCGCAAACAAGCGTTTTCTCACGCAGGCAGCCTCTCGGTCGGGTAGGTCAAAATTACCTTATTGCATTTGCCTGACACGGCAAAAACCAAGTGGGGTAAGGCTCCGCGAGATTTCATGACATGTTGCCAGAGTACGTGCCGTGTTATAAAACGCCATGCTGCAACACCCGTAGATGGGGTTTCCCAAAAAACCACGATGGAGAAAACGATGCAAAGACGAAACTTCATGATCAAATCGACCGCGGCGCTTGCACTGGGTGGCCTCGCGCTGGCCGGCTGCACGACGACGTCGAATCAAGGCGCACAACAGACCGCCGGCGACGCGGACGCTCGCCGTTCGATCAATGCGGACATAAACGCGACCATGCAACGCCTGTATGTGACGGCCAGGGGTTCCCGTGAGCTGGTCGGCAAGGCACATGGCGTGCTCGTGTTCCCGTCGGTGATCCAGGCAGGTTTTATCGTTGGGGCGCAGTACGGCAAGGGCGCGCTGCGGGTGGGCGGCAGCTCAGTCGGCTACTACAGCACGACGTCAGGGTCGATCGGCCTGCAAGCCGGCGCGCAATCGAAAGCAATCGTCTTCCTGTTCATGACACAGGACGCGCTCGACAAATTCCGCAATACCGACGGCTGGTCAGTCGGCGGCGATGCGTCGGTCGCGCTGGTCAAGATGGGCGCCAACGGCAATATCGATTCGGATACCGCAACCGCGCCGGTCGAGGTGTTCGTCCTGACGAACGCTGGCCTGATGGCCAACCTTTCGCTGGAAGGCACGAAGGTATCGCGTCTGAAGATCTGATAAAGGTATTCGGCCAGCGAGAGTTGGCCTGAATCCTGAATCATGTGCAGCTAAAGTCAAAACCGCCGCGCAGTACGACCAGAAGGTCGTACTGCGCGGCGGTTTTCTTTTCTGGCTTTGAATTTGGCGAGGCGCTTTCCAGACAGGCCTTTTAGCTGGTCGCGCTGTCGATGAGCTTGAAGCGCGAACGCTTCTGCGCGCGCATGGCTGCCTGATAATCATCAACGTATTGCTGCGCCATGCGATGCGACGTGAAGCGCTCTTCAAAGCGCTTGCGCACCCCCCGCGCGATACCGTATGCAGCCGGTTCACGGCCGCCACTGTGCCAATCTCGTCCTCGACGATGAACCCCCTCATGCCCTCGTCCAACACCTCCGGCACCGAGCCGCGATTGAACGCGATCACCGGCGTGCCGCACGCCATCGACTCGATCATCACCAGCCCGAAGGGTTCCGGCCAGTCGATCAGGAACAGCAGCGCGTGGGCGCCGGAGAGAAAGTCGGCCTTCTGGTCATCGGCGATCTCGCCGATGAATTCCACATACGGCAGCTCCATCAGCGGCGCGATTTCGCGTTCGTTGTACTCACGGTCCGCTGCGTCCACCTTCGCCGCAATCTTGATCTTCATGCCGCACGACCGGCGATACGGATGGCTGTATCGACCCGTTCCTCCGGCGACCAGGTACGTCTGTTCAACCGGCTGCGGCATGTAGCGCATTTCCGGCAACCCGTGATACACGGTGGTCAGCTACTTGGCCTGGCGGCAACGGATGACGTTGCGCGTCCGAAATGGAGATAACCGGCGCGGTGTTGAACGTGTTGAAGACCGGCTGTTGCTCCGGCAAGTCGAGGCGGCCTGCAACGTGGTGACGAATGGCGTGTTCTAGCGCTTGAACAGCGAGAACGAGTAGTAATCCATGTGGAAATGCAGCACGTCGAAATCATCGGCGCGGCACCATTTCCATCAGGAGCATGTGCGGGGCGATCCGGTCACGGATAGCCGGGTCCAGGCGCAACGCGCGCGGCCAGACGGCTTCCAGCCTCGCCTTGGTTTGCGAGTCGCCTGAAGCGAACAGGGTCACATCGTGGCCGAGCTCAACGAGCGCCTCGGTGATATAACGAGACGACCCGCTCAGTGCCGCCGTACAGCTTGGGCGGCACCGATTCGGTCAAGGGGGCTATTTGTGCAATTCTCATTGTTCGCGTCTCCATCGGTCTGACGTCGCCGTGATGTTTAGTCGGTGATAGTGATCAACAGTGATCAGCACGGTCGCCGGTCGCCCTCGTGCGCAGCGTTGATATGCAACGCGTGCGAACACGACACGGAATATTATTAGCTGCGGAAGCCCGGATGTTGGCAAAACTTTCACTTTCACGACCCTGTTACAGTCGCGAAACACTCGAATAACAACGATTTTACTTGGTTTTCGGTCCAAAATCCGAGTGAAGAGCGCCGCTTTTTTTCATAGGCGCTTCATGTGTTGTTACGTGCTGCCCGCCGGGCGTTTGGCCAGCGGGTTGGCTAACTTCACGCCGCGTAAGTCGGCGAGAAACGAGTCGCGCCAGACCCCCAAGTCGTATTTGCGCAGCATCACCATGTTGGTTTCGTAGCGCTCGCGGCGTTCGGCCAGCGGCATGGAAAGCGCCCGTCCAATTGCTTCGCTCATGCCGACCATGTCATGCGGATTCACCATCAGCGCGCCCTTCATTTCGTCTGCGGCGCCCGCGAACTGAGATAACACGAGCACGCCAGGATCGTCGGGATTTTGCGCCGCGACATATTCCTTGGCGACCAGGTTCATGCCGTCGCGCAATGGCGTGACCAGCCCGATCTGCGACTCGCGAAACAGCGACATCAGTTTCCACCGGTCGTAACGCTGGTTCATATAGCGGATCGGCGTGTAGTCGAGGCCCGAGTATCTGCCGTTGATACGTCCTGCTTCATATTCGAGGTTATGGCGGATCTGCTGGTAGGTATCGACATCCGAGCGCGTGGGCAGAGCGATCTGCACCAGCGTGACATTGCCCCGCCATTCAGGCGATTTCTCGAGAAAATACTCGAACGCCTTGAAGCGCTCGACCAGGCCTTTTGAATAGTCCAGGCGATCCACGCTCATGATGAGCTTGCGGCCTTCCAGGCTTTGCTTCAGGTCCATCACGTCCTGACGCGCTTCGCCGCGCGTGGCCTGTTCGGCGATTTCATCGGGGAAGATGCCGATGCGGTATACGCCGGTTTTCAGCTTGCGGCCGAACGCTTCCACTTCACCATCCGCCGTAGCTGTTCCATGCGCGTTACGCACGATGTAATCGTGGAAAGCGGCCTGGTCGCCAGGGGTTTGGAAGCCAACGACGTCATAGCAGCACAGCGACTTGACCAGTTCCTCGTGAGGCGGAATGTTGAGCAGGATCTGCGGCGAGGGGAACGGGATATGCAGGAAAAACCCCATCCGGTTGATCACGCCTTCTGAGCGCAGCGCTTCGCCGAACGAGATCAGGTGATAGTCGTGAACCCAGATCAGGTCGTCGGGTTGCAGCAGCTTGATTGCACGATGCGCGAGCCATGAATTGACCCGTCTGTATCCAGCGTATTCGTCCCGGTCGTAGACGGCCAGGTCGTTGCGATAGTGGAAAACAGGCCACAAGGTCGCGTTCGAAAAACCGCGGTAATACTGGTCGTAATCCTTCTTCGGCAGGCCGACCGTCGCGAACGTGACCGCGCCGTCCTGCTCGAGCTTCGGGCCCTGGTTCGCCACGCTGTCGCTCACGACGTCGCCGCTCCAGCCGAACCAGACACCGCCGCTATCCTTCAGCGCGCCGAAGACGCCCACGGCGAGACCACCGACCGAGCCCTTGGTTTCTATTGGAGAGGCTACTCGGTTCGATACAACAACTAGGCGGGTCATTACTGGCTTCCTTTTTGCGATTCTGGATTCTGTTCAGGGTGTGTATTTTTTCCTGGCCGCGTACACGCGAGGTTGCGGCCTTTTGGTGAAGGGTATTTTCTCTTCTCCATTGTGCGTGGATGATGTTCGTTCGGCCTCGGGCAGCGGCCTCAGTTCAATTCAATTCCTGTGCCGCATTCTCCAATGCCGAGCATTGTCCGCAGTTTGAGCCCCGCGTGAATTTGCCCGCAATCTCGATGCCGCAGCGCTGCCTGGCGTGCCCGGGGCGGTGGTCGCCGCAGAATGCGCCGATGCGTCCGGCCCGTGCCGCTCTCCCCAGCTCGCGCCGAATCGGCTTCCGTGTTGGCCATCCGGGCAGATACCGGCGACCTGATCGTTCCGGCCTTGCCGGTCATGCCGTCAGCGAGGCCATGTTCGAGCGGTTGGACAAAATCGGCATGCTCTCCCTCCGGCGATATATCTGCTCGCGTCCGCGGCAGGAACTGCGGATACGTCGATTTCACGAAATTCAGCAGACCCTCGCGTACGCGGCATCGAAAATCGAAGTTCAAACCGGAATCGAACGAGCTGACAAGCACGCGAAGCTGCATGGACTTTTCGGTGGTGTCGGTGACTTGCAGGACCTGCACGCGTTTGTCCCACTCCGGCGCATTTTGCAGAATGCGCTCGAGCTCTTCCCGCATTGGCGTGATCGGCATGCGGTAATCAACGTAGAAAACACCGTGCCAATCACCGTGCCAATGATCTGCGAACTGTTGCATGTCCAGTTGGCGAACAGGTTTTCGATAAACCACTGCAGCGGCACGATCAGCCGCCGCTGGTCCCAGATCCGGATTGACACATAGGTGCTGGTGATCTCCTCCACCCGCCCCCATTCGCCCTGAATCACCACCAAATCGTCCAGCCGGATAGGTTGCGACAACGCGATCTGCAATCCTGCGATTAGGTTGCCCAGCACCGGCCGCGCGGCAATACTCGCCACCAGCCCCGCCACACCCGCCGACGCCAGCAAGCTCGCACCGACCTGCCGCACGGCAGGAAACGTCATCAACGCGCCGCCGAAACCGATGATCACGATCACCACCATCAGCGAGCGCGCCAGCACGCGAGCCTGCGTGTGAATCCGGCGCGCTTGCAGGTTGTCCTGGCTGTCGAGCGGATGGGCCTGCACGAGCGCTTCGGCCACCGCGCCCACCGAGCGCACCGCAAGCCACGTCAGCGCGACGATCAGCATCATGGTCAGCAGGTCACGCAGCGCAGCGGCGAACGGCAGCGAATCAGGGGCTTCCAGCACGATGCACAGCGAAACCACCGCTCGTGGTCCGCGCTTGTCCGCCGACTTGCCGGCCAGCGGCATGGCCAGTGCGTCCGCTGCACCGACAATGCCGAATAGTCCGGCCGCCTGTTGACGGCTGCGTAAAAGACCGCGGCATAAACGGCGACAGGAGCCCGAGCGAATCGGTCAACAACAAAGGGGCT
>CALNPU010000183.1 GCA_940588625.1 uncultured Caballeronia sp.
CAATCGCGCGGATCCAAATCAACTACCCATTGATCTTCAATAACATAGAGAGGTGAGCATTATGTCTCGTGTCCGGGCGGTCCGATCAGCAGATCCCCCATCATTTCAGATCGCCGGCACTTTGTTTGTCCCCCTGTACGCCGGGCAATTCGTTGAGAAGCCTGATGAGCAAAGCTGGACTCAGATAATTCCACGGTACGACGTTGTAAATCACGACCGGAATATCGACTGCTTCGGTCTGCGCCTTGAAATGATTGAAGGTTGCTTCGTCGTCCGGCTTGAACACGTAGTGCACCGGTGTCGCCTGGAGCGCCTTGACCGGCAGATGCGCGATAGCCTTGGCACGCGCAATCGCATCGCGAGTACTGTTGACAATAATGCTCGCGACGACCGGAATAGCGCCTGCGACTTCCTCTACGCAAATTCTCATCAGCCGTTTGAATTCAGTAATGCTTAGCGTATGACCCTCGCCACTGCTGCCGCTAATGCACACACCGTGCACCTTCTTCTTAAGGTTGAAACGCACGACATTCCTGAACGCTTGTTCATCGATTTCACCGTCCGCAGTAAAAGGCGTGACAACAGGAGGAATGATCCCAACAAGATCGAGGCTCATAGACATAAAACTCTGAAAATGACATGAAAGGCGCCCTGCGAACTGCAGCCCTCGTCGGACGATGCAGCACGACTCACCGATTACTTACAGGTCAGAAATCTACAACTAACATGTTATACTATCGTTAGCAATAACACTTAGAAAGTTGGTCGCATCTGATCCGGCTGAATGGCCTCAGACCCTCCTTCGCCCACGAGTAGACTATGTCGAAACAGACTGATGCAGTATCCGTCACGCCCCCATGGAAAGGAAACCATTGGGACCGCAACTGTCAGCCAGCGTGACATGACTTACGAAGGGTTCAGGCAAGAGATATTGAACGCGCGACTCAAGCCCGGACAGTTCGTCTCGCAACGCGAGTTAATGGCGCTTCTTGACCTTCCTCTAGCGGGTGTCCGGGAGATGATTCCACGGCTGGAGGGGGCTCGACTGATATGAACGCTGCCCAAGCGCGGTCTGCAGGTCTTGCACGTCGACCTCAAGTTCGTGCGTAACGCATTTCCAGGTGCGCGCCATTGTCGAGCGCGAGGCGGTCCGGCATGTAAGCAATAACGTGCTGTCGTGCATCGAGCAGGAGCGCCGGACAATACTCGAACGTGCGAATGCTGGTCCGGTCGATGATCGGCTGGACAGGGATGCCCAGACGGTGGATTGGGGTCTTCACGACCTGATGGTCGACGGCATGGGCAACGAAATCTCTTGTCAGAGCTGTATCGGGTGAACAGTCTGCACGTCAGACCGATCCGGCTCGATGCGAACGTCTTGCGGCCAATGTGCATTGTCCCGGCGATGGAAGAGCACTTGTACTTTCTGAAGGCGGTCAAAGCACGCGATACAAAGACGGCGGTCGACCGGATCATGGAGCACATTGAACGGTCGAAACAACGGGTGCTTCAACCCATGCTGGAAGGTCTGGAAAACGGAAGCGTTCTTTAGGAAGCGTTCTTTAAGATGCTGGTTGGCGTTTTGTAACATTCAAATGGCAAGCGTGCGCATCAGGAATCCATCACCAGCAAACCATCGCTCAACATTGCGGGTCGCCGAGGCTTGACACGTCCGCGTCAAGCCTCTCTTACATACTTTGGCCTGCCATGTCTCTGCTCAACCTGCTCGTCCCATGGGAACCTTCGTTCGGGCTCCTAGCAATTTTCGTGACTACTGCGCTGCTGTATGCGCGAGGGTCGCGCCACGTTCGTATCAGCATTGCCCGGCGCATAGCGTTTTGGGTAGGCCTGGCGCTCTTCTACATAGTGCTCCACACGCGCCTCGACTACTACGCCGAGCATGAGTTCTTTGTGCATCGGCTTCAGCATTTGGTACTGCACCATATCGCCCCGCTGATCCTGATGGCGTCTTATCCAGGCAGTGTGTTCCGTGCCGGCCTGCCGTTGCGTTGGCGCAGCGCGCTGCGGCGTTGGCAATACCGCAAGCCCGCGCGTGTACTAGCCGTCGTCGTGCTGAATCCGACCGTCATCTCGACCGCGTTTGTCATCTCGGTTGTCTTCTGGCTGATTCCATCCGTGCAGTTCGTCGCCATGCTCGACTGGCGCATCTATACGTTCATGAACTGGTCGGTCGCGGTAAGCGGGCTGCTGTACTGGTGGATGCTGCTCGATCACCGGCCGCATCCGCCAAGCCGTACCCGGCCGGGCTTGCGGGTGTTATCGCCGGTCATCACCATGACACCTCAGATCCTGGTTGGCGCGATCATCACGTTCTCGTCGCACGACCTCTATCCGATCTTTACGCTTTGCGGCCGTGCGCTCACGTCGGTTCCGGCAATGCTTGACCAGAGCCTCGGCGGCCTGATCATGTGGGTACCGGCCGGCGTGCTCGAGGCGATCGGCGCCATGATGGCCTTGCGCCATCTGCTGCGTCTGTCCGAGCTCCCTGCCCGCGTGCCGCTCAAGGCACGGCCTCGGAAACGGCGCGCAAAGCCGGCCCTCGGAAGTTGAGGACGCGGCCAGATACGCCCACCCGCTTCATCGGATATCTTCGACCAGCGGCAACTAAAGCAACAGGCACGGGATGGTTTCATCCCAGTTATGCTCGCGCACCCTCTGGCCGTTCTCCTCGGCCTGCAGCGAGCCCATCAGGTAGAAGTGCTCCTTGTCTGCGGACATATGCACTTCGCTGCGCACATGGATGTCCCAGCCTTCTCGTCCCATGCGCAGTGATTGCGTCAGCGTATAGCGAGCGCCTGGATTGTCAGAGAGCGCTTCAGGTTGTACTCAACGTCGTGTCGATTTCTGTGAACCGCTGCACGCCTTCCCCAAAGAGCCCGCCGATACCATCAGACATACGGTCCACTCGCCCGTGGTCAGGTCATAAGATGAAGTGCGTGCATGCTGCCGCCGCGCACCTGCTCGGCCGGTGTCGCGGGACCTCGCTCGGGTGCATGAAACTTGACCGGCAGCTCATCGCCGTGTGCTTTGCGCACCGGCAAATGAAGCGCGGTGTTGCCGAGCGTGACCTCGTGTGTCGCGCCTTCCGGCGCCGGCCAGATCAGGGGCCAATAGGTCGTCGCCAACGACAACCGGAGCCGGTTGCCAATGCCAAACTCATGCGCGCACGCGTCGAGCGTCAGCCGTACGCGGTATCTTTCGCCAGACGTCAAAGCGACAGGTGCAGCGGACCCGTCACGATGCGTCAGGTTGAATACGCCATAGGAAACACGGGTTGCTGAGCCGTCCGGCATCACCTTGGAAAGCCGTGCACAGATAGATACGCGACGGGGCGGTCACTAGATACATCGATCTCGAGTTCCGGCATGCCCAGCAACGCCAACGGTTCGGTCAGCGGTGCGCTGTCGAACACTTGAGCGAGACCATCGTCCATACGCTGGTCGGCGGGCGACTCGCCTGCCACGCCCGTTTCCATCCATTCGCCCGCTGCCACGCTGTGGCCCTGCGGTGTGTGGACCACAACAGGAGCCACAGTGTCAGGCGCAGTGCGTGTCAAAACTCCATCACCCAGGTACAAGCGCATGGCGACTGCCGGGCTTGGCCAAGCTGGCGGCTCGGAGATCCATTTGCCCGGGGTGGTGGCGTAGGTGGTCTCGGGTGCACGCGGTGTCTCCCCATCCATACTCGCAACGCCGGACCCTCGGACGTCGAGCCTGGATGATCGTCATGGTCTGGACGCAGCCAGCAGTTCCACCACTCCACGGCTTCCTGCAGAAAACCCACCGCAGGTCCAAGTACGCCGTCGGGCGGATAGATATGCGCCCACGGTCCGATCAGACCTTGCCGCGGCACCTGCAAGCAGGCCATTAGGCGGAACACGGCATTCGTATAATTGTCGGGCCCAGCCGCCGACTGCAAATACCGGGCACTCGATCGAGGACCAGTCCTCGCATATCGAGCCGTGGCGCCAGTAGTCGTCGCGGTGCGGGCCCCCCACAACGCGGGAAAGAACGGCAGCTTGTCGAGCCGTTCGAGCCATGCAGAGCGCTATTCGTCTCCGTACAGCAATAGGTCGGGTGGACGTCCCTGATAGGCGAGCATGATGCTGCCCCACCACAGGTTGTCGTTGAGCAGGCAGCCGCCTTGTGAATGTCGTCCGCGTAACGGTCGTCGGTTGAATAGACGGTGATGATCGCCCTGAGCGCAGGTGGCCGGCGAGCTGCGATCTGAAGCGCATTGAAACCACCCCACGACTTCCCCATCAGGCCGACCGCGCCGCTGCACCAGGGTTGCCGGACGATCCATTCGATCACTTCCAACCCGTCGTCCTGCTCCTGCAACACGTATTCGTCGGCCATCAAACCGTCGGACTCGCCGCTGCCGCGCATATCGACACGCAACGCCGTGAGCCCGGCCGATGCAAAATAGCGGTGCATCGGTTCATTACGCGAACGAGTGCCGTCACGCTTGCCATAGGGGATGGATGTATTCGAGGATCGCGGGCACGAGCGGTACGTCGGTCCCGGCATCGGCCGGCAACCAGATGCGCGCCGCGAGCCGTGTTCCGTGGAATCCAGACGTGCTCGATCACGCGCACGCGTGCGGCGTCCTCATTGTTGCGCTGCATACTTCTTCAAGTTTCCCGTGAACGTGTTCGATTCAGCCGACCGCGTGCTGTGCAAGAGGGTTTCGTCGAGCTATCCGATCCGCAACTCGGGCACCGACGACAACAGCCGTTTTGTTTTTGTATAAGCGTGAGTCGGCGCATTAAACACGTCGGCCGTAGCGCCTTGAGCGATGATCTCGCCGCGCAGCATCACCGCCACGCGCTGCGCAATGTGCCTTACCGTGCCCAGATCATGCGTAATGAACAGGTACGACAGCCCGATCCGTTTCTGCAGCGACTCCAGCAGCGAAAGAATGCCGTCGGCGACAAGGAGATCGAGGGCGGATGTAACCTCGTCGCAGATCACCAGCTCAGGTTGGGCCCCGCCCGCGCCCGCGCAATGCAAATGCGCTGCTTCTGCCCATCCGACAACTCGGCCGGTTTCCGGTCGATGAACGTTTCCGGCAGTTCAGTCAGGCGTAACAATTCCAGCACACGCTCGCGCACCTTATCTCTATGGAAACCGAAATAAAATTCCACTGGACGCTCGATGATCTCGCCAACGGTGTGCATTGGATTGAGGGTGACGTCGGGTGACTGGTAGACAAGCTGGATACGCCGCTTCAGGTCACGCGAGCACTCGGCCAACCTGTGCCGGCAAGGGTTCACCATCGAACAGCAACACGCCGCTCTGCTGTTCGATCAACCCGACAATCGCTCGTGCAACGGTACTCTTGCCGCTGCACGACTCGCCAACAAGCGCCAATGTTTCACCGCGTGCCAGCTGCAGTCCGACATTCCGCACAATCGCCTTGCCGTAGTAACCCGCATTGAGCCCTTCGATGTTAAGCAGCGGCTCGGTAACATGAGGCGGACTGGCTCGCAGGGTGTCGCCGCGCTGCGTTCGGTGACCAGCCGCTGGGTGTATTCGTCGCTCGGTGCGTTCAGCACCACGCCTGTCGTACCCTCTTCCACTATCCGGCCGTGCCGCAGCACCATGATCCCGTCTGCGATCTGCGCGACCACCGCCAGGTCGTGCGTGATGTAGAACGCTGCCGCGCCGAACTCCCGCACGATCCTGCGCAACACGACCAGCACTTCGATCTGCGTGGTGACGTCAAGCACTGTAGTCGGTTCATCGAGCACAAGGATTGACGGCTTGCATGACATCGCCATAGCGACCATCGCCCGTGTCAATTGCCCGCTGGAGAGCTGATGCGGATAACGTCGCCCGAAACTGTCAGGGTCCGGCAGGTCGAGCAACGCGAACAACTCGCACGACCATGCCCGCGCCTGGTTGCGACTCGTCAATTTATGCCGCAACGGCCCTTCGCAAACCGGCTCGCCAATGGTCAACGCCGGGTTGAACGCAGCGGCTGCACTCTGAGTCACATACGCCACCTCGGTCGCGCGCGCGCACGTTGCCGTTGAGGCGTTGCGCCTAGAATGTTCTCGCCGGTCAGCCACACTTCACCGCCCGTGATCCGGCAACGGCCACGCGCATAACTGAGCGCAGCCAGGCCAATAGTCGACTTACCTGCGCCGGATTCGCCGATCAGCCCGAACACTTCTCCCTGCTCGAGCGTGACATCGACGTTGTCGACCAGTACCTGACCGTTAGGCGCCTCGACCCGCAACGCCCGCATTCTCAAGACCGGGTTCATGCGATCACCCCCGCCTGCCCGACGGCCCGCACCGACAACAACCAGTCGACGGATCAGGTTGATACCAATCGTCAGCAACGCAATTGCCGCGGCCGGCACCAATGGCGCAATGCCGCCGAAATTGATCACCTATGCGTTGTCGCGGACCATGCCCCCAGTTTGCTGCATAGGGCGGCTGGATGCCCAGCCCGAGGAAGCTCAGGCCTGCCACGAACAGGATCGTGAAGCCAAAGCGCATACCGAATTCTGCCAGCAACGGCGGGACCGCATTCGGCAGGATTTCGCGGCGGATGATCCACGCGAACTCTTCTCCGCGCCGCCGCGCCGCTTCCACATATTCCTGCACGGCGATCCCCTGCGCGACCAGCCGCGCGAGCCGGAACACGCGCGTTGAATCCAGGATCGGGATCGTGCCGATCAGCACCTGCATCGACGTACCCAGCACCGACAGGATCATCAGCGCGAAGATCAGGACGGGCATTGCCATGAGTGTGTCGACGATCCTGGACAGCACCTGATCGACCTTGCGCCCCAGCACCGCGGCTGCAAACCCCGTGACAATGCCGAGGGAAAAAGACAGGAGCGTAATCGCGAGTGCGAGGCCGAGCGTTGTACGCCCGCCGTACAGCAGGCGCGAAAACATGTCACGCCCGATGCTGTCGGTGCCGAGCCAATGGCCGGCACCGGGCATCATCCATACGTCGCCGACCGTCTCGGTTTCGCCGTGCGGCGCAATCAGCGGCGCATACAGCGAGGCCAGCGCGATGACCGCGACAAGCGACATCCCAACCGCTCCAGCATGGAATGGGACGATGACTTTCTGGAAAACGTCGCCGACCCCGTCGACAAAGGCCCGGAAACCCTGCTTATGCATGGCCAGATCATCAGCGCCGTTGAACGGCTGCCCGAAGCGCAGCGGGTGGTCATGCTGCTGGTTGCAGTTGAAGGCTTGAGTTATCAGGAAACGGCAGATGTTCTGGAAGTGCCTATTGGCACCGTCATGAGCCGGCTCTCGCGCGCCCGGCAAGCCGTCGGCGCGTTGTTCGGCACGCCTGATCCGAAACCCAGGGTTTCGGCAACGCGCAAGGACTCCATCGCATGAAAACCAAAGACCTCATGCTCATGGCATATGTAGACGGCGAACTGGCTCCCGATGAGAGCCAGGAAGTCGAAGCACATATCCGCGCTTCGTCCGAAGCCGCAGCGTTGGTGAGATTGCTGCAAGCGTCGCGTCTCGACTATAAGGCCGCATTCGCTACATAAGATTTACCGCCAGTGCCGGGTCTTTCGGTTAAGCATATCTATTGCATGCAAGACTGAAGCTTGGCTGCATGTCGGCCAAACGGCGCATGCCTTTCCAC
>CALNPU010000184.1 GCA_940588625.1 uncultured Caballeronia sp.
AATTCCGGCAATGCGGTTTCGCCCTTCAACCCTCGTCAATAAAGGCGCTGGCGATCATTCAGGACGAACTATCGAGGCGATTAACTCCAGTGCATTCCTTGCATCATGGGGATGCAGAAGCCGCATGGGAGCAAGGAGAAAAGAAAAGCGGAACAGAGGTCGCAGTTTTCGCGTCAGCGAACCCGGAATATAGAGATAGAAAAGATGAGAGGAGCGGCAACAGGCGCGATAGCAGTTCGATAGAACCGCCCTGGCGCGACCGGTGCGGCACGCCTGTATCTCCGGGCATGCGCCATAGAAACCCGCCTGGAGCCGCAAAAGCGGCTACTGCACCGCCTTCACCACCTGCGCTAGTTTCACGAATTCGGCCACGGGCACTTCTTCCGCACGCCGCGAAAGGTCGAATCCCAGCGCATCGAAATCTACGCGATCCCGATACACGCCCAGCGTATTACGCATCATCTTGCGGCGCTGCGAAAACGCCGCCAGCACGACCTCGTCGAGCACCTTGTCATCGACGTCAGGCAACTCATGCGGCGCATACGGAATCATCCGCACGATGACCGAATTCACCTTCGGCGGCGGGTTGAACGATTTGGGCGGAACGTCGATGAGTTTATCGATGGAATACCGGTACCGCAGCATCACCGTCAACCGGCCAAAATCCTTGTTGCCCGGCTCGGCGATCATCCGGTCCACCACTTCATCCTGCAGCATGAAATGCTGGTCGATGACTTTCGGCGCGAACGTGGTCAGATGAAACAGCAGCGGGCTGGAAATGTTGTACGGCAAATTCCCGACAATCCGCAGCGATGGTTTTTCACCTTCCAGCGCGAGCGAACCAAAGTCGAACGCGAGCGCATCGCCGGCATGCAGCGCCAGCAGATTGCCAAACCGTTTCTCAAGCCACCCGATCAGATCGCGATCCAGCTCGACCGCGTGCAGCGGCGACTCCGGCGTGGAGAGCCGTTCGATCAGCGGCGCGGTGAGCGCGGCGAGGCCCGGCCCAATCTCGACCATGCGTTCGCCGAGCTTCGGCGCGATGGTGTCCATGATCGAATCGATCACGCCTTGATCGACGAGGAAGTTCTGCCCGAAGCGCTTGCGCGCGAAGTGGCCCTGGTGCTTGATGGACATCGGAGAAGCCGATTAAAAGATTAAAACCGCAATGAAAAGAGAACAGACAAGGAATGAGGCAAAAGCAATCAGGCTGCGCGACGATGGCGCGCCATGGCAACGGCTGTATCGATAGCAACCATCAGGCTGCCCGGATCCGCGCGGCCCGTGCCAGCCAGATCGAGCGCGGTGCCGTGATCAACCGACGTGCGAATGATCGGCAGCCCGAGCGTGATGTTGATGCCTTCACCGAACGTGGCGAATTTCAGAACCGGCAACCCCTGGTCGTGGAACATCGCGAGCACGCAATCGGCGTCTTTGAGATAACGCCGCTGGAACAAGGTATCCGCCGGATAGGGGCCAGGAGCATCAATCCCCAGCGCGCGCGCTTGCAGAAGCGCGGGCGTGATGACATCGATTTCCTCGCGGCCCAGGTAACCGTTTTCGCCCGCGTGCGGGTTGAGCCCGGTTACCAGGATGCGCAGCTTCGGCAGACCGAACAGCGCTTTCAGATCTCGATCGATAATGCTCAGCGTCTCGACAATACCTTCCACGGTCAACGCTGCCGACACGTCCTTCAGCGGCAGATGCGTAGTGGCGAGCGCGACGCGCAGCGGCCGATCGCCCACGCCCGCGAGCATCATGACAACGCGCGGTGTATGTGTACGTTCGGCGAGATATTTGGTGTGGCCAGTGAAGGGAACGCCGGCGTCGTTGATGGTGCTTTTTTGCAGCGGTGCTGTGACGATAGCGTCGAAACGCCCGCTCACCGCCCCGTCTATAGCTGTATCGAGTAGGCCGAGCACGTAACGACCATTGGCGGCGTTCAGCTTGCCCGCGGTCACCGGAACACCCAGCGCGTGATGCTCGATATCGATGTCCGCGCCCGTGGAAAGCCACGGGGACGAACCCGCCCGCTCAGCCATCAGCTCGCGGTCACCAAGCACGGTAAACCGCACCGACGGCCATCGCTCAGCCGCAACAGCCAGCGCCGCCACCGTCAATTCAGGTCCCACGCCCGCCGGTTCCCCGGAGGTGATGGCTATTGATACTGGTGAGGGTGGGCGGCTTGCTGCATTCATCTCGCCATGCCTTACTGGTTGCCTTACTGGTTCCGCGCTTGCTGAGCCGCAACACCCTTGTACTGCACGTAAGCGGTGTCGCGCAGTTCACGCAGCCAGTCGGAATACGCTTGCTCGGCCTTGCGCTGGCCGATCGCCTGACGCGCCGTGTCCAGTTGCTGCTGCACGGAACCTTCCGCGTTGCGACGTCCCAGCACCTGGATCAAGTGATAACCGTACTCGCTGCGAACTGGGTCGCTGACCTGACCGTCTTTCAGGTTGTTCATGGCGCGTTCGAATTCCGGCACGGCTTCACCCGGGCTGATCCAGCCGAGATCCCCGCCCTGCGACGCCGAACCGTCCTGCGAATAGGTCCGCGCGAAGTTGGCGAAGTCACCGCCCTTCTCAACCTCGCTCTTGATATCGAGCAACTTCTGACGGGCGGTCGCCTCGGACACGCCGTCGGCTACGCGCAGCAAAATGTGCCGGACGTGGGTTTGCACAAGCTTGGGTGCATCAGCAGCCTGGCCCTGGCCTGTGCGGCGCTCCACCAGCTTGATGATCTCAAAACCGCCGGCGGTGCGAATCAGTTGCGGATTCACCTCATTTGGACGGAGCGAAGCAACCGCGCTCACAATGGAAGCCGGCAACGAAGCCTGCGTGCGGAAACCGAGGTCGCCACCCTTCGGCGCGTCGGTATCCTGCGAATTGTTTTTCGCCAGCTTGGTGAAATCCGTTCCGCTTTGCGCATCTTTCAGCACGGCCTCGGCCTTCGCCTGGATAGCGGCAATATCAGCCTGCGTTGCGTTGTCCGGCACCTTGAACATGATGTGCTGGAGATGCAGGTCGTTGGACTGGCGGGCGTTCGGTCCACGCTGGCTGGCAACGTAGTTGGCCACTTCGCCGTCCGACACGGTGATCTTGTTGTCCACCTCTTTTTCACGCAGTTTCGACAGTGTCAGCTCGGTGCGGGCATCGCGTTGGAAGGTTGACCAGGGCACCCCTTGCGCCTCGATGCGCGCGCGGTACACGTCAAGCGTCATCTGGTTTTGCTGCGCGAGGCGCTCGAGCGTGCGTTGCACGGTGGCGTCGTCAACAATGACGTCGTCTTCCTTCGCTTTCTGCAACTGAATCTGCTCGATCACCATCTGGTCGAGCACCTGGTGTTGCAACTGATCCGCGGGGGGAACCGGCGCATTCTGCTGTTGCAGGCGGCGCACGATCAGATCTGTGCGGTCGGCGAGTTCGCGTTCCGTGATCACATCTTTGTTCACCACCGCGACGACAGAGTCCGCAATCTGCGCGCCGCCTGCCGTTGTCGCTGGGGGCAACGCCTGAGCGTGCGCGACTGGGTCGGCCAGTAAAGCTGCGGCGAAAACACCTACCGCGAACATTGCGCACTTTAACTTGTTCATGTTTGACACAGATATTCCATCGATTGCGGCCGGTGACCGACCCTATTATTGCCTGTTGCCCTGTTGCCTGCGGCGTGCTTCACACATTCCGGCACACACTTCGCACGCTCATTCGTAATTCGTGTAACGCGCGAGCGGTGGGGCCGGCGGCGGTGGCGGCGTGTAACCGTTGACGCCGGCACGGAACGCAGAGGTCAGGCCATTATCGACGTTCGCCAAGCCTTTGAACGTCATCTGGGCGAGAACGCGCGTCCCGGCAGTGTTACTTTCGGTGCTGGTGATACCGTTTGCGTAACGCTGCACACCGATGCCGAGAGTCCAGCAGTCGGCATCGTACTGAAAGCCCAGCAGCCCGTCGACGAGACGATGGCCTGCCAGATCGTAGTTCACCCGGGCGATGCTATAAATGTGTCGCGACAGTGGCCATTGTGCCGAAACCAGAATCTGGTTGATCGGCGAGGTAGACAGCGTGGTCTCGTTCGCCCGCGTGTACCGATAGCCAATATTGATGACTTCCCGCACCGCCGGGCTGAACCCGAAACCGATGCTCGAACGCACCAACTGGTTGTTATCGGCATTATATTGGAACGCCGTTTCCTGTGAAAAACCTGCGCCCAGCTTGAAGGACGCGCCCAGGATCAGGTCCGAGTGCTTCGCCTGGTCGAGCGGCTGGCCCTCCGTGATCGTGACGCGCTGTGGCTGGAAATAATACTGCTGCGCAATCACAAAACGCGCACGTTCATCACCCGTTTCCGGGGTGATAAAACGCGTGGTCAGGCCGACCGTCAGACGGTTGGCGTCGGCAATGCGGTCGTTGCCAGCGTACGTGTTCGGCGTGTAGATTTCAGCGAGGCTGAAATCCGACTGGCCGGTGTCGAAGATCGGCGCGAATTCCTGATTGCGGTACGGCGTGTACACGTAATACAGGCGCGGCTCCAGGGTCTGGATGTAATCCTGCCCGAAGATGCGCACGGAGCGGTCGAACACGAGGCCGGTGTCGAAGCTGACCGTGGGAATGGATTCCGTCAGGTTCTTCGGCTGGCCCAGGGGCGTGCCGTTCGCCACACTGCCGATCTCGTTCAAATCGTACGAGGCGAAGTGATACTGGATCTTCGGCGTGACGAAATAACCCGGCCCGGTGACGCTGTAGCTCAAGTACGGGTTAAAAACAATGCGCTGGCCTTCCGTGGAATCCGCAATGGTGGTCGTAAAGCGCGTGTAGTCCGCTTCCGCGCCGTAGTCGAACTCGCCGACGTTGTACTTGTTGTACAGCACGTTCAACTGCGGCTCGCGGGCGTACGGCGCGGTCGCCGGCGGCAACACCTGCCAGCGCTGCTCGTGCGCGAGAATCGACCACGGTCCGTTGTTGTACGTAACGCCGACTTCCTGCTGATACAGCACCTGCGTACCGTTGATGATCTGGTTCGCGGCGTTGCCCAGGTCTTCCGGATACTGGTTGTCCGAGACCTTGTTGTAGTTGATGTACGCGCCGAAACCGCCGCCGAAGTTCTGCTGGTGCTGGATGTAGATCGCATAGCGGTTTGTATGCGTCTGCATGTCCTGCGGCAGAAATTCGCCGGTGATCGAGCCCGAATAAGTCGGCGACAAATACCGGAACGTCGACTGGATCTGAATGCCGCGCCGTGTCATCAGGCGCGGCGTGACCACCAGGTCACGATTCGGCGCGATATTGAAGTAGTACGGCAGCGACGCTTCAAAACCGGTAGTTGAATTCAGCGACACCATGGGCGGCAAGATGCCGCTGCGCCGTTCGCTGGTCAGCGGGAACGACAGCCACGGGCTAGCGAACACCGGTACGCCCTGGAAAAACAGCACGCCGTTGTGCGCGACGCCTTCGCTCGCGCCGGTATCGAAGTCGAACGACGTACCCTTAATGTACCAGGCGGGGTCGGTCTCGCACGAACACGCCGTGTACGTGCCCGAAGTAACGTGCGTCTGTTCGTCATTGAGCAGGTCGGCGCGTGCCCCGCTGCCCGAACCGTTCGAGAGATTGAAGCGGTACTTCGGGTTCGTCATGTAACCCTCGTTCGCCTCCACCTGCAAGTGCGCTTCCGGGCCAATGAACGAATTGCCGTTATTGAAGATTCTGACGGTGCCGTAAGCATCGGCCATGTCGGTGTCCTGGTCGTAATGCAGCGCATCCGACTTAATCACCGAGACATTGCGGCGCAATTCGGTCGAACCCTTTGCAGCCAGGTCCCGGTCGACTGTGCCCGTGGTGTGGTCGCCCAGCACGAACGTGGCCGGTTGGTCGCCCTGACGCAGCGGCCGCTCTTCGAGCTGCGGTGCGAGCCGCAGGCTCCAGGGGTTGCCTAGCGGTTGCGAGTCGGCTGCCGCGCCCGCTAGCTGCGCGTGTGCGAGCACGGGCACGAGACCCGGCACGGCAATCAGTGCCGCGAACAGCCGCCGCCTGCGTGGCCGCGCTTCGCGCAATGGAACTAATTTGGAAAACTGTCGTGGCGGCATGTTTGAGTGCTGTTCAATCGCGTCACGCCCCGCGCTCGACGAGAGCGCCCAGGCACAGCCACCGGAACTCGCGCCACCAGAGTTGACGGTTCGCTGCGAACGAAAATGAATTGATCGATGGATGATACGGACGGCTGTCGTACTCTTCGGAAGCCAACGATACCGTTGTGGCCTGCCAAAAGCTTTGCGCCGGCGCAAACGGAATGCTTAACAAAAAAACGTGGGATATTATATTATATTGCAAGACGTTTCACCCCTCGAGTTTATGACGTCCAATCCCCTGGATTTTCGCTTTACCCAGCTTCACGACTGGCTGCAATCCTTACCAGCGGTATCGGCTGGACCTTTCCACGCTTAAGCCCGCTTCTGCCGATGCCAGTTTTCGGCGATATTTCCGGTTGGCCGCCGACTGCGACGCCGGCAAGACGCTGATCGCCGTCAATGCCCCGCCACCCGAGAAGTGCCGCAAGTTCGTGCAGGTCGCCGGGTTGCTGCGCGCGGCCGGCGTGCATGTGCAGCAGATCCTGGAAACGGATTTCGATGCCGGCTTCATGCTGGTGACGGATCTTGGCACGACCACATATCTCTCCGTCCTCGATGAAAAGAACGCCCGGCCGCTGATGTGCTCGGCAATTGATGCGTTGATCAAGTTCCAGGTGACCTCGCGTGAAGGCGTGCTGCCTCCGTTCGATGAAGCGTTCCGCCGCCGCTGATGCCCGAGTGGTTCGTGGCGAAACATCTGGGCCACACACTGGACGCAGCTGAACGCAAGGTGCTCGACGATACCTTCAACATGCTCGTTGAAAGCGCTTTGGCCCAACCGCAGGTCTTCATGCTGCGCGATTTTATGCCGCGTAACCTGATGGTCGCCGAGCCGAATCCCGGCGTGCTCGATTTCCAGGACGCGGTGTACGGGCCGCTGAGCTCGCTGAGCTACGACATTGCGTCGTTGTTGCGCGACGTGTTCGCGATGCGTTCATTAGCTGGGAAGAAGAGTTCGAGCTGTACTACCGGGAAGGCGCGCGCAAGGCCTGATTGCCGGTGGACGCGGATTTCGGCGAGTTCTACCGGCAGATCGAATGGATGGGATTGCCGTGGCATATTAAGGTGCTCGGGCTGTTTGCACGGATTTATCATAGCGATGGGAAACCGGTGTATCTCGCTGATTTGCCGAGGTTTATTGGCTATGCGCGGAAGGTTTCCGAGCGATATCGGCCATTGCGGCCGTTTGTGCGGCTGCTCGATACGCTGGAAGGGCGCGCGTTTGATGTGGGTTATACGTTTTGACGGCTCTCAACGTAGCAATGATCTTCGCCGCTGGGCGCGGCAAGCGCATGCGCCCGTTGACGGATTCATGCCCGAAGTCTTTGCTTGCAGTTGGCGGGAAACCGTTGATCGTGTGGCAAATTGAACGGCTCGCTGCTGCGGGCTTCAAGATAATTATATGAACGCCCCGATGCGGCAGGTTTTCTGGCGTGTTGCTTCGACAGGATAGGTTGCAGCTTTATATGCGGCCG
>CALNPU010000185.1 GCA_940588625.1 uncultured Caballeronia sp.
CCCATCCTGCCGCCGCTACCACGCTCTGCACGTCCCCGAAACATGCTCCGAGGGGCGTCGTTCGCCGACCTCATACGTTCATACGTTGTCGGGCTGGGCTCATATTCCACGAAATTGCTGGGCAGTCTTGTGGATATCCCCGTGTACCCGCTGAAGGGTTATTCGATCACGGCACCTATCCTAAACGAAAGCGCTGCGCCGGTTTCCACCGTGCTTGACGAAACGTACAAGATCGCGATCACCCGTTTCGACGACCGGATTCGCGTTGGCGGAATGGCGGAGATCGTGGGTTTCGACAAATCGCTGAGCCCGGCGCGTCGCGAAACGCTGGAAATGTGCGCGAACGACCTGTTCCCCGGTGGCGGCGATACCGCAAAGGCATCGTTCTGGACCGGCTTGCGCCCCATGACACTGGACGACACGCCTATCGTTGGCCCGTACTCCAGTGCCAAACCTGTTCCTTAACACTGGCCACGGCACACTGGGTTGGACCATGTCATGCGGATCGGGCCAGATGCTGGCCGACCTGATGTCGGGCAAACAGCCGGCGATCTAGTCCGACGATTTGTCGGTGCATCGTTACTTGGGCGAAACGCGTACGAGCACGCGGCCGTCGTATGCACGTGCTTGAGTTGGATTTTCAAGTGTAGCTGAAAGCGGGCACTTGAAAGAAATGCAGTCCCGGCAAAAGCCGGATGAACAGCACCCCAAAAGTTGGACATCTATCCGACCTTTGGAGTGTTTTCTTTAGTGGCACCGACAATGGGAGCAAAGAAAAGTCGCGGCCCTTGTCTGGCCGCCTTGGCGAACTCGCGCCAAAAAGCATTCAAGGGTTCTTCTCGTTTGTGCTCTTCAGCTGCCTAATCTGCCAGGGCGGTTGCGTAGTCTTGACCGCCATAGAACACACCAATAACGTACGGCTGGTCCTCTTCCACGGCGAAGGCAATTACTGTACGGCTTCGATAGTTCGTAATGCGCAAGCCCGGCCGTATGTCGTCTCGTTGAATGTCGCGATTCGGGAAGCTCTGCAAACTTTCGCAATAAGACACGATGGCATGTATGATATAATCGGCGGGCACAGTCGAAGAAGCCGCTTCTGCGATGTACTGCTCGAGGTTATCAAGCTGTTCGAATGCCTCCGGGGCAAAATCAGGCTTTTACGTCCTTTGCTTTTCGTTTGGCCACGAGCGCCGCCCGCACCTGGTCCACCGTCAACGCGCGCGAAGGATCTGCCTTGAGCGCATCATATGCCGGACCAACTTGCTCCCGCAGCCAAGATTCCACTACGCGGTCACGGGCAGCCAAGGTACGCAAACCATCGCGAATAACTTCGCTATCAGTGGCGTATTCGCCGCTCTCAACCTTGGCGCGGACCAGTTCAGCCAGCTCGTTCGGCAAAGTGATGCTGAATTGTTGGGTGGAACGCATGTTGGTGCTCCGGCGAATCGAGTAGGATTTAATCCTACACCACTTCGAGTTTCATTGCAGTTCAGCGCGTATGCTTGCGCCACTACTTGAACTCGGCAACCAGAGCCCCGGGAAGGCTGCTCATCCACCTTCGCGGAAGCGCTCGTCCGAAGAACCCGCATCGCGAAAGCCTGCGGGTTTTTGCATTTACGCACACGATTTTTTTGATGAAGCCCACTCGGCCGCACCGGACGAAAGCCCGGAACGGCCTTTTTAGTGCACGGGCGCCGCTACACTCGTCAAATCAGAACTGATCCTCGCTCAGCGCGAGATACCCTTCCTACCCGTTGCCGCTGACGATGGACGTTTCAATCCCCGGCACTTGCGACAAAATATGCTCTGCAAAAAACTGGGCCGTCACGATCTTGGCGCCATAAAACGCCTCGTCCTCGCTATGCTTGTCTGACGCCACCAGCAGCGCGCGCGCCATTTGCCATCCGCCCAACACAATGCCAGCCAGCTTCAGATACGGCACGCTGCCGGCGAAAACCGCGTTCGGATCGCTTTTCACCTTGGCCACCACGAACTCGACCACCCGTGCCAACGCCAGGTTTCCCGCGCTCAAATGTCGATGCATCGACTTGAACGCCTGTCCGTCACGCCCGGCGAGCTGCGCGATGGTCTGATCCATCTGCGCAAAAATCGCCTGCGCCGTCGCACCGCCGTCACGCACGGTCTTGCGTCCAATCAGGTCGTTGGCCTGGATCGCGGTCGTGCCTTGGTAGATGGTGAGAATGCGTGCATCGCGGTAATAACTGTGCCGCGCCCGTTTCTTCGATGAATCTCATGCCGCCATGAACCTGCACGCCGAGGCTCGCGACATCCATGGAAAGCTCCGTGCCCCAGGCCTTCACGATCAGCACGAGAAACTCGTAGATCGCCTGATGGCTGGCCAACGTGGCCTCGGATGATGTGCGAAGTCGCAATGCGCCGCCGCCACATAAGCCAACGCGCGTGACGCTTCGGTCAGGGCGCGCATAGTCGAGAGCATGCGACGCACGTCGGGGTAGTGAATGATCGACACTGGTTTGGCGGAGCCATCAACAGGCCGGCTTTGCACACGATCCTTCGCGAACGCGACGGCCTTCTGATAAGCCCGCTCCGACACCGCCACGCTTGCATCCCGACCGCAAAACGCGCCGCGTTCATCATGATGAACATGTACTCCAGCCCGCGGTTTTCCTCGCCGATCAACTGACCGACGGCACCACCGTGATCGCCGAATTGCAGCACAGCGGTCGGACTCGCCTTGACCCCGAGCTTGTACTCAATCGATACGCAATGCACGTCGTTGCGAGCGCCGAGCGTACCGTTTTCATCGGTGATGAATTTCGGCACCAAGAAAAGCGAGGTGCCATTCACGCCGTCGGGCGCATTGGGCGTATGAGCCAGCACGAGATGGACGATGTTTTTCGCCATATAGTGCTCGCCGTAGGTGATGAAAATCTTCGTGCCGAAGAGCTTGAACGTACCATCGCCCTGCGGCTCAGCACGTGTGCGGACCAGCGCGAGATCCGAACTGGCTTGCGGTTCGGTGAGGTTCATCGTGACGGTCCATTCGCCCGAAATCAGCTTGGGCACGTAGAGTTGCTTGTGTTCCTCGGTCCCCACGGTCAGCAAGGCTTCGATAGCGCCATCGGTGAGCAGCGGGCACAACGCGAACGACGGGTTCGCCGCGTTCAGCATTTCGATGCATGGGGGCGCGATCAGCTTGGGCAACCCCTGGCCTTCGTACTCGACCGGATGCAGCACGCCTTGCCAGCCGCCCTCGCCGAACTGACGGAAAGCCTCTTTAAAACCGGGTGTGGTCGTGACCTCGCTCTTCCAAAAGCTTGGGTTCTTGTCGCCTTTGACGTTCAACGGCGCGACCACTTCATTGTTAAAGCGCGCAGCCTCTTCAAGCACGGCCTGTGCGGTGTCGAGACTGGCGTCCTCCAAACCTGGCAGCGCTGCGATGCTTTCTATGTCGGCTAGTTCCTTCATCACGAACAGCATGTCCTTGACGGGCGCTCTATAGCTCATGTCTTGTCTCCCCCAACGGATGTGAAAAGGGGCGCACATATGTCGCCCCTTTTTGCAGTCTTGCTTTCTTTCCAGCCGATGGCTCTAGGAACGATCAGCCAAGTTTTTTCACGAGTTCAGGCACCACCGTGAACAAATCACCCACGAGGCCATAGTCCGCTACGCCGAAGATAGGTGCTTCAGCGTCCTTGTTGATCGCGACGATCACCTTCGAGTCCTTCATCCCGGCCAGATGCTGGATCGCACCCGAAATACCGACGGCAACGTACAGGTTAGGCGCCACGATCTTGCCGGTTTGTCCGACCTGATAGTCGTTCGGAACGAACCCTGCATCGACTGCTGCACGCGATGCACCCAGCGCCGCACCGAGTTTGTCCGCCAGCGGCTCGAGCACTCTCGTGTAGTTCTCGCCGCTGCCCAACCCGCGTCCACCCGACACAATGATCTGCGCCGACGTTAGTTCCGGCCGGTCCAGCTTCGTCAGCTCGCGGCTCACGAACTTCGAGATACCCGTATCCGCCGAGGCTTCGATCTTCTCCACCGATACACTGCCGCCTTCCGCCGCCACCGGATCGAAACCCGTGGTGCGAACCGTGATGACCTTGATCGCATCGCTCGATTGAACCGTGGCGATTGCATTGCCCGCGTAAATCGGACGCTCGAACGTATCCGGGCTGTCCACTGCCGTGATATCGCTGATCTGCGCCACATCCAGGTGAGCGGCAATACGCGGAGCAATGTTCTTACCGTACGGGGTCGCCGGAGCCAGGATATGCGAGTAGTTCTTCGCGATCTGGACCACCGTTCCGTCGATAACCTCGGCCAGGCCATCGGCGAGTTGCGGTGCATCGGCAAGCAGTACCTTCGCTACGCCCGCAATCTTCGCTGCCTCATCCGCTGCTGCTTGCGCATTCGAACCAGCGATCAGCACGTGGATATCGCCGCCGATCTTTTGAGCAGCCGCGATGGTGTTCAACGTCGCCGCTTTGACGGATGCGTTGTCGTGTTCTGCAATTACAAGAATGGTCACTTTGGAAACTCCCTCACATAACTTTGGCTTCGGTCTTCAACTTCTCGACCAGCGTCTTCACGTCCCGCACCTTCACGCCTGCGGAACGCTGCGGCGGCTCGGCAACCTTCAGCGTCTTCAGGCGCGGCGTAACGTCAACACCCAGATCCACGGGTTTAAGCGTTTCCATCGGCTTCTTCTTCGCCTTCATGATGTTGGGCAGCGTCACATAGTGCGGCTCGTTCAGGCGCAAGTCCGTGGTAACCACGGCGGGCAACGTCAGCGATAGCGTTTCCGAACCGCCATTGACTTCACGCGACACCGTGGCTTTACCGTCGGCTAACGTCACCTTCGAGGCGAAGGTCGCTTGCGGCAAACCGGCGAGCGCGGCAAGCATCTGACCCGTTTGATTCGAGTCGTCATCAATGGCTTGCTTGCCGAGGAGGATGAGTTGCGGCTGTTCTTTATCGACCAGCGCCTTCAAAATCTTGGCAACTGCCAGCGGCTGCAATTCCTCAGTCGATTCGACCAGGATCGCACGATCCGCACCGATCGCCAGCGCCGTACGCAGCGTTTCCTGACATTGCGTCATGCCGCACGACACGGCGATCACTTCGGTCGCCACGCCCGCTTCGCACAGGCGCACGGCTTCTTCCACGGCGATTTCATCGAACGGATTAATCGACATCTTCACGTTCGCGATGTCCACTGCGCTGCCATCCGGCTTGACCCGGACTTTCACGTTGTAGTCGACCACGCGTTTGACTGGCACCAAAATTTTCATGCACACGCTCCTAAGTTTTACGAATACATTATCCCAAGCCCATTATAACGAGTGACTCCCGCCGCCGAATGCTTACGGCCGACTCGCGACGAGTCCGTCAGGCCTCGCACAATCTCAGGCTTATTTTTACAGAACGATCGTTCAATTTTACGCGTAGAACAGCATAGCTGACAATCGGGGATGCGCTCTAACGGCATATTTGCAATTTTGCCGCCAGCGGTTTTTATGACCCTTTTGCTCCAGGCGAGCAGCGGGCCAGTCAGGCAAGTGGGGACTATCATCTGCGGAATCCCGATTTTGCCGACAGGCCATGCAAAAAAACCCGCACAACACGTATTCGACCAGCAGCATCACCATCAGCGATGGCATCGGCCTTCATCTTCATCGATGGCAAGCCGCCGCCACGTTCCCTAAACCGCTGGCGCGAATCGCGCTGGTGCACGGGCTGGCCGAACATGCGCGCCGCTACGATGCGTTGGCGCTGCGCCTGAACGCGGCGGGCATCGAACTGATTGCCGCGGATCTGCGTGGCCACGGCAAATCGCCCGGCGAGCACGTGTGGATCGAGTCCTTCGACGACTATCTGCTCGACACCGACGCCCTGCTTGACGTAGCGGACACTACCGCGCCGCTGAATATCCCGCTGTTCCTGATGAGACATAGCATGGGGGGCGCCATCGCCGCGCTTTATGCCGCCGAGCGTCTGCCTGCAAGCGGCCGAAAACTGGCCGGGCTGATCCTGTCGAGCGCCGCGCTGGAAACTCAGGCTGGGCGGCCTGATCAGCCGCCTGATGCCGCACTTTCCCGCGCTGACCATCGATCCGGCCACATTGTCGCGTGCACACGGCGTGGTCGAGGCGAACCGGCGCGTCCGATGGTCCATCATCGTGCAATACCCGCCCGCACGACGGCGCAGATCGTGGCCGCCATGCGTCGCATTGCTGCTCAACGCATGTCGTTGCCGCTGTTCGTGTTCCACGGCACGCAGGACGCACTCACCAACCCCGACGGCAGCCGCGAATTCGAAGCCAACACCGGGTCGATGGATAGCACCTTGATGATGCCTGGAAGGCAGTTATCACGAGACGCTCAACGACCTCGACGGGATCACGTGATCGAGGCGCTGATCGACTGGACGCTCGTGCGTGCCGAGCCTAAGCGTTCGCGCATATAGGGTTTCAGAGCCGCCGCGAGTCTTGTCTTGAAGCGTCAGATATCGGCCAGCGCACGCACATGCGCGACCACGCTGCGCCCGAGCGTCGACCGGTTGTAGCCGCCCTCCGACTGCTCACTATCCGGCCCTTCGCACGCCGCTTCGCCCCCGCGCGGATTTGCTTGGTCAGCCACGTGTAGTCGTCTTCGACCAGACCCATGTTGCCGAGATCGTCCTCGCGATGCGCGTCGAAACCTGCGGAGACGAAGATCATCTGCGGCTTGAATTCATCGAGTCTCGGCAACCACATCATGTCGACGGCTTCGCGCATAGCCATGCTTTTCGTACGCGCGGGCATGGGCAGATTGACCATGTTCGATGCGTGATTATCGGCGCCGCTGTACGGATATACGGATAGAAGGGGTGCTGGAAAAAGCTGCACATCAGCACGCACGGATCGCCCGAGAACGCGGCTTCGGTGCCGTTACCATGATGCACGTCGAAATCAATGACAGCCACACGCGCTCCAGCCCGTGCCCTTCAAGCGCGTGACGCGCCGCGATTGCGATGTTGTTGAAGAAGCAGAAGCCCATCGCACGCGCCGGTTCCGCGTGATGTCCGGGCGGCCGTACGCTGCAGAACGCGTTGTCATAAGTGCCGGCGATCACGGCGTCGGTGGCGGCTACCGCTGCGCCTGCAGCGCGTAGCGCCACGCGGTAAGAACCCGGCGACATCAGCGTATCCGGGTCGATTTCCGCACGGCCCACAGAGGGCGCCGTCTCCTTGACGAAATCGATATGCGCCTGCGTATAACCCGCGCCAGGTCCTCTCACTCGCGAGCGGTGCTTCTTCGCGTTCGATCAGGGTGTCGATACGGCTTGCAATCAATTGATCTTTGATCGCCTGAAGATGCGCGGGGCACTCGGGATGCCACGGCCCCATATCGTGAAGAAGGCAATCTGGATGGGTATAAAAGCCAGTAGCCATGATGTATGTGCAGCAGGGCGTGCCGTGCCGCGTGTCTCGTGTCGTTCAGATGTTTTTGTCGGTCGCGATGCCACCCTGCCTGCCGCACGACTGTTAGCGTTCCAGACAGTATCAAAACGCGTGGACACGGGAATAACGAAATCGGTCGCATCGGAGGTTGCAGGTTTTCGAT
>CALNPU010000186.1 GCA_940588625.1 uncultured Caballeronia sp.
CCAACGCCGGCGCGACCCAACGCCGCCGTTTTTTAGTAGTGTCTCGGATGTCTCGGATTTGCACCGCCGATAACACCCCGGCTTGCGCGCGGTGATCCGGATGGGCGAGGGTTCGACGCCAGGCATGCTGCGTTTCCCCGATGTCATGTCGCGCGGCTGGGATCGGCTCGACACGGCGCAACTCGACACGCTGGAATTGACGCTCGGCGCCGACGATCCCATCAACATCCAGTTCACTAGCAGCACCACCGACAACCCCAAGGGTGCCACGCTCACGCATCACAACGTGGTAAACATGAACAACGGCCGTTACATCGCGCGCTCCATGTTGCTGTCCGAACAGGATTCGCTGTGCATTCCCGTGCCCCTGTATCACTGCTTCGGCATGGTCCTGGCGGTATTGGCGTGCGTGTCGGTGGGCGCGGCGATGGTGTTCCCGGGCGAAGCCTTCGATCTCGCCGCGACGCTCGCCGTTGTCGATGAAGAGCGCTGCACCGCACTGCACGGTGTGCCGACGATGTTTATCGCGGAACTCGATCTGCCGAACTTCGACAAGTACGACCTCAGCCGTTTGCGTACCGGGATCATGGCGGGATCGCCGTGTCCTATCGAAACGATGAAAAAGGTGGTCTCGCGGATGCACCTGCGCGAAATCACCATCGCGTACGGGATGACCGAAACGAGCCCGGTGTCGTTTCAAAGCTCGACCACTGATCCGCTCGATAAAAGCACCACGACCGTTGGTCAGATCCAGTCGCATCTGGAGGTGAAGCTGGTCGATCCGCTCGGTGAAAAAATGGCCGCCGGAATAATCACGGCGGCCATTTAAATCCTTACGCAAACGTTTGTACAGACGAAAAAAAGCGGGCCCGGAGCCCGCTAAAAACCACACATTGTGGGGGGGTTAGCGCGAGGAGACCAAGGGTGGGACAAGGCCGACATAATTTTCATCGGCCAATGATCTCAACAAACATGTCCCTGAAGTTGGGATTCGGCACCAGGCCAACCGATGAGTCCAACCAGACGTTGTAGTTCACCAACACTGCACCCGATCACATCCGTGTTGAGACCGTTGCTGAGATTATGGGCGAATAATCCGGGCATCATCGTAACAAAGTGTTTCAAATTGAAATACTTGACGCATAAGGCTCAGCGATTATTCCGTCCACACTTTGCCGATTATTGTGATTTACAAGCCGATATTTCGGCGGCTTTTAGAAATGCTTGCGCTGCCGAGCACGATATGTCGATTTTAAGGACAATCTAAGGACAATCAAAAACCGTCGACCCGACCGGGCCGCGAACCATACTGGAGACAACTGCATGACCATCGACGCAGACCTTCTCGCTTACTACGCCAAGGTTGCCGCAGCGTTCCCCGAGTTGCCGGCTGATGCTTGTCCAATCGCCATACGGCGGCAGTTCCAGGACGCGCGTGAGTTCGCCGCGCCCGGCTGGGGTGGATGTTGAAGGCACGGTCCTGCCGCTCGACGAACGTACCCTGCGGGCGCGGGTTTATCGGCCGGCGGGGGCCAAGAAGTCGTTACCCTTAGTGGTCTATCTGCATGGCGGCGGCTGGCTGGTCGGGGACCTGGATACGCACGACCTGATGGTCGCTCGGTTCGCCGCGGACTCGCATTGCGCGGTGGTGAGGATTACCGGATGGCGCGGAGCATCCCCGTGCCTGTTGAGGATGCGCTCGACGCGCTGCTGTGACTCGCCAAGCATTGTTCGCGTCTGGGCTTCGCAACTAACCGGCTGGGTGTAGCCGGCGACAGCGCGGGCGGTCATCTTGCAGCCGTGGCTGCGCGTGCTGCGAATGATCGTGTGGCCGGTCTGGTCAGGGCGCAGTTGATCTATCCGGTGGCGCGCTGCCGCTTCGAGGGCGGCAGCTTTACGGCCAACGCTGAAGGGCCGGCTTGAGTACCGAAGAAATGCGCTTTTACTGGGCCCAATTCCTCACGGTCGAACCACCCGCCGCCGTGCGCGCATTCCCGCTCGCATAATCCTATGATCGGACGCCGGCGCGGGCGTTGATCGTCGCCGCAGCCTACGATCCGCTCTACGACGATGCTCACGAATTATTTGCGCGTTTTCTGGAAGCGAATGGCGGGTGCACCGAGGTTATCGACGCGCACGACATGACCCACGGCTTCGGCCCGATCCAGGCGCATTCGAAAGCGGCGGCCTGGATGAAAAAAACGTCGGAGCGCTTCGGTGAATTGTTACATGCAGCGCGTTGACTTTTCGATGCCGAGCGACATCAGCTTACGTAGAGATTACGCAAAGTTTTGAGCGCGCTGAACCCAGCCTGCGTTGGCCGTTGTGCGGAAAAAGGGCGGCCTGACCCCGGCCGCCTCCGCCCTCATTTCAGCCATTTATCGAGCACCGCCTGAAACTCGCCTGTCGAGCACGACAGGTGCAGCCATTGATCAACGTATTGCTGGAACACCAAGTCGCCGCGTGGCAGCAGGTACGCCTTTTCTCCGAATTGGAACGGCTTGTCCGGATGGACCGAGCACAAGCCGGGATTTAGCTTTTGCTGGAGCAGCGTTTCGGAGGCGTCACGTCGGCTTGGCCGTCGAGGATTTGCTTGAAGATCGTTACGTTGTCCGGGTATTCGATCAGTTGCGAATGCGTGAAGAACTGCTTCGCGAACTTCTCGTTCGTGCCGCCCGGGTTGATCGATTTGCGCGACGGTCTGGTATTTATCGACGTCGGCGCAGCGGACGATGGGTGTCTTGCCGTACGGCTGGGTAAAGAATGGAATGCGCGCTTCTGGCGTTCGAGCGAGGTTGAAACCCCGCCGACCGCGATATCGCACTTCGCGACGAAATCGTTCATCAGGTTCGACCACGACGTCTTGATGAACTCGGCTTTGATGTCCATCGACTGAGCGAGATTTTGTACGGCATCAATCAATGTCGATGCCTTCGAACTGGCCGTCCGCCTCAGAAACGAGTACGGCTTATAGTCGCCTGTGTTATGGTGCAGACGCGCAGCGTGCCGCGTGCGAGAATTTCGTCGAGTCTCGATGGGGCGGGCGCGGCTGCCGGTGTGCTGGCCGGTAACGTGGCAGTGGGTGCCGCGGTGATGCTGCCGGCTTGCACGGTTTGCGCCTGCGCGCCGATGGCGAAGCCGAGCAGCAGGGCGCAAGCACCTGTGCGAAAGACACCGCGAAGCGACACGCAACCTGGGGCAAGAACTTTCATCGACACTCCTCGAAAGATTATTTCAGTCGCCGATGATATCGAAGGGGGCCGTCGTTCGTACCCTATTTTAGGTGGGGACGGCTCTCTTTGTCCGAGTTGGTAGCCGGGATTGCAGCAACGCGGCACTGACCTCCGGTCACCACCCAAAAATCCCGGGCCATGAGTACGAACATAGGAACGCAAACACTCGTCCGGTAGAATGGCCCTTTGCCTTACGCTCCAAGCCACGTGCCTTCCACACTCCTGAACGACACTTTCCTGCGCGCGCTGCAGCGCCAGCCTACCGACTACACGCCGATCTGGCTGATGCGTCAGGCAGGACGTTATCTGCCCGAATACAACGCCACGCGCTCGCGTGCCGGTAGCTTCCTGGGCCTCGCGACCAATCCCGATTACGCAACGGAAGTCACGCTTCAGCCGCTGGAGCGCTTCCCGCTCGACGCCGCCATCCTGTTCTCGGACATCCTGACCATCCCCGACGCAATGGGCCTCGGCCTGAGTTTCGTCCAGGGCGAAGGTCCGCGATTCGAGCACTCGGTTCGCACGGAAGAGGACGTCGCCAAGCTGCACGTGCCGGATATCGACACCACGCTGCGCTACGTGACCGACGCGGTATCGCAAATCCGCCGCGCGCTTACTGACGCGCAAGGCCGCCAGAAAGTGCCGCTGATCGGTTTTTCGGGCAGCCCCTGGACGCTCGCCTGCTACATGGTCGAAGGCGGCGGATCGCCCGATTACCATACGGTCAAGGCCATGGCCTACACCCGGCCGGACCTGATGCATCACATCCTCGAGATCAACGCGCAGGCAGTCGTCGCTTATCTGAACGCGCAGATCAAAGCGGGTGCCCAAGTCGTGATGATCTTCGACACCTGGGGCGGTGCGCTAGCCGACGGTGCGTATCAACGCTTCTCGCTCGACTACATCGCGAAGGTGGTCGCCGGATTGAAACGGGAGCACGACGGCGTTAAGGTGCCGGTGATCACGTTCACGAAGGGCGGCGGTTTGTGGCTGGAACAGATCGCGGCAATCGGCGTGGACGCGGTCGGGCTCGACTGGACCGTGAATCTGCGCCAGGCGCGTGAAAAAGTGGGTGATCGGGTCGCGCTCCAGGGCAACATCGATCCATCGGTGCTGTTCGCGTCGCCAGCCGTGATTCGCACCGAGGCGCGCGCCATGCTCGACAGCTTCGGAAATTTCCCGGGCTATGTCTTCAATCTCGGCCACGGTATTTCGCAGTTCACGCGTCCGGAGAACGTGGCAGAACTGGTCGATGAAGTCCATCGGCATAGCCGTGCCATCCGGATAAAGAACTGACGTTTGATCAAAAAAGATTGCTGCTCTGCGTCACGAAAAGTTCACGTCAAACATTTGGGCGGCAAGGCAGGAATGCCCCGACATGCCCGTAGATTGGCCGTTCCGCCGATGTCAAGAGTTGACTTATGCACATTTTGTACGTTGCGGCGCGCAATCTTCAAATCAGACCTAAGCGCTATCATGAGGGCATGTTTTGTGTCTTCAACCACATGATTAATAAGAGAAATTTGAGATCGACCCGGAATGTGGGCTACCGCACACAACAAGCGAGATCGCCACTTTTTGTCCCTGTCAATCAAAGTTCTCAACAAAGTTATCCACAGGCCTGTGGAAAGCTTGGAAATCTCAAAAATAATCCGCAGTTTAGCGTCGATTGTGATGTTTCACTTTAACTACGCCACGCACAGCCCCATGCTCAGGTTGAGTAGTTGCACCAGCGTGGCTTGCGGCGGGTGCGCCAATTGAGCGTCTTTGTCCGGGTCGCGCTGGACCATCCTCTGCCGACGCTTTTCGACTATCGATACGATCTGGCCCCCACGCCGCTGCCTGGCATGCTGGTAGGGATTCCGTTCGGACGTCGCGACGCGGTCGGCCTGATTTGCGAGGTCACCGATCACACCGACGTGCCAGCGGACAAGTTGCGCGATGTGGCAACCATTTGCAGCACGCTCGCGCCACTCGCCGATGAATGGCGCGCGCTGACGCTGTTCGCAGCCGAGTATTACCAGCGCGGTCTGGGCGAAGTGGCGCTGCCCGCGCTGCCGCAAGTTCTGCGCGACGCCTCGCGCTGGGCGAAATTGCTGGCGCCCGAGGAGCGGTATCGGCTGATGCTGGAAGGGCGTGCAAGTCTGCCCGACGCGCTTCCGGCGCGCGCGACCACGCTGCGCCGCCTCGCTGATGCCCTCGCCACCAATCCCACGTTGCCAGCCGCCGAGGCGCACGCGCTGCATCCGAAAGCACGTGCGACGCTCGATGAATGGCAGATGCGCGGATGGGTATCGCTGGAAACCGTTGATGGGCCGGAGCAGGACATCGCGCTTGCGCCCGCGGTTGAAAAGGCCGCGCGGCACGCAAGCGCCGTGCTTTTGCCGCAATTGACCGCAGAGCAGTCCGATGCCGTCGACGCCATCACCGGCGCGAAAGGCTTTGCCACATTCCTGCTGCACGGCGTGACCGGCAGCGGTAAAACCGAGGTCTATCTCCACGCACTGGCCGATCTGCTCGGGTCGCGCTCCGACGCGCAAGCGCTCGTGCTCGTCCCGGAAATCAATCTCACGCCGCAATTCGAAGCCGCATTCCGCACGCGTTTCACCGCGTTGCCGGAAGGAGCCATCGTGACAATGCATAGCGGGCTGGCGGAAGGCGAACGTGCACGCAACTGGCTCGCGGCGCACACAGGCCGCGCGCGGCTCGTGCTCGGGACGCGCCTGGCGATCCTGGCGTCATTGCCGAAGCTGGCGCTGATTGTCGTCGATGAGGAACACGATCCCGCCTACAAGCAGCAGGAAGGCTTGCGCTATTCGGCGCGCGATCTCGCGGTTTATCGGGCGAACAAGCTGGAGATTCCGGTTGTGCTGGGGTCGGCCACACCATCGCTCGAAAGTTGGTGGCAAGCCGCGCAGGGCCGATACACCAAGCTCACGCTGACGCGGCGCGCCGTTGCAACGGCGGTTCCGCCGAGCGTCCGGCTGATCGACCTGGAGGAGGAACGGCAGCGCGGACGGGTATCGGTGGAAGGCTTGTCGGGACCGCTCATTGCCGCGATGAAAACGCGCCTGGAACGCGGCGAGCAAAGCCTTGTGTTCCTCAACCGGCGCGGTTACGCCCCCATTCTTTCGTGCGACGCCTGCGGCTGGGTCGCCGGTTGTCCGCGATGCAGTGCCTACGTCGTGCTTCACAAGCCCGAACGCGCGCTGCGTTGCCACCATTGCGGCTGGGAATCGCGGATTCCCAAATTCTGCCCGGATTGCGGCAATGTGGATATCGCGCCAATGGGCCGTGGCACACAGCGCGTGGAGGAAACGCTCACGACGGCTGTGCCCGGGGCAAGGGTTTTACGTATCGATGCCGACAACACGCGGCGCAAGGGCAGTGCACAGGCCCTTTTCTCCGATGTTCACGCGGGCGAGGTCGATATCCTCGTCGGCACGCAAATGATCGCGAAGGGGCACGACTTCCAGCGGGTGACGCTGGTAGGCGTGCTCAACGCCGATACCGCGCTTTTCTCCCACGATTTCCGGGCAAGCGAGCGGCTTTTTGCCCAGTTGATGCAGGTGAGCGGCCGCGCCGGACGCGCAGGATTGCCGGGTGAAGTGATGATCCAGACGCGCTACGCGCGGCACGCGCTTTATCACGCGCTGGCCCGGCACGATTACGTTGGTTTTGCCAATTCCACGCTGGCTGAGCGCCGCGACGCGCATCTGCCGCCGTTCCTCTATCAGGCGATGCTTCGCGCCGAAGGGCGCACGCTCGAGGCCGCGCTGGACTTTCTGGGGGCGGCGGCGGAATTCACCGCGCTGGCCGGCGCTGAACGCGTGACCGTGTACGACGCGGTGCCGCTGACCATAGTGAAGGTGTTTAACGTGCACCGCGCACAGTTGTTGCTGGAATGTGCCTCGCGGGCCGTGTTGCAGAATGCGTTGCGGGCCTGGCAGCCGGCGTTACGCAGTCTCAAGGTAAAAGGCGTGATCCGATGGAACGTCGAGGTCGATCCGCTCGATATTTGATCTTGGCAACTTCTGCTACCAGACTCACTGTTTGACCTGCTCGGACAATCGACCTTGGACTTTCGCTGACGGTCACCCATCTTCTTCAATACTACGTGCAACTGGAAGTCGCAGCGACACAGTAGTTCTGTCTTAAAAATTCTGTCGTAGTGTTTACTTAATGGCGACCGACCCATACCCTATGGGTATTACGTTAAAAGTATTAGGAAACTCTGCAAAAGTCCTGGCATTGGGGTTCGTGTGAACTATCGTGGGACGCAGTGGAGTGAATGGAGGAGAGT
>CALNPU010000187.1 GCA_940588625.1 uncultured Caballeronia sp.
CGCGATCAAATTGCTCATGCGAAAAAGTTAACAAAACTTTCGAAAGTAAACGAGAAACTTGTGGCTAACCGAAAGGATTTCGACACGCTGACATCCGACGAATGGCACGCGCTTCGACATCAAATTCGTTCGCATAGAATGCCGCTGGCCACGGAGCCGACACAGCGTTTAAAAACCGCATCGCCGGCACGCATGCCGATTTGCGTGCCAGCGCCCACAGCGCCGTGCGCTCGGGCGGCGACTGGACCACGTTGAAATACAAGAAAGTGGTTGAACGCCGCCCACCGCTTGTCCTGCTGCTCGACATTTCCGGGTCGATGAGCGCGTATTCCCGGGCTGTGCTTTACTTCTGCCATGCATTGCTGCAATCGCGCGAACGCCTGCAGGTTTTCCTGTTCGGCACGCGCCTGACTAACGCCACGCGGGCGTTACGCGAACACGATCCAGACGTCGCGATTGCCGCGATCTCCGATCAGGTGGTCGACGGTCGGGCGGCACGCGGATCGGCGCGGCGCTGGCTGAATTCAACCGGCACTGGGCGCGGCGTGTGCTCAACGGACGCGCGACGGTTTTGTTCGTCACGGACGGACTCGATCACGAAGCAATCGATGTCCCTGGATACCGAAATGCTGCGCTTGAGGCGCTTTGCGCATCGGCTGGTGTGGCTCAATCCGTTGCTTCGGTACACCGATTTCACGCCACGCGCCCGGGGCGTGCGAGCGATCCTGCCGTATGTCGACGCAATGCTTGCGGCTCACAACCTCGACAGCCTGAACGCTGTCGGCCGGGAGCTGGCGACGGTGACGCGTCGTGCGGACCGGAAATCAGCCGGAGACACGTTATGGAATTGACCGAAACGCATAATCTGCCGGTGCCGCAGAATGTCGCGTGGGAAGCGCTGAACGATACTGAAATATTGCGCGCGTGCATTCCGGGTTGCGAAAGCATAGAAGCCGATGGCGAAAACGCCTATGTGGTGGCCATGACGGTGTCGGTGGGGCCGGCGAAAGCGAAATTCAAAGGGCGCATGAATTTGGTGGACATCGACGCGCCGCACACGTACACCATCGTGTTCGAAGGACAGGGCGGGCCGGCCGGTTTCGGCAAGGGGCAGGCGAAGGTGAACCTGGAACCGGGCGAGAATGCGGACTCAACCACGTTGTCTTACACGGCGAATGCGCAAGTGGGCGGCAAGCTCGCGCAGATCGGCTCGCGGCTGGTGGACGGCGTGGCCAGAAAGATTGCCAGGGAATTTTTCAAGCACTTCAGTAGTGCGCAGTTGATGCAGAATGACGAGCCCGCCGGTGAGCCTGAGGGTGATTCCGATGCGGCGACCGCCGACGGCGCAGGTGAAGGGAAGAAGAGGAAAAGATCATGGACAGCGTGGATCTTGAAGTCCTGAGAAACAGTGCGCGATGGTTCGAACGCGGGCATCGCGTGTTGCGGGTGACTGTCGTCAAGACGTGGGGCTCGTCGCCGCGGCCGGAAGGCGCGATGCTCGCCGTGCGCGACGACGGCGCGGTAATGGGATCAGTGTCGGGCGGTTGCATTGAAGACGACTTGATCGAGCGCGTCAAGCAGCACGGTATTGAGCAGACGAAGCCTGAGAGCGTGAAATACGGAATTTCGGCGGAGGAGGCGCATCGGTTCTGACTGCCTTGCGGCGGGACCATTCAACTGGTGCTTGAACCGCTGTCGATGGCGAGCGGTATTGCCGAATTGTGCGATGCCGTTCTTGCCGGACGGCTGGACATGCACGCTCGATATGAACAACGTGGCGGTCAAGTTAGAGCTGGCGCAGGCAACGGATGGCGTGACGTTCGGTGAAACGACCTTGTCGACCATTCACGGGCCTCGGTATCGAATGCTCGTGATCGGCGCGGGACAGTTGTCGCGGTATTTATGCAGTATCGCGGTCGGGCTGGACTATCACGTGACTGTGTGCGACCCGCGCGAGGAGTACGCGGACGAGTGGGATGTGCCGGGCATGAAGATCGTGCGCACTATGCCCGACGATAATGGACATGAAACTCGATGAGCGCTGCGCAGTGATTGCGCTGACGCACGATCCAAAGCTTGACGATCTGGCGCTGATGGAAGCGTTGAAGACGCCTGCGTTTTATATCGCGGCGCGTTGGGGTCGCGGAAGAATAACGCGGCGCGCTGCGAGCGCTTGAAGGAGTTCGATCTCTCCGATGCCGAGTTGTCGCGCCTGCATGGGCCAGTGGGGATTTATATTGGCAGCTGGAGGCCGCCGGAGATTGCGGTGTCCATTCTTGCTGAGGTGACGGCGGCGAAGAACGGTTTTTCCTTACCGACTATTTTGCAGGTTGAAGAAGCGAAAGCGGCGCGGGAGCTTGAAGGAACGGGGGAGGTTTGTGGGATTTAATTGTGCCGTGCGCGGACCACTAGCGCGGCGCAGCGCTCTCAGGCCACTTTGCCGTTGAGCCGCATGGACTGGAGGTATTGACCGGATACCTCCGACGCGCCGTAATGAACCACGGTCTGATCGATCAACGCCCAAATCGATAATCCCACTTGGCGTGCGCGGATGCAGAACGACACGTTTTCGCCCAGATAAAGACCGTCTTCTTCAATCGTTTCGAAGAAACCGTAGAACTTGCCGCTGGGTATCAGCGACTCATATTGTTTCGGCGGCGCGTAGCATTCCGTAAAAGGTTTCGTTACCTCGAACACGTCGCGCTGCGCCAGGAAAACGCCTGTGCCAATATGCCGCGCTTCAGCAAATCCATTCTTGAAATCGAGATCTTCGTCCGCATTCGTAACGGGTGCAAACGTTTAGTCGGCGTACTTTTCCAGCCATTGACGCATGCATATACCGGTATCGGCGGCGACTATTGAACGATCTAAATTGAAGCGTCTGAATGGATAGGCAACGCCCGTTAGGGGCTTGTTCGCGGCCAAAAGCTTGAAGACGGCTTCGGCGGGAAACTTCGTGTCGATATCGAGGAAAAGCAGATGCGTGAATTCAGGCCGGCTCAGGAAATAGTTGACGAAGAAGTTGTGCGCGCGAATGATGTGCGATGACGCTACGTGCAACGTCTCGTAAGTTACACTCGAATCAGTTAATGCGCGCGTCAGATCGAGCAGCGAGAAGGCGAAATTGATGTGCACTTCTTCGCTGTAAATGGGCAGGCAGATGAGGATGTGGGGGTGGGGCATTGGAGGTGTCCGTATGGGAGTGGTTGAGTTTGCGCTTGGTCAACGGAGAGGAGTAATGGCCGCGATTGTAAAAAAATTAGCAATGCAAAGGATTATCCCAAGTGTTGCAGCTCAGGAAATACTCCGGCATCACTAGTCAACGAAATGACGACAATGTGATCGCTGATTTCACGGACTACCGCGAAAGTTGTCCACGGGTTGAATGCGGCCCTTAGTGTGGTCACGATCTTAATCGCGGCAGCGGCTTGCAAGCCCGGATTGAAGGTAATAATTCGATGCATCGAAGTTCTTTCTGATTGGCTTCGTGCAAATGATGTTTTTAGTTCGTGCAGTGCGGATTCGGCCGCCGCACCGTCAACCATCATGGGCGCGTAATCAAATATCAGGTCCGCACGACGATCTTGATAGTCATGCATTCGCTCAGAAACAAAAACCCCGCATTCCGCGGGGCCCGTCTTCAAACACAAGTGCTCGCAACGAAGCGCCGCTTTACATCAACCCCATCCAAACCATCGCGACAATCGACGCCATTACAATCACCGCACCCACGGTCTTGCGTTTATTCAGCTCGGTCCACAGCAAAACGCCTGTCAGCGACAGCAGAATAATGCTGCCCGCCAGCGTACCGATGAGCAGCGCCCAGCCCACGCTCAATCCCACGCCTTTGTGCAAATTGGCCATGGTCGCGAGAAAACTGTTGTCAGTGCGTTTCACAGATACGAACCTTCCCCACTTAGTATTCCGCCGCTACCGATCCACCTGGCGACACCACCGCCACGGTCCACAACTCCGGCTGCATCGTCTTCTGATCGCCCCAGCCCACCGGGTGCGCCGATTCACGTTTCGGCCGGTCGATATTGCCGTCGAGCTTGAGTTCCTGCTTGAGTCGCTTGCCGAGTTTCATTGGCGACTTGAGACTGTGTGCGGGCACGGCCATTTGCATGACACCTGCGGTTCTCCGGTCGAAACCTTCAACGGCCCTGCCCGATGGTTCAGCAGAAAACCGGTCGTGCCGAATAAGAGCCCGAATACGGCGCCCCACAAGCCGACCCAGCCATTTCACGAAAGTCGCGCGGCGCGAGCGCTGTTTGCAGGCGTTAAGTTCGGCGTCGTCGAGATGGCAGCCGCTGCGCGGCGCGTAAGGCATCGTGGTCACGTTGGACGCGGGTTCAAAGGTTTCAGGCGCGTTCACGCATCTCTCCAGAGGGCATAGCGAATAAGGGGATGCTGCGGATGGATTTTTCACCAATGCGGCCAACAAGCGCATCAATGGAGTCAAACTTTCAAATGAGAATTGTTATCATTGCGTGGTCGTTAAAAATCTTCAATAGCCTCGTCACGCGGCCGGCGCAGGGGAGCGCGCCGATCAGGTAAAGAGACACTGGGAACGATTGCCGAAAAACCGTCAAACCGGCCAGAGCCGTTCTTCTTCCATCGCGCCGACCTGCTCGTGCAACTCCAGAATCCGGTCTTCCCAATACGCTGCGTGTTAAACCACGGAAACGCGGCGGGAAACGCAGCGACGCGCCAGCCAGGCCGCGTAGTGAATCAACCGCAGCGTGCGCAGCGCTTCGACCAGATGCAGCTCGCGCGGCTCGAAATCGCAGAAATCTTCGTACCCGGCCAGCATATCACCCAATGCGCGCGAAGCTTCCGGACGGTCGCCCGGCAGCAGCAACCATAGATCCTGAATAGCGGGCGCCATGCGGCTATCGTCGAAATCGACAAAATGCGGACCCGCATTCGTCTACAATACGTTGCTTGGATGACAATCTCCGTGCAGCCGGATGCTTTTGACGTCGCCGGCGCGTTCGTAGCATCGTTCGACGCCTTCCAGCGCTATTTTCACCAAGGTTTCATACGCTTCCTGCACGTCCTTCGGCACAAACCCGTGCGCGAGCAAAAACTCGCGCGGTTCGTAACTGAAGGTCTGGATATCAAGCGCTGACCGTTCTACGTACGGCTTGATTTGTCCGACCGCGTGAATCCGACCGATAAAGCGCCCGAGCCATTCCAGAATCTCCGGCCTGTCGATATCCGGCGCCCGCCCGCCGCGTCGTTCGAAGATGGAGAACCGGAAATCCTCGAACGTATGCAGCGTCGCGCCATTCAGCACGCGTGCCGGCACCGCCGGAATCTCGCGTTCATTCATAGAGCGTCGAAACAAAAGTGTGCTCTTCGAGAATGGCGTCGTCGGACCAGCGCAGCGGCCGGTAGAACTTCGCGACCATCGGCGGCCCGTCCTCCATGCCAACCTGATACACACGGTTTTCATAGCTGTTGAGCGCGAGCATGCCGCCGTCGGTGCGTTCGCCAAACGGCATGAGGACGCTGTCGAGCGCGTCGAGCACACGCTCGGGCGTGAGATCCGCAAAAGGCGGGTGCGAGATTAGCGTCGTCGCCGGGGAGAGATAGGCTGTCTGCGGACGCGCAGGATGGAGCGGAATGGTTCGAGTTCATCCCTGCATTGTGACGCGCATCGCGGGTGGAAGCATCAGCGATGCGCGGATACAGCGAAACAGCGTTCTGAAACGCGCTAATTCCTTAATGCATGAGCGCGTTAGCGGGGCGAACGAGTTTGCCGGTATCGATCAGGTCTTCGAGGAAGAACGGTTCCGTGTTTAGTAGTTCCGATGTGCCGGGTTCGTCCGCGTACCAGGCGACCATGGCCATGTCGCCGAGAATCCGCATGACGATCGCGCGTGCGCCTTGAGGCACCGCAATATGGACGGAGCGAACAATTGAACCGATTTGCATGATTACTCCCCGAGGTTGCCGGCAGAACAAAAGACGTGCCGGTCGATTCTGGATGGAACACAGGATAACCTCCTGTGCGCGAGACTTCAGTGCGCTCCTGAATTCCTCTAATGCCTGCAAATTGCAGCGTGTTCCGATGATTTCGGCTGAAACGATGTTCTACTTTAGCGCATCAATTCGCGTGGGGCGAAAAGTTGCATTGGTATTGAAACAATGCAATCGCATTCCAATCGCTTTCGCAAGTCGATTGAAAGCGCCAGGCGCGGTGTCCGGCAAAACCCTGACGATCACGGTGTCGTTAGGGCCTTCGCCCCCGGAGATTTCTTTGTGACTTCCTCGCCGGCGCCGTCCCGGTCAGCTTCGTCCTCCTCGCTTTCCCCCGATCCCGTGCTGTACCTCGACCGCGGATCGGGCGCTTACTGGCACGCTGCAATTGCCTTGCTGTTTGCAGGCTACGCCACCTTTTCGTTGCTCTACTGTGTGCAACCGCTCTTTCCCGAATTCACCAAGACGTTCGGCGTCAGCCCGGCGCAAAGCGCGCTGTCGGTATCGGTGACGACGGCAACGCTCGCCGTGGCGATTTTTATCGCCGGCTTTGTTTCAGAGGGCTAGAGCTGGCACCGGTTGATGACACTGTCGCTCACGGCTTCGTCGCTACTGACGGTCATCGTGGCGTTTCTGCCGAGCTGGCCCGCGCTGCTGTTCGTGCGCGCGCTCGAAGGGCTGGCGCTCGGCGGCGTGCCGGCAATCGCCATGGCCTATCTCGCCGAGGAAGTGCATCCCGATGGCCTCGGCCTTACAATGGGACTCTACGTCGGAGGCACTGCCATAGGAGGAATGGCGGGGCGCGTGATCAGCGGGATTCTCGCGGACTTCTTCTCGTGGCGCGTGGCTATCGGCGGAATCGGGGTGCTTGGGCTGCTTGCCACGCTGGCGTTTCGGACACTACTGCCGCCGTCGCGACGTTTTTGCCGCGCGCGGGGATGGGATTTCGCCATCATCGGGCGGCGCTGGCCGGGCATCTGAAAAACCGCAGTTTGCCGTTTGTGTTCCGATGGGTTTTGTGCTCATGGGCAGCTTCGTGACGCTTTATAACTACGTTGGGTATCGGTTGATCTCCGGGAAAATGGCCGATGTGTTTGGCCGCGGCCGCGTCCTGATCGCCGCGCTCCTGCTGATGATCTTTGGCGTGGTGTTGACGTTGTCGAGTTCGCTGCCCATGGTAATTGCGGGCATCGCTTGCATGACGTTCGGATTTTTTGCCGGCCATTTGGTAGCAAGCGGTTGGATGGGATTGCTGGCGAAAGGCCCTAAAGGTTAGGCAGCTGCGCTGTACCTGCTCGCGTATTAGGTCGGGTCGAGTGTGCGCAGCTCGTGGGGCGGACATTCTGGACCATCGCCGGCTGGCCGGGGGTAAGCGGCTTTGTATTTGCGCTATTGCTGATCGGTTTGGGCGGCGCGGATTATCTGCGTCGGCGAGAACAGCGCGTGAATGCCTAATCGTTTAGATACAAGGGCTATACTTAGCGCGAACTGAGCGATCATGTCGGCGCGAGCGAATCTCGGCCTACCCCACCCCTATTGA
>CALNPU010000188.1 GCA_940588625.1 uncultured Caballeronia sp.
AGATGCTTCGATGAGATGCTTTTCTCGCGTTCCATCGGACACTTCCCGATCCACTTGCGCAACAGGTTGGCGCTGATTCAACCCGTGCTCCTCCTCTCGTACCGCTGGCCGATAAACGCCGAAGATCGAGCACTTACCGTTGTTTGAAACCCGCGCAACGTGAAAATGGCCGTTCCGGCGTGAGCCGGAACGGCCATTTTTGTCTTCGAGGTCCGACGCGCTAGTGGCTGGTCGAGGGAGGCGGCTTTCGTGTTGTCTTGTGTCACCGTATCGGGCGCGTTTTTCTTTAGCGATTCAATCCCGGCATCCCTGGCCGCCGCGCTGCTGTAAGCCTCGCTCACGCCAATGATCTCGTGGTTGCCAGCCTTCAGATTGAAATAAGGCGCGCCGCTTTTATCCGTCTTGCGCTCGTAGCGTTCGTTGATCAGCGCATTCGCCTTGACCAACGCAATGCCATGTTCTGCCGACGCGCGCGTCACATACGTCTCGCTCTTGAGGATCGGTTCGCCATTAGTGGCCAGCAGGTTGAAATAGAACTTGCCGATAGAACCGGCCGTTGCGGGCTCTGTCGATGACGACTTTTCCTGACATTGCATGAGCTCCCTGGAGAGTGGAACAAGCGTGAGTTCAGGTGATCCTTCAGCAGCGAAACTACTTCAAACTATTCCTCATTTACTCTTCAACTCTATCCCGAGTTCAGTCTCCACATCCGCCGTCGTCTCGATGGTCTCCGCGCGCAGCACCGATTCAACGCAAACCTTGCACAACGGTTCGCGCGCTTTCTCCGCGACGTCTGCCGGCACCGGAACGTTAACCGTCTTGAGCCGCGCGCCGTGCTGGAACAATGCGAGGTCGCCGGGTTCGAAGCGTGTCCAGATTTCGTCGTCGGTGAGTGGCGAGGTGGCGATTACCGCGACGCGATCTTCCGGCGTGGTGTACTTCGCGAAATTGATCGACATGTCCGCGTCGATCAAATGCGCCGTGGAGAACGGCCAGCTGCGTACGAGGTAATACAGATGCGTGAACAGCGCCTGGCCGTTCGACATCAGAAAATTGAATACGCCGAATTGCGTGATCTCACGCGTCAGCTTTTCCAGCGCCGCGAACAGTTCGTCCAGCGGTGGCTGGCAGCCAGGGAATTCGCGTCGCAGACCTTGCAGCAAAGCGCAGAACGCCAGCTCGCTGTCTGTATTGCCGACCGGCTGATATTGTCCATTCAGACAGGGCTTGAAATCTTTCAGGTCGCCATTGTGAGCGAAAATCCAATGCCGTCCCCACAACTCGCGCATGAACGGATGGCAGTTTTCAAGCAGGATGTGACCTTGCGTGGCCTTGCGAATATGCGCGATCATATTTTTGACTTGATCGGATAACGCTTTACCATTTCGGCGAGCGGTGAACTGGCCGACGACTGGTGATCGATGAAAAGACGGTATGCCTTGTCTTCGAAGAAAACAATGCCCCAGCCGTCCGCGTGATGGTCGGTAACGCCGACACGCGCCGCGAAACCGGTGAACGAGAAAGTCACGTCCGTTGGTTCCGCGCAGTTCATTCTGAGAAGTTAGCACATTGCTGAGGCTGCGACTGGGTGAATGGAGCTAACCGTTACAATACGGCTAGCCAAAGCATAGCACCGACGAAACCGCCAAAAAATCGCGGCTTTCGACTGCAGGGTGGCATCGTTGTGGAATTTCCACGGTATGGGCTGGCTCGCGGGAGAAAAACTGACCGAGTGGGCTGGGAGTTGCCGCTGGTAGCTTCATTGAGCGCACAGTGTCTGCACTTGATTCGCTGATTCGGCCGGCCGATATTTATGGCGAATGTATGTTGCGCAGGTTGAAACGCGCTTCGGCCCCGCTTGTGTTTCCCGTGCGCGTTTATGCTTTTTGGTTTTCGCGGCCACCACTGCCCCTGCGTTTCGTCATCCGATTATTTTCATCGCTATCACGCCAATGTCCGCTTCCACGCCTGCTTCCGCATCTTCCGTTGACTCCGCTGTTTACTCCGTCACGCTCGTACGTCCCGACGATTGGCATTTGCATGTGCGCGACGGCGCTGTGCTTGCCGCCGTGCTGCCGCACACGGTGCGGCAGCACGGCCGCGCGATCATCATGCCGAACCTGCGGCCGCCGGTGGCGACGACCGAGATGGCAGTGGCGTATCGCGAGCGCATCCTGGCGGCGTTGCCCAAGGACGGCCCGGGTGCGCGTTTCGAGCCGCTGATGACGCTTTATCTCACCGACAACACTCCGCCCGATGAAATTCGCCGCGCCCGCGAAAGTGGTTTTGTCCACGGCGTGAAGCTTTATCCGGCAGGGGCGACGACCAATTCGGACGACGGTGTCACGAACATCGCGAAATGCGCGAAAACGCTGGAGACCATGCAAAAGCACGACCTGCCGCTGCTCGTGCATGGCGAAGTAACAGATCCGGCCATCGATATGTTTGATCGCGAGAAGGTATTTATCGACCGCGTGATGACGCCGTTGCGCCGTGATTTCCCCGCGCTGAAGGTCGTGTTCGAGCACATCACGACGAAGGACGCCGCGGATTACGTGCGCGATGCCGACGGCCCGACCGGCGCCACGCTGACTGCGCACCATCTGCTGTACAACCGCAACGCGCTGTTTGTTGGCGGAATCCGGCCGCATTACTACTGCTTGCCTGTGCTCAAGCGCGAGACGCATCGCGTAGCGCTGCTCGCGGCGGCCACGTCGGGCAATCCGCGCTTTTTCCTCGGCACGGACAGCGCGCCACATGCAAAGGGATTTAAGGAGCACGCGTGCGGCTGTGCGGGTTGCTACACAGCACTGCACGCGCTGGAGCTTTACACGCAAGCCTTCGATCAGGTCGGCGCGCTCGACCGGCTCGAGGGTTTCGCGAGCTTCCACGGCGCGGACTTCTACGGTTTGCCGCGCGCAACCGAGCGCGTGACGCTGCGTCGGGAACCCTGGACGCTGCCGGCGGAATTCATGGCGGGCGGTGATGAAATCGTGCCGCTGGGCGGCGGCGAATCGATTGACTGGCGCATGGAGTGACGATTACCCGGTTACCCGGGCGCGCCGGTTTTTGCTGGACGTAACCCGCGCGCCACTCTGACGACTCCAATGTCCCACCGGGAAAATTCACTGAAGCCTGAAAACGCGGGAACGGCATCGCTGCCAACCGATACCTGCGCGGCGCAGCGCTTTATGGATATCGACTGGTCCTGTCCGTGGCAGGCACCACTTGCCGCGCGGTGAGCGCTGACGCCAGGCTGCACTCGTTAGCTACTCAGCCTATCTTTCCACGCTTAACGCCGACGCACACCGGGACCCGCGCATAACCGGACGCGGTAAGCCGCTGTCGTTCATCGCACAGGACGAGCTGCCGGGGAGCGCATCGTAGAAAGGCATATCGCCGAGACCGGCTGTATGGCTGTTACTACCCCACGCGCCACAACCTGCACGATTTCTTCAATGGCTCGATATGGTTCCAGTATCCGCACATCAAGGCGGCGCTGAACGCCGGCAGGCCGCGGAAATCGATGTGCTCGACATTGGCCCGACCCGAGGCGCGGCGCGCGACGCCCTGACGCTCTTCGACGAAAACGCGATCCTCTTTGCCTGCGCAGACGCGTCGCTCGCCGCCACGCTTCGCGCATTCGACTGGCACACGCTGCTTGTTGAGCAACGCGCAGCCTGGGGTCTTCGATGCGAGGCGCGCATCTTCGGTCATGCGTTGCTGGAAAAGCTGGTCGCACCTTATAAAGCGTGCACAGGGCATGCGTGGCGAGCCGGCTTATTTCTCCGCTACCGATGACGAGCGTCGCGCGATCCTTGACCACGCAGTATCTGAACGGCTAAACAGCGAAGCCATTTCCAGCCGATATTTCACGCCTTTGCCGGTGCTGGGCATACCGGGCTGGTAGCTCGAAAACGAAACCCCGCTTTCTACGATGACCCTCAGGTCTTCCGGTCCGGCCGTTGATCGCGGGCAAAACCTGCGCAATGAGCCTGGCAGCGAGGCCGCGCTGACCCCATGCTAAAATCGACCTCGCAAAGTAGGCCAGGCAGTCGCGGCTTTTCCGGTTTCGACCGGAGAGGGCGAGGAAAGTCCGGACTCCACCAGGCAGGGTGATGGCTAACGGCCATCCGTGGCGACACGCGGAACAGGGCAACAGAAAGCAAACCGCCGATGGCCCCGGGCGCAAGTCCGGGGATCAGGTAAGGGTGCAACGGTGCGGTAAGAGCGCACCGCGGCTGCTGCAAGGCAGACCGGCAAGGTAACCTCCACCCGGAGCAATTCCAAGTAGGCAGGCGCGCATCTTCGCGATGCAGGACGGTGCCTCCGTCTCGTCTGCGGGTAGGAAGCTTGAGCGCGTCAGTAATGGCGCGACTAGAGGAATGGCTGCCACGCGCGTTACGCTTTCGGGCGTGAGGCGTGCACAGAATCCGGCTTATCGGCCTGCTTTGTGAGATTCAAAAAAAAAAAAGCCGGCGTCATCACTGACACCGGCTTTTTTTCGCTTCTTGTTTCTTCTTCGATGCCCGGAATTCAGCTCGCGACGATATCGAAGGAATGCGTCAGCTCGGCGGTTTTCGCCAGCATGATTGACACCGAGCAATATTTGTCGTGCGAGAGCGTGATCGCGCGTTCAACCGTTGCGGGATTCAGATTCTTGCCCGTTACCGTGAAGTGGAAGTGGATCTTCGTGAACACTTTCGGGTCTTCGCTTGCGCGCTCGGCCTTGAGCGTCACCGAGCAGCCCGCAATTTCCTGGCGGCTTTTCTTCAGGATCATCACGACGTCGTACGCCGTGCAGCCGCCCGTGCCGAGCAAGACCATTTCCATAGGCCGCGGCGAGAGGTTGCGGCCGCCGCCTTCTGGCGCGCCGTCCATTGTGACCAGATGACCGCTGCCCGTTTCCGCGGCAAACGCCATGCCGTCCTGTCCCATCCAGCTAACTTTGCATTCCATGAGAAAATTCCGGTACTATAAAGACCACTTGTCTAATTGTGTCGAATTATAGCGTTTTAGCTGATTGTAGGAATTGCAGCAGTGCGTTCGTTTGCGTTTGCCACGAAGCAGCGAAGCTGTGTTGCATTGTGATATCTAAGACAAATCCGTGATTTCCCTACTATGAGTGAGATGAGTGAGGGAATTTCGATTACAATTTGCCCCTGTTAAACTTTCAGAATTTAGGTAAGTAATTGACTATAAAAAATAAATAATCTGGTGATGGTTTGTTTTCTTATTTTGTATAATGAAATTCAATCCCATAATGCAAATTTACTTGCTTTGCACAAAAGCACTTCATATACCTTCATATACTTATACTTGGCGGTTGTCGCAGTCCGACAAACATACAGCGTCTCCTCCACTGCCTCCTAGGTGGATTCAGCCCGAGCTCAAGGCTCGGGCTTTTTTTCGTCTGCTTTTTCGTCTATTTTAGCGTCGATTCGTGTGTCGGCAGGATGGGTATTCGTTGCCGAACAGCCAGGTTTTGACTTCACATCGAAATTTCCCTTATAATCCAATCTGTTCTCTATCCGCACCATGCCCGTGGATGAGAAGCAGGGAGAGCCCGCACGCGCCTCGATCTCGATGTGCACGAACATACAAGCGGGACAAAGCAGGGTAAGACTAATATTATTTTTGGATCGATCATGAAGACGTTTTCCGCAAAAGCCCATGAGGTGACGCGTGAATGGTACGTGATTGACGCGACGGATAAGGTTCTCGGACGTGTCGCCAGTGAAGTGGCCGCCCGACTTCGCGGCAAGCACAAACCCGAGTTCACCCTGCACGTCGACACTGGCGATTTTATCGTCATCACTAACGCCAGCAAGTTGCGCGTCACGGGCAACAAAGGTACTGACAAGAAGTACTACCGTCATTCGGGCTATCCGGGCGGCATCTACGAAACGACGTTCAACAAGATGCAAGAACGCTTCCCGGGCCGGGCGTTCGAGAAAGCGGTCAAGGGCATGTTGCCGAAAGGTCCGCTCGGCTACGCGATGATCAAGAAGCTCAAGGTCTACGCTGGCGCAACGCATCCGCATACGGCTCAACAGCCTAAAGCACTCGAGATCTAAAGGGAAGCCTATATGATCGGTAATTGGAATTACGGTACGGGCCGCCGCAAGAGCGCCGTTGCTCGCGTGTTCATCAAGTCCGGTACGGGCGAGATCATTGTCAATGGCAAGCCCATTCCTGATTATTTCTCGCGCGAAACGTCGCTGATGATCGTGCGCCAGCCGCTCGAACTGACGAGCCACGCTACCACATTCGACATCAAGGTCAACGTGAACGGCGGCGGTGAAACGGGTCAGGCCGGTGCAGTTCGCCACGGCATCACCCGCGCGTTGATGGACTACGACGCAACGCTGAAGCCCAGGCTGTCACAAGCCGGCTTCGTTACCCGCGATGCTTGTGAAGTTGAACGTAAGAAGGTTGGTTTCCACAAGGCACGTCGCCGGAAACAATTCTCGAAGCGTTAAGCTGTTTGGCGGTTTTTCGTCGTTACTACAGCGAAATGGCTCGAAAAGCCGCCTGCGTGTATGCGCTGGCGGTTTTTTTCGTGGTGGATGCTCAACGGTTGCGGCAATTTTCCAGCGATGCTTCAGTGATACCCCAAGCAGCCGCGGCAAATTCGGGATAGTCTGGAGCGATAGCCTATTGATTACATGAGCTTCCAACACGATATTGAGATCAGCCCTACAATAGGCAATAGAAGCTTTTTTGGAGAGTTCGAATGAACGCTGTAACCGATACCCCCACGGCCGAAATGCCGTTGCCGTTCGTTTTCACCAACGCAGCAGCTAACAAGGTCAAGCAACTGATCGACGAAGAAGGCAATCCGGAACTGAGGCTGCGCGTGTTCGTGCAGGGCGGCGGCTGTTCGGGTTTCCAGTATGGCTTTATGTTCGATGAAGCCATCAACGAAGACGACACCGTGATGGATAAAGCTGGCGTACAGCTCCTGATCGATTCGATGAGCTATGAATACCTCGTCGGCGCTGAGATTGACTACAAAGACGATCTGAACGGCGCGCAGTTCGTGATCAAGAATCCGAATGCAACCAGCACCTGCGGTTGCGGATCGTCCTTCTCGGCGTGATTCTGATTAGATTGCACGGTGTAATGCAAATGTGAAACGGAGCCTTCGGGCTCCGTTTTTGTTTGGTGCGTCAGCGTTTGCCCCGACGTGTGCTTCGGGGCAAAATTGAGTTTATGACGTAATGGGCCAGGTCTTGGCAACGCGCTTGAGCGAGCCATCATCTTCTCTTTTGAGCTGATAGCGTCTTTGCGAACAATAAGTTGCTGGCGGTGGACTGCCCTCAACGCGGATAAATCGCTCCCAGAACCCGTTATCCCGCTGCGCCTGTCACCGTGTGTGAATGGGCGGTCAGAGAGCGACGCCAGATGGCGGCGCCGATCGGAAATGCGAAACGATCTTGTTCT
>CALNPU010000189.1 GCA_940588625.1 uncultured Caballeronia sp.
AGCTGTATGCGGGGAAACTACTCGCACGTACAGTTCTTAGGGGGCCCTTCATCCGCAAGGATGGGGACTACCCTACCGGCGGGTTGCGAGCCCGGGGCGGCGCATTGCATCGCGTGCCGCCACAAGCTGCTTCTCGACACGCAAAATACGGCGTTTTGCATTGGCCTGATGGCCATAAGCTCACACGATTCCGCCCAAACCTGCCTCTATCCGACGCATTTTCGCTAGACTGCCTGTTCCGCGTCGCTACCTAGGGTTTCTGCGCGGTGTCCGGTCCGTTTGACGTCTCGGCTCGACTCGTTTTGCGCTGTGCGTCTTAAACGCCGGGCGAAAACATCGGCGTGGCCCGCGGTGCGCCGAGTCAGCGGATCTGACTTGTCAACTTTATTTTCCGATTTTTCCTGGTCCAGAGCCTGATTTCCAGTAACCCACTGAGCTTTCCCGCCGTGAAACCGATTCTAAAATCCAATAAATTGCAGAACGTCTGTTATGACATTCGCGGACCCATGCTCGAGCACGCGAAGCGGCTGGAGGACGAGGGCCACCGGATCATCAAGCTCAATATCGGCAATCTGGCGTCGTTCAGCTTTGACGCGCCGGACGAGATCATCCAGGACATGATCCGCAACCTGCCCACGTCGTCGGGGTATTCGGACTCGAAGGGCGTGTTCGCCGCCCGCAAGGCGATCATGCATTACAGCCAGCAAAAGGGCGTGGCGGGTGTGGAACTGGACGACATCAATATTAGCAACGGCGCTTCCGAGCTGATCGTGATGGCCATGCAGGGCCTGCTTAACGACGGCGACGAAGTGCTGCTGCCTGCGCCGGATTACCCGCTGTGGACGGCCGCGGTGAGCTTGTCGGCCGGCACGCCGGTGCATTACCTGTGCGACGAATCGGCCGACTGGATGCCCGATCTCGACGACTTGTGCTCGAAGATCACGCCGAACACGAAGGCGCTGGTCATCACCAACCCGAACAACCCGACCGGCGCGCTGTCTTCTGACGAACTGTTGCTGGAAATGATCGGACTGGCACGCAAGCACGGCCTGATCATTTTTGCCGACGAGGTCTACGACAAGATCGTCTACGACGGCCGCAAGCACACGGCGGTCGCGGCGTTGTCCGAAGACGTGCTGACAGTCACGTTCAACAGCTTGTCGAAAAGTTACCGGGCCTGCGGGTATCGCGCAGGCTGGATGTTCATCTCCGTGCTGACGGGTGAAAACCGCCGTATCGCCCACGACTATATGGAAGGGCTCGGCATCCTGGCTTCCATGCGCCTGTGCGCGAACGTGCCGGGCCAATATGCCATCCAGACGGCGCTCGGCGGTTACCAGAGCATCAACGACCTGATCGTGCCGGTCGGTCGCCTGTTCAAGCAGCGGGAACTCGCTTACGACATGCTGACCGCGATTCCCGGCGTGACTTGCGTGAAGCCGCAGGCCGCGCTGTACATGTTCCCGAAGCTCGACCCGAAGATGTATCCGATCATCGACGACTAGCAGTTCATTACGGATCTGTTGCTCGAAGAACGCACGCTGCTTGTGCAGGGCACCGGCTTCAACTGGCAGACGCCCGATCATTTCCGCGTGGTGTTCCTGCCGAACATGGGTGATCTCGCCGACTCGATCAACCGTATCGCACGCTTTCTCGATGGTTATCGAAAACGTCACTCTGTCTAAACCTCTCTTAAGACTCACGCTGCAATGGAACCGATCAAAGTTGGCCTGCTGGGCTTCGGCACGGTCGGCAGCGGCACCCTCACGGTGTTGCGCCGCAATCAGGAAGAAATCAAACGGCGTGCCGGACGGGACATCGAAATTACGCGCATCGCGGTGCGCACGCCGTCGAAGGTACAGGGCGCGGCGGGCATTGACGTCACGACTGACTTCAACGCGGTCGTCGACGATCCTTCCATCGACATCGTGGCCGAGATGATTGGCGGCATGGGCGTCGCGCGTGAACTGGTGCTGCGCGTGATCGCCAACGGCAAGCACGTGGTGACGGCGAACAAGGCGCTCCTGGCCGTGCACGGTAGCGAGATTTTCGAAGCGGCCAGCAAGAAGGGGGTAATGGTGGCGTTCGAAGCGGCGGTCGCGGGCGGCATTCCGATCATTAAGGCGCTGCGCGAAGGGCTGACGGCCAACCGGATCCAGTACATCGCGGGCATCATCAATGGGACGACGAACTACATTCTCTCGGAGATGCGCGACCGCGGGCTCGACTTTGCGACCGCGCTGAAAGCGGCCCAGGAACTGGGTTATGCCGAAGCCGATCCCACCTTCGACATTGAAGGCGTGGACGCTGCACACAAGGTCACGATCATGAGCGCGATCGCGTTCGGCGTGCCCGTGCAATTCGACCGGGCTTACGTGGAAGGGATCAGCAAGCTCGACGCCATCGATATCTGCTATGCGGAAGATCTCGGCTACCGGATCAGGCTGCTGGGCATTGCGCGCCGCACGGAGAAGGGCATCGAATTGCGCACGCATCCCACGCTGATCCCGGAAAAACGCTTGCTGGCGAACGTGGAAGGCGCGATGAACGCGGTGGTCGTGCACGGCGACGCCGTGGGCACCACGCTTTATTACGGCAAGGGCGCGGGCGCTGAGCCGACCGCATCGGCCGTGGTCGCCGATCTCGTGGACGTCACGCGCCTGCATACGGCCGACCTCGAGCACCGCGTGCCGCATCTGGCGTTCCAGCCGCACAGCCTCGCCAACACGCCGATCCTGGCGATCGAAGAAGTGACGAGCGGTTATTACCTGCGCCTGCGCGTGGCGGATGTGACCGGCGTGCTGGCCAACATCACGCGGATTCTCGCCGACGAGGCCATTTCTATCGACGCGTTGCTGCAGAAGGAATCGGAGCACGTCGACGGTAAGGACAAGGGCGAGACCGACATCATCCTGATCACGCATGAGACGTTGGAAAAGCAGGTCAACGCGGCGATCGAGCAGATCGAAGCGCTCTCCACAGTTGTGTCGAAGGTAACGAAGCTGCGCATGGAAGCGTTGAACTAGGGCTCTGAAATGAACTACATCTCCACGCGCGGCGCCGGTGTCGGCGAGCGCCATACTTTCTCCGATATCCTGCTTGGCGGTCTCGCGAAGGACGGCGGCCTGTATTTGCCCGCGGAATATCCGCGCGTCACAGCGGATGAACTGACCGCCTGGCGTACGCTTTCCTACGCGGATCTGGCCTTCGAAATCCTGCGCAAATTCAGCGACGACATTCCCGCCGAAGACCTGCTCTCGCTCACGCGCCGCACTTATACGGCCGGCGTCTACAGCAATGTTCGTGATCGTGAAAGCGCGGTGCAGATTACCCCGCTGAAAACGCTGGGCGAAGAGGGCGGCACAACCTTGTCATTGCTGGAGTTGTCGAACGGACCGACGCTCGCGTTCAAGGACATGGCCATGCAGTTGCTCGGCAACCTGTTCGAGTACACGCTCGCCAAACAGGGGCAGACGCTGAACATTCTTGGCGCGACGTCGGGCGACACGGGCAGCGCGGCAGAATATGCAATGCGCGGCAAGCAAGGCGTGCGCGTTTTCATGCTGTCTCCGCATCAGAAGATGAGCGCGTTCCAGACGGCGCAGATGTTTTCGCTGCAGGACCCGAACATCTTCAACCTAGCGGTGATCGGCAACTTCGACAATTGTCAGGATATCGTTAAAGCGGTGTCGAACGATCACGTGTTCAAAGCGGCCAACAAGATCGGCACGGTCAATTCGATCAACTGGGCGCGTGTGGTGGCACAGGTCGCCTATTACTTCAAGGGCTATTTCGCTGCGACGAAGTCGAACGCCGAGCGGGTGTCGTTCACGGTGCCGTCGGGGAATTTCGGCAACGTCTGCGCCGGGCATATCGCGCGGATGATGGGTTTGCGGATCAAGCAACTGGTCGTGGCCACCAATGAAAACGACGTGCTCGACGAGTTTTTCTGCACCGGGGTGTATCGCGTGCGCACAGCGGCAGAGACGTACCACACAACCAGCCCGAGCATGGATATCTCGAAAGCGTCGAACCTCGAGCGTTTCGTGTTCGATCTGCTCGGACGCGATCCGGCGCGCGTGCTGCAGCTTTTCCGCGATGTGGAGGAAAAGGGCGGATTCGACCTTGCGGCCAGCGGCGATTTTGCGTGCGTGAAGGAATTTGGTTTTGTATCAGGACACGGCAGCCATGCAGACCGGGTAGATACCATCCGCGATGCGTTCAAGCGTTACGGCACCATGATCGATACCCACACGGCCGACGGCCTGAAGGTTGCGCGCGAGCACCTGACGCCGGGTGTGCCAATGATCGTGCTGGAAACCGCCCAGCCGATCAAGTTCGGCGAAACCATCCGCGAGGCGCTCGAACGTGAACCGGAGCGGTCGGCGGGGTTTATCGGTATCGAAGAATTGCCACAGAAATTTGATATCGTGGCAGCCGAAGCTGCGCTGGTGAAGGCGTATATCGCGGAGCGCATCTAGGCTCGGGACGGGCGGCGGCGGGCGACACGGGGCAACCCTGAACACCTGTCGTGGCGTCATTTGCAGCGTCATGTGGAGGCCGCTGGACGTGCGGCCTGCGCACTCGCGCGTGCAACTTTGCGCTGCAATGCCGCAACTCGTCCCGAAAACTGCTAGAAATACAGGTTTTTCGCCGTACACCATTCAAAAGGAAAAAGGACGCGCTGTGCTGTCTACTGCCAACATCACCATGCAATTCGGGCCGAAGCCCCTCTTCGAGAACATTTCGGTCAAGTTCGGGGAAGGAAATCGCTACGGCCTGATCGGGGCGAACGGCTGCGGCAAATCCACGTTCATGAAGATTCTGGGCAGTGACCTGGAACCGAGCTCCGGCAACGTGGTGCTCGAGCCGAACGTGCGTCTGGGCAAGTTGCGTCAGGATCAGTTCGCGTATGAAGACATGCGCGTGATCGACGTCGTGATGATGGGTCACACGGAAATGTGGAACGCGATGTTCGAGCGCGACGCTATTTACGCGAATCCCGACGCCACCGACGACGACTACATGCATGCCGCCGAACTCGAAGCGAAGTTCGCCGAATACGGCGGCTATACGGCCGAAGCACGTGCCGGCGAGTTGCTGCTGGGCATTGGCATTGCGATCAAAGACCATACCGGCCCGATGAGTAACGTCGCTCCAGGCTGGAAGCTGCGCGTGTTGCTCGCACAGGCGCTGTTTTCGAAGCCGGATGTGTTGCTGCTGGACGAGCCAACCAACAACCTGGACATCACCTTCATTCGCTGGCTCGAGGACGTGCTGAAGCAGTACAACTCGACCATGGTGATCATTTCCCATGATCGACACTTCCTGAACCAGGTCTGCACGCACATGGCGGACATGGATTACGGCACGTTGAAGGTGTACCCGGGTAACTACGACGACTATATGCTGGCGTCGGCTCAGGCGCGCGAGCGTCAGGCGAACGCGAACCAGAAGGCGAAGGACCGCGTGGCCGACCTGCAGGACTTCGTGCGCCGGTTCTCGGCGAACAAGTCGAAGGCACGCCAGGCGACCAGCAGTGCGAAACAGATCGCAAAGATCAAGATCGAGGAATTCAAGCCGTCGTCGCGGCAGAATCCGTTCATTCGTTTTGAATTCGAGAAAAAGCTGAACAACATTGCCGTGGTGGCGACCAACATCACCAAGAAATACGACCGCACGATCTTCAATCACTTCAGCCTGAGCGTTCAGCCGGGCGAGCGGATCGCGATCATCGGTGAGAACGGCGCGGGCAAGACCACGTTGCTTCGCGCGCTGAAAGGCGCAATCGAACTGGACGGCGGCACGGTCAAGTGGGCGGAAAACGCGCTGGTCGGTTATATGCCGCAGGACACGTACGAAGAGTTTCCGAAGGACGAGACGCTGACCGACTGGGTCGACCAGTATCGCCAGGACGGTGACGACGACCAGATGGTCCGTGGCACGCTGGGCCGTTTGCTGTTCAACGCCGACGACATCAAGAAATCGGTGAAGGTGCTGTCGGGCGGTGAAAAAGGCCGGATGATCTGGGGCAAGCTGATGCTCGGGCGCCCGAACGTGTTGCTGATGGACGAGCCGACGAACCACATGGATATGGAATCGATCGAGTCCTTGCAAATCGCGTTGGAGAAGTACGAAGGCACGTTGATCTTCGTGTCGCATGACCGGGAGTTCGTGAATGGACTGGCGAACCGGATCATCGAGGTGAAGAACGACGGCACGCTGCGCGACTTCGGCGGCACGTATGAGGAATTCCTGACGAGCCAGGGTATTCAGTAACACGGCACGGGCTACATCCCGCGCAACGCTGTACTCTGCGAACAGAAACAAGTTTCAAAGCAAACGGCCCGTTTCTTATTCTTACGAAGCAAGCCGTTTGCTTTTCCAGGGCTGGGGCACGTTCAGGAAATTGAAATACAGCACAGTCGAACTTGCTTGATAAAAAGCAACGTGTGTTTGTCCAACCTCCTGCAAGCTCAAAACTTTGACTCTGGAGATGACCCTTTCATGACCCCTCTTACCCCCTGACCATTCGCAGCCACACGTTGCTTCCTATATTGTGCAGGGAGGCATGGGTGTGTCCGCGCACCGGCTGGCCGGCGCCGTAGCCCGGGAGGGTGCGATGGGCACTATTTTGAGCATCGACTTGCGGCATCACCATCTTGATCTGCTTGAGATGTGCACAGAACCCGGATCGGATCAGGCGACGCTGGAGGCCGCCAATCAGACGGCGTTGCGGCGCGAGATCATTGCAGCGAAGGGCGCGGCATGGTTGCCGTAAACGTCATGCGCGCGGTTTCGTCTTATGCGGCGGCGGTACAGACGGCGGGCGAGAGCGGCGCCGACGCTATCGTCATGGGGCGGGGCTGCCGCTGGATTTGCCGGACCTGACGCAAGGCGTTGATATAGCGCTAATCCCGATCTTGTCGGACAGCCGCGGCATCGCGCTGGTACTGAAGAAGTGTGGCTCAAGAAGAATCGTTTGCCCGATGCCATCGTGATCGAACATCCGGGCCATGCCGGCGGGCATCTCGGCGTGGCAAGCGTTTTGACTTCGCCCGCGTGATCGAAGAAACCATGCTGACGTTCGATACCCTCGGCATCGAACGGACCCGGATTCCGCTGATCGTGGCGGGCGGTATCGATGGGCACGCGGCGGTGCGTCGCTGGCTGGCCGCAGGTGCGTCCAGCGTGCAACTTGGCACGGCGTTCGCGCTAACCGAAGAGGGTGATGCAATGCGCATCCCGAATTCAAGCGCATTCTCGCCGACGCAACGCCGCAAGACATCGTCGAATTCGTGAGTGTGACGGGCCTGCTGTTATCGGCGGTGCAAATCCGAGACATCCGAGACATCCGAGACATCCGAGACATCCGAGACATCCGAGACACTACTAAAAAACGGCGGCGTTGGGTCGCGCCGGCGTTGGG
>CALNPU010000190.1 GCA_940588625.1 uncultured Caballeronia sp.
TAACACAATGCATAACACAGGATTTCTTACGTTCTACGAATCCGCTCGCGCGGCCTTTGATAATTTGACAATACAGCTCCGACTCGTGGAGTTTGAGAGAGGTTTGTGGTGAGACATCCGCCGACGCCACTTTTTTCAATCATTTCACATACCTGCTGTATTTCACGCCGATATTCTCCGATTTTATCAACGTACTTGCCGGTTTACCACCACCATTCGACCTGGGCGCCAAACGTCGAGCCCGTACGCGACGTTCCAAAGATGCCGGTCGTCGATAACGGATCTCCTGGTGCGGCGGCGTCTTGCGCGGCCTTGTTCCAGCGCGCGTATGTATAGAACAGGCGCAGCTCAGGACGCGACCAGAACGAGCGATCTATCGCCAGTGTCAGCGCGACGCTCGCTTTGAACAGTGTGCGCGTCGGCCCGCACTCCGGCGTCACGATGTCGTGTCCGAGGTCGCTCTGCAGCTTGATGTGCTGCGTGAACGCATACACGGGCCGGATGCCCATCGACACCCACGTCTGTGATCGGGTCGGAGCGATGTCGCGCTGATAGATGCCCACCACCTGCCCGCTAAAATCTCGCGTCGCCTGCCAGTCGAACGCATCAAGCACACGGAAGCTCTTGTACCGGTTGTCGTCGGTCAGCGTGCCGGTATAGCTGAGTCCTGTGCCCGGACCAACGCCGTACTGGAACGCGAGCTTGTTCTTGCCGCCGAGCAGGTTGGTCTGGACGTGCTGCACGGTAACCGACCAGCCGCTATGTGCGTCCTGCATCACGCCGCTCGAGCCCTCGACCGGCGCACGCGCCGGAATGTAGGACAGACCGAATTGCAATTCGCCACCTGGATTCGGGCGCACACCGGACAGCTGTAGGTCGTGGCGGGTCGCGTAGTTCGGCGCATTGATCGTATCTTCGCGGAAGAAGGCGTAGCTCAGATTTAGCCCTGCGCCTATCGGCACGTTCTCGATGCCTGCGCCGAGGCCGCTCGGATTCCAGTAGAAGAAGTCGTTAATATGCACGTCATTGCGCCGATAGTAGATGCGGCCGAACCAGATGCGCGCACTCTCAAGCCCCGGAATGTCGGTTAATTGCACATACGATTGCGGCAGGCGGATCTTTCCCTGATCGCCGTGAACGCTCGGCACGCGATCGAGACTGTTCACGAGACTCGCCATGCCAACGGCGGACAGCTCCATGCCATTCGAAAACTGGGACAGCTTCTGGTCGATTTCCAGTTCGCTGTAGATCTCGCACTCGTTGCCAAGCCGGTACTTGCTGTCTGCGCTGGCCAAGTGGTAGCACGTCTGCGTGTGGCCGTCGCTCGAACCGACGCCAGTGCGCATGTAGCCATGGAACTGGGTCCAGGGCGTCAACTGATTCCACGCACCTGTCGGGGGCGGTGTGACAGTCGCCGTCTGGCTCGTGTCTGTCTGGACAACGCTGGTGGACTGGCTCATATCGCCCGGTTCGGTACCGCTGCCATCCGCGACGATGATGGATGCATTGGCCGGCACGGCGACAGCAGTGCCGGATTCAGTCGTGCTACCAGGCGCGGCGTGCGGAGTCGCTGAATAGGTCGCAGCGGATATAGCCATCGCAAGTGCCCTGAATTTTGGCGTGAACCGGCGAGCACCGGGCGTAATGCGGCCAGCTTCGTTGATCATGGAGTCTCCAAACATCCTTTTTCCGACATGCATGCAGTGCGCATCGTCGATATGAACCAGGCGTGCTGCCGGGACCGGCACGCCGGCAGAGTGCCAGGCCGCCGTTCCCTTGGTGCTGGGTGCAGCTTGCTGCGCCCGTTATCCTGCGATGTCGAGATCGAGCGCGAGGGGTTCTACCGCGTCGGGTGCCAGCGCTTGAATCCTGATCGGCTCGCCCGCCGCGGCGCTCGCGTAGATCGCGTCGAGGATCTCCATTACGATCAACCATTCCTCGCCCGGAGCCGTATGCGGCTGATCGGACAAAATGGCTTCCGCATAATCGTACATTGCCGAATGTGCAACCGTCGCGGGCGGATCCGAATGCATGTCAAACTGCGCGCCGTTCTTCTCCATGAAGATGTGTGCATTGGATGTGTAGCCTTGTTCAGGTTTTTTTGCAGCAGGTCAGCCTGCGTGCCGAGAAGACGTGTCTCCATCAGTTCGGCATCCTGGATGTTGGTAGCCCACGACGCCTCGAGCGCAAGCGTCGCGCCATTGTCGAATCTGATCATCGCCGCGGCCAAATCCTCGACATCGAAGGTTTTGCCCGACTGCGCGGCCAGTCCTCGCGCGATCAGATCGTACGCGCTAACCATGACCCAGACGGGCTTCGGATAGCCCATCAGCCACAGCGCCAGATCGAGGCGATGCACGCCGAGATCCATCAGCGGGCCGCCACCCGCGAGTACCTTGATGCCGAACCGGCCACCGAATCCCGGCATGCCGCGTCGGCGATGCCATACGGTGCGACCGAAATAGAAAGCACCGAAGAGGCCCGAGTCAACCTGCGCCTTCAGCGTCCGCGACTGCACGCTGAAACGGTACGAGAAGTTGATCATCAGTCGCTTGCCTACGCGCAGCGCGGCAGCGACCATGTCACGACCCTCGTCGGCATTCGTCGCTATCGGCTTCTCGTACAGCACGTGGTAGCCAGCATCAAGTGCAGCGAGCGTCAGTTCCTTGTGAAATTTGTTTGGCGTGCACACGCTCACCACGTCAAGTCTCTCGGCGGCAAGCATCGCCTCAGCGCCAGGATAGCGCGAATTGATGCCGCCTCGCCACCGGTCTTTTCAAGCCGACGCGCGTCAGGATCGGCGATTGCGACCACGTCAACATCCGGATGCTCACGCCAGCCTCCGATATGCTTGCGCCCAATCCCAAGTCCGATCATACCAACGCGCAGACGCCTGCCGCGCGCAACCACTACGGTTTCCGGCAATTCCACCTTGTAGTCGTCGTTTATGCAATGTCTCCGTGGCCCTGTTGGATGCCGACTGTCGCGAACGTAATGCTTTTCTCGCTGAGCTTTTCGAGTGGCGCGGACATCGGGCAGCGGTCGGCGATGTTCACGCGTGCCGCGGCCCATTGAACGGCGTTAGCGATCACACGCTGAACATTGCGGTCGTGGTAGGTCGGATATGCTTCATGGCCGGGACGGAAGTAGAAGATGCGGCCGTGACCCCGCTCCCAGCAGCAACCAGAACGGAATACTTCGCCTCCCTCGAACCACGAGATGAAGACCGTGCTGTCCGGCTGAGGAATATCGAAGCGTTCGCCATACATTTCCTCATGCTGTAGTTCGAAATACTCGCCGAGCCCTGCGGCGATTGGGTGCGACGACTCTACCACCCACAGGCGTTCCTTCTCGGCCGCCTCGCGCCACTTCAGCGAGCAGTTCGTACCGAGCAGCCGACGAAAGATCTTCGAAAAGTGTCCAGAATGCAGCACGATGAGGCCCATTCCTTCGAGCACCCGACGTTGGATGCGCTCAACCACTTCGTCCGAAACCTTCGAGTGCGACTTGTGCCCCCACCATACAAGAACGTCGCATCCCGCGAGACGCTCCTCGCTCACGCCATGTTCCGGCTGATCGAGCGTCGCGGTGCCGATATCGAGCGGCAGCGCTCCAATCGAAAGAGCCGGCAGCATCTCGCGCAGCGAATTGGCGATGGTCGTATGCAAGCCATCCGGATAGATAGCGCGCACGCCCGGGTCTTCACGCTCGTGCTCGAACTCGTTCCACACAATGATCGATAATTTTTTGTTAAGCATACCTATATTTTTTATAAATTAAGGCGCCAATTTGACCACGGCTATGCGCCTAAGCCGCTTGAAACTTATTGAATTCGATGCCCGTCTGCGTCAGTCCTGCATCGGCACCGGACTCGAATGCTGGGCCGTGCGCTGCGCAGCCCGCCCATCAGGATGAAACAGGTACACCGAAGACAAGCCGACGACCGATCCGGACGTCACCCGGTATGGTCTTCGCGATCAGCAACTGGGCCGACAGCGGCGTGTCGAGATATAAGTAGGTGTGCTCGCCCATCTGCTCGACGTGCACCACCTCACCCGTCAGGCTGCCCGAACCGACCTGTACATGTTCGGGTCGGATGCCAAGTGTGACCTGGCTGCCCACCGCAAGGCCGTCCGCCGACGCGCTTGCACACAGCGGCGTGTCGGGCGCGAGGACATGAACCTCCGCAGTGTCGACATCGCTGATCGTTGCCGGGATGGAGTTCATCGACGGCGACCCGATAAAACCCGCCCGAACTGATTCTTCGGACGATGGCAGAGATCGAGCGGTGTCCCAACCTGCGCGATGCTCGCGACGCCTCCGCGGCTTTCGAGCGGACGCAGCAGCATGATCTTGTCGGCGAGCGTCATCGCTTCGACCTGGTCATGCGTCACATAAGTCATGCTGGCGCTGTTCAGATTGCGGTGTAGCCGTGCGATCTTGACGCGGGTCTTGACCTCTGCAGCGACGCGTCGAGATTGGACAGCGGCTCGTCGAACAGGAACACCTTAGGCTTGCGCACAATCGCCTGCCCGATCACGACGCGCTGCCGCTGACCACCCGACAACGCGCCAGGCTTGCGCTCCAGCAACTCTCCGAGGTGAAACGATTCGGACACCACTCTTACCCGTCGGTCCACCTCGTCCTTCGGCAAACGCAGATGGCGCAGGCCAAACGCCATTTTTTCGTACACGGTCATATGCGGATATAGCGCGTAGCTCTGGAATACCATCGCGATGTCGCGCTTTGCGGGCGCCACTTCGTTCACGCGGCGGCCGTCGATCCAGATGTCACTCGCGCCAGGCTCTTCGAGGCCGGCGACGATGCGCAGAAGCGTGGACTTGCCGCAGCCAGACGGGCCAATGAACACGCAGAATTCGCCCGGCTCGATGGAAAGATTGACGTCAGCCAATACCTGCGTATTGCCGAACTGCTTTTGAAGACCGGTCAGTCTGATCTGGCTCATGTTTTTTCTCATGAAGGGATAAGGTTTGATTTCGCAGCGGCGTGAACCGCTTACTCCTTTACTGCGCCCGCAGTCAGCCCGGACACGATGTGCCGCTGGAACACCAGCACCAGCGCAACGAGCGGAATCGTCACGATTACGGACGCCGCCATGATCATGCCCCACGGCAATTCGAAGCTGCTTGCGCCTGAGATCATCGTGATCGCGACGGGCACCGTGCGCTGCCCGGACGAAATCGTGAATGTAATCGCGAACAGGAACTCGTTCCACGTAGCGACGAACGCGAGCAACGATGTCGCGGCGAGCACGGGCCGCAACAGCGACATGAAAATGCGGAAGATTAGCGTCAGAACGCCGACGCCGTCGACAAGCGCAGCTTCTTCCAGTTCGCGCGGCAGTTTCATAAAGGTGACGAGCACCCAGATCGTGAAGGGCAGCGTGAAGATCAAATCAGACAACACCAATGCACCCAGACGGTCATACAGACCGAGCGCGCGAATCAGCTCGAACAGACCAGACAGAATCGCAACCTGTGGAAACATCGATACGCCGAGGATGCACATCATCAGCACGCCACGACCGCGAAACGATACCCGGCCGAGCGAGCGCATACGCGGCGAGCACGGACACACCGAGTGATAATGCGACTGCGCCGCCCGCGATCAGCGCAGAATTGAGCAAATAGGCGCCGAACGGTTGACCGCGGAACAGCTGCACGTAGTTTGTCGAGCGACGGTCGAGACGGCAGCAGCGACGTATCGAACAGCACCTCGCCGTGCTTGAGCGACGTGCCAACCATGTAGACGAATGGAAACAGCGCGACCACGAGCACCAGCACCAGCACCAGCACCGACAGCACATAGTACGCCGCGATATCCAGTGGATACTTTTTCATCCCAGATCCCTTGCATGCAACTGCGGCCGAGCGCCATGTAGCCCGCGGTGAAGACAACGACCATCAGGAACAGCAGCGTCGCCGCAGTGGAGCCGAACCCGACCTGCTGGAAATCGATCAGCTGCTCGCGCACGTACACCGACATGCTCTTTGTCAGACGACTATTGACTATTGGATGTCATCACGTAGATCAGGTCGAATACCCGGAGCGCGTCGAGCGAGCGGAAGATCATCGCCACCAGCACGCCCGGCATGATCAGTGGCAGGGTGACGCGACTGAACACGCGCCAGCGCGGAATTCCGTCGACATACGCGGCCTCGTAGCAGTCACGCGGCACGACTTGCAGCCCGGCTAGCATCAGGAGCGCCATGAATGGCGTGGTCTTCCACACGTTAACCAGGATGATGGCCGGGAAGACCAGTTGAGCGTCTGCGGTAAACGCGAGCGGCTCGTGGATCGTGCCAATCGACATCAGCATCGCGTTGACCACGCTGAACTGATCGTTCAGCATCCAGCCCCAGAGCTTCGCGGACACCACGGTCAGAATCTCCCATGGCACGGCACAGCAGTGTGCGTATCCGTGACGGCGTGTCGAGCAGCAACGCCCCCCCCAGGCCGGCGAGCGTTTCCAGGGTAACGGACGCCGCCGCGCCGAGAAGATGAGTGTGTTCGCGACCGCCTGCCACCAAGTGTAGTTTGCAAGCCCGACGAACTGGCGCTGCGACAGGTCCGAAAATTGAGCATCGGTCAGGCTAAATTGTTGGTGTGGTGCGCGCGATCGGCCAACCTGTGATCGTCGCGAGCATCGCGAACGCCGGCAGCACCAGCAGCCATGCCTGGCGCCGCCGGGTCCGCGCGAGCCCAGATACAGCACGCACGCCACCCGCTTTCTCAAAGCCCTGGGTAATTGATCGAAATACGTCCACTTTTCATCGGATGCCTCCACGCTACCCGGTCCTAATGCAGGACTGGGCCAGGTTATTAATTCGCGGGATTCACGAATGTGACGTCAGCGCCAGATGCCGTTCGGTGCGAGTCGTTTGAGCGATGCTGCAAGCCGGGCAAGGGCACTGGCTGCGCCGCTGTTGCTGCCGGCAAGCACGTCGTGCGTGGCGTTCCAGAATTGATTGCTCACCTGGTTGTACTTCGAAGCGGTGACAGTCGACGGTCGTGCAACCGCACTATTGAAGGTCGGCAAAAGATCAGCTATGAAAGGATTGGCCTGGAGAATGTCCTTGTCTTGATACAACGCGGGCATCGTCGGGTTAAACGACGCCTGGACCGCGCGCATCTTCTGCACGTCGGCGCTTGACAAGTACATGACGAGCTCGGCTGCCAGTTTCAGGTTCGGTGAATAGCGCGACACGGCGAGCTGCCAGCCACCGAGCACAGCAGCGGAACGTCCGTCGGCGCCGCCCTTGGGCAGCGAGGCGATACCGACTTTGCCTTTGATCGGACTGCCGGGCCTGTTCGCGATGGACCAGGC
>CALNPU010000191.1 GCA_940588625.1 uncultured Caballeronia sp.
CCCTTATCGATACCTCACCTGGCTGTTCCGACTTCTTCTACCACTAGCGAAGACCGTCGACGACTACGGCGCGCTGCACGTCCCCGAAACATGCTCCGAGGGGCGTCGTTCGCGGATCGCTTACCGACGACACGCCATCCTATCGCACGCAATTGGCACACGCACTCCTGTCCGATTCCGCTTGCACCGCCTGTAACAACGGCTGTCCGTTCTTCTGTATTGTTCATGCTACATGCTAGCCTTTCGATGTGTCGGTAACGAACGCGGTTATGCACGAGACCGTGCCAGATTTTTCTCTGTCCTATGCCGGTAACGCACACAGACGATCACGAGACCGGCACTTGCCAGCGTTGTGATCGCAAACACGCGCGTCGCAATGTCCCATTGTCCGCCTGTGGCCTGCATCACCCAGCCCTCAGCGTAGGTCCGAAGAATCCGCCGATTGAGCCGATGGTCGTCACAAGCGCGAGCGGTCCGGCGTGGGCACCGATGGTGTTTTGGATCGATGTATTGAGCGGGCCGTAGTAGGCAATCGTATATACGGTGATGACGGACACGACCGCAATGAACGCGCCAAGCGACATTTCGGGCGCAACCGGGAGCAGGAAAAAACCGAAGCTGCCGATGATATATACGGCAACAAGGTGCCAGCGAATGTCGCCGCAGTGTTCACTGCTGCGCCTGATCGGATAGTTGAACATCAGCGCTACCACGTTCGGGATCGTCAAGAGCGTGCCGATCTGCAGTGGCGTGATGTGGTACAGGTTCGGATCGTCGGCAAGAAATACGCTAGCGCGTACGTCGCCGCGTAGGTGATCGGCAGTGCCAGCTGTCCCCACAGCAACGGCTCGCGGAACACGGCGAATCCCGACGACCGAACCCCAGACGATGACGTGCCGTCCGTGGTCTCTTCGCTCATCATTTTGCGCAGCGAACGGCGTTGCTCTTCAGTGAGCCAGTGTGCGTCATCCGGCGTCGATGCGCAGCAGCGCGCCCGCGAGCGGACCGCTGAAGGATCATCGCGAGCGGGATCGCCATGATGAATATCGCGTTGATCCGGCTACGAAAACGCGGCGAAATCCAGGAGGCGAAGTAGAAGTTCACGGCAAGGACGAATCCGCCTTCGACCATGCTGAGCAGGAACCTCAGCATGTAGAAAGACTTCTCGTCCTTGAGCGCGGCCATCAGACACGATACAAGCTCCCAGGCCACGAACACGAACGCGAGCCAGGGCCGCACGCCGAAACGCTTAAGCGCGAGGTTCGCCGGCACGCATGAGCCCGCGTAGCCCAAGAAAAAAAGGCCGGCGCCGAACCCGTACGCGGCGAGAGAAATCTCGAGATCCGCGCCTATCTGCAGCTGAGCAAAGCTGATGTTGGTACGGTCGAGAAAGTTGAGCATATACCCTGCGAACAGCAGGGGTAGCAAACGGTTGCGAAAGCCGGCGATCACTGGCTCTAAATTCGCTTTCTCCGAGTTCTGATTCATCACGTCGTCTCCTCTGATATATTGTTTCATCGGTTGCTCTTGGCTCATGCTTCGTCGATCACGGTGTTGCGAAGCAGGCCAACGCCTTCGATCTCGATTTTGCAGACGTCGCCCGGCTGCAGCTCGACCGCTTCCGAACACGTGGCGACAAATGTCGCCACGTCGAAGATCATGTCCTCCGTATTCGCGTCCTGCAGCCTCGCGCCATTCAGGCGGCACTGGATCCGCAGGCCCTTCGTACCCGCCGGCAGTTCATCTGAGGTGACGAATTCCGGTCCGAACGCTCCGCTCGAATCGAAGGTCTTGCCGATTGTCCACTGGTTCGTGCGCAACTAATAATCGCGGATCGAGCCTTCGTTGAACACCGAATAGCCAGCTACGTAGTCGAGCACGGATTTCCGCGAAATATAGCGGCCGGCTTTACCGATCACGGCAACCATTTCCGCTTCGTAGTCGAACTGCGTCGACATGCGCGGGCGTACGATTGGCTGCTCGTGTGCGACCCATGTGCCGCAACGGTTCATCGCTTTGCGTGCCGTCTGCTGCCGAGATCCTCCATGCGGAGCAGCTCGTCGAGCGAATTGGGTAGGCCCGCCGCGGTCAGATCGACCAGATTTTCCGCATCGATACGTGCTCTGATCGCGGGTTGCCCACAGCTGCTGACGAATGCGATGAATCTCACGTTGCCTCCTTCGGCGGACGCCTGCTCAAAATTGACGAAAAAGAAGTCGGGAACCTCAGGCCCCCATAAATAGAGCGAGTCCGCAGGCGCATGGTCCGCGGACGGCCAGTCGAGATCGCGCGGCACGTAGTCGATGTCGAACGAATACTCGGCGAAGCTTCCCCACGGGTCACGCACGTAATAGAAATAATTTGACCCGAGCACGTGCCGTTCGACGCCGGAAGCCCGCGTTGCGAATTTGCTCGCCACCGGAGCCGACTTCGTCGATACTGCCGACGTCCCAGCTCGAGTGATGCAAGCCGGTGCCGGGCGATTTCGCGAACGCGACGACATCGCTCGAGCGATCCGACAGGCGCAGGTCGAGCACGTCTTCGCAAAAGTGCACCATGTGCGGCACGTCTGGACTGAAGAACAGCACATGGGAAAGACGGTACGGATACACTTTCGCGCCGCGGCTGCGCGACGGCGCCGCGCCTTGTCCGGGCGCGACCAGTTGCGCGAGCTTCGGCTGGGCCTTTTCGTCGGGCGATAACACCTTTCTTTGGGCTGACCCGCAGCTGAACCGGCGTGCCGTCCGGGTCGCGCAACCATAGCCCGGAGCCGTCCGACAGCGGATGCGGTGCGATTTCGATGCCGTCGCGCGCGATGCGCACCCGCATCGCGCCGAGATCTTCCGCGAAGATCCCGAAGCTCACATACTCGAGCCGCTTGCGTTCGCCGCCGGCGTGGATCGACGCCCACCTGTGCGAATGACCGGCGGGCGGTAAGCAGATCGAGACGGTCGTCATGCCGTCGCACCTCCAGCCCGAAGGCAGTAAGAAACTAGAAACGCTCAGCTTCGTCAAGATCGGGCACCGAGAAGACGAATTCGTCAACAACGGAATGAACGCCGACGCAGTTCCGGCGTAACCCTGATTGCAGGGTCATCGGGATTGGCTCCTGTATCAATGTGCGTGGAAGCCGGTCACCGTGCGGACGACCGCTGCACCCGGTCAGCCATCGCCGCGCCCGACATGCTGATCCGGGAATCAGCGTGAAACGGGTGGGGTATAGGCTTGCGACGCCGCCTTCATTCGGCTGCATCGACCGTTGCAGCATCGATTTCCCGTGAGGTTGCCGCGGCGGACACAAGCAGCGTAAATTCCCTCCCGAAGTGGTCGTACAGCGAGCTGCCGTCGTGCAGCCATGCATGTGGCGCCAGCGCGCCTGAGCGGGACGACGGCACGTAAAATTGATGAAGTCTTTTGCAGGTGCGGAGCTGCCGTCCGGTACGAGGATCAGGGAATCGTCTTACCGATTAGCCGAGTACGACGCCTAGTGTCGCGAATTCGCGCATCTTGGCCGCTTGGATCCGGCCGCCGATTTCGCTGTGCACGCGTGCACCCGTTTCACCAGAGGCTTCGATGTCGTCTGTGAGCAAATGGTTGCTGAGCATCGCATGATTGACGACCGCTTCGTCTAGCACCCATTGGTGTACCGGGCGCTGCTCCGCTTCGTAGCTGTCGAGCAGTGCCGGGCCGCGCCAGCCTTGCAGCATCGCGGCCAGCTTCCAGCCGAGATCGACGCTGTCGGCGACACCCATGTTCATTTCGTAGCCGCCGAACGGCGGATGAAGGTGGCACGCATCGCCGGCGAGGAAGCCCCCCCTTCCGATAGCGATCACCGAGTAGCTTGCTCGCGACCCATTCGTCGCTGCTGAGGACCTCATACGGAAGATCAATGCCGGTGGCGGCGCTGATCATCGCGCAGGCGTCGATGTCGCCGGCGTGCGTGCCGCACTCGACTTGCGTCGGCATGAAGAACCACGTGTCACCGCTATCCATGGGTCCGATGAGGCTCGGCGCGTCGCGATTGATCTGCCAATACATGAGCCGGCCCGACGCAATGTGCGGTGGCGAGCCTCGGTGCGCGAAATACGATGTTGTAGTTCTTCGACAGACCGTACTGGCCCTCCATCCGAGTGCCGATCAGGTCGCGCACGAGGCTGCGGGCGCCGTCGGTGCCAACCAGATAATCTACGTCGGCGATGAAGTCGCGCTGCCGAGATCATGCAGCGTCGCGCTCACCCTGTCGCTGTCCTGCTCGAACCCGCGTAGCTCGCATCGGAACCGGATTTCTACGCCCGGCAGTGATTGCGCGTGCGAGCGCAACACCTCCTCGACTGTGTACTGAGGGATCCGATCCACTGCGCATGCTCGGAATAGAGCGGATTACGGCCGGGCGCGCAGTACATCGCATTTTCGTGGCGCGCGAGCTCGAAGCCGGCCAGCCGCGTGCAGAACACCACGTTTGACGGATAGTCCACGCCGAGCGGCGACGCGGCGCGCAGGCGGTCGGCGATGCCCCAGCGGCGGAAATGCTCTCTCGTGCGAACGCTAGTAGTCTTCGCCCGGGAAGCGTAGCCAACCTGGTCGTTTCGTTCGATGAGCAGGCACGGAATGCCGCGATGGCCGAGCTCAATTACCAGAGCAAGGCCGGCGCCGACGATCAATACGCGTGGTACTGCACGCTTTTCCACGATTTTGTCTCCTGTTATTCTGCACTGCGGTTCGGGATGACAGAAATCTTAGAAACCGCCAGCAGATTCAGAAAGATGGCAAAATTCGTCGGGTAATACTGAAACTGAATCGGTGGTTACGATGAAACTGAGTACGTTGCGCGATTTCATCACGGTGGCCGAGCGCAGCGGATTACGGGCGGCCTCGCGCTATGTGGGTCAGCCGTAGCCGGCGATATCCCACAGCATTCGCGATCTGGAGAAGGAACTTGGGGTCGCGCTGTTCGAGCGGCATGCAAAAGGTGTCCGGTTGACGCCAGTCGGCACCGCATTCCTGCGCGCGTGCGAACACAGTGCGTAACGAACTACAGCGCGCGAAGGACGAGATCGGGCAACTGCGAGGCGATACGCATGGGCGCGTCACGCTGTGCATGTCGATGGTGGCGCACCTCGGATTGTTGCCCCAGGTGCTCAAGCCGTTCCGCGCGCTATCCAAACATTCAGCTGGAAATCATCGACGGCGGCGTATATCTGATCGTCGAGGCGTCACTGCTCGACGGCACGGTTGATTGCTACATCGGTCCCGCGCCCGTCGGTCGTGCCGAATGAATTGCGGAGAAGCTGTTCGACAACACACGCGTCATCCTGGGTCGGAAGGAACATCCGCTCGCGAATGCAACATCGCTGCGTAATCTCGTCGATGCTGAATGGATCACAACGTCAATTACGCACCGGGCGGAAGAAGAACTCGGCCCGTTGTGTTTGAGAAACACGGGCTGCCTGCGCCGCGTCTGGCGATGCGCGCACAGTCAACGCTCACATTTATGACCGTACTCGCGAACTCGGATTTGCTCATGATGTTGCCCGTCCAGTGGATTCGGTATCCGCAACTGCGTGAGATTTTCAAAAGATTCATCAAGTGGTCGAGATGCTGCCGGCGCCGCCGGTCTGCATCTTGCAGCGTATCGGGCTGCCCCTGACGCCAGCTGCAGAATATTTCTGCAGCTAGTGCGCCGCATCAACGGATGAAGACGCCAGATGTTCGCGCGGAAGGGCAAGCAACGTTACCCGCGAGTAAGGCCCAGACGAGAGCCTTCCGATTGGCCTGCGCGACTGCAGCCTGGTTGGGGTGCTTGCGGGCCAACAACTGCTCCAGCCACGGATCATTGAGCGTCTGACCGCGTCGCTGAATTCCCTGATACATCCGGACCACCGCGCGTGCGCCGTGAATAAGCCGTGTGCGCAGATATGGATCGCCTCGTTTGCTGATGTGAGCCAAACGCTGCTTGCCCCCCGAGGAATGCTGTCGTGGCACAAGGCCCAGATATGCTGCGAGATGACGTCGGCTGATAAATCCCTTTGCTTGCGTGCCGATATGGCCGACCAGCGCGCTTGCCGTCAGCAGGCCGATGCCGGGTATTTGGGCAAGGCGTTGACTGGCTTCGTTGTGTTGGTGCCACTGACGGATCTGTGCCTCTATCACACCGATCTTGCGATCCATCTAATGGACATGCTTAGCATGTCCATTAGTAATTGCCTGAGCATTCCCGGTAATCCGTTTCCCGCGTCTTCAGCAAGCGCAGGGATATCGGCGAGGTGCGCAATACCCTGCGCCAGGATCAGGCCGTACTCGCCCAGCAGGCCACGGATTTGATTGGCTTGAGCGGTGCGAGCTTTTATGAAGCCATAGCGCACGCGGTGAAGTGACAGCACGGCTTGCTATTCGATATTTTTTTATCGGTATGAACCTCATCGTCGGCCGCGTCACAGCCTCGCAAATCACTTGCGCATCGGCCGCGTCGTCACACAAGGCTTCACAAACTGCGGTGCCATCAATCGGACCGTATGGCCAAGCGCCTGCAACTTGCGAGCCCAATGGTGTACGCTGCCGCAGGCCTCCATCCCGATCAGGCAGGCCGAAAGGTTGGCGAAGAACACCATGACTTGCTCGCGTCGCAACTGCTTATGTAATGTAATACAAATTTCCCGCGTTCGTTCGTCCCGTGAACCTGGTCGGGTAGCAGCAGCGCATTGCTGTGCCACCGCCCCTTGAGAACCGGACGTGCAGGTCACCCCGCATCCGGCTCAAGCCATTCTTCAGCACCACGGTGTGGCACCGAACAACTTGACTGGACGTTTCACGGTTCGACGGCGGGCGAAGTACGTGGTCCATGCCGCATCAAATGGACTAGCCAGTCTCGTGACCTTGACGTATCTCGTCATCGGGATCGTCATTGCGCGGAAGAGCCGAAACCCGCTGGTACTGCCCTCAGCCTGACCCTTCGTAGCAAAGTCCCAGGACCGGTCTGCACGCTTGCATAAACTGCGGCCTCAAGTCCATCCAACGCCATATTCGCGATCACAAGCAAAATGATTCCCCCCTTGCGGGATACCCGCCAGAGTCGCGAACAGGGTTCCCTCATCGATATATCCGGCCTGAAGCCACCTGCATCGGTATGTGCTTCAGAAACCAGGAGTGACTGAAGTTGTCGAAGGAAACCACGACAGACTACCCCCTCTCCATGACGTTCCGGAATCGGTCGTCATCACGCGAACAAGCCACCCC
>CALNPU010000192.1 GCA_940588625.1 uncultured Caballeronia sp.
TATAGTACTGCAGCCCATCCTGTCCACCAGAACACACGAAAAACCCTTCGCAAACGGGAAGCGTTCATATAGCTGACATGCAAGCCGATACCCTCTGCGAGATCGATAACCTGCGCATTGCGTTCGAGGCCCACGACGGCACGCTGACCGGGGCGGTGCGCAGTATTTCCCTGACGCTCGCGAAGGGAAAGCGGCTGGGTATTGTCGGCGAGTCGGGGTCGGGGAAATCACTGACCGGACGGGCATTGCTCGGGCTGTTGCCTGCATCGGCACGCTGGTCGGCCGACGCTATGCGCCTCGATAACCACGACCTGCTCGCGATGCGACCGAATTGCGGCACGCAGATGAGCATGATCCTGCAGGACCCGAAATACTCGCTGAACCCGGTGATAACGGTTGCGCAGCAGATGCGCGAGGCGTTCGGGCGGCAGCCGCCGAAGCTGAACGCGAAAGCCATGCGCGAGCGCATTGTCGCCGCACTGGAGGCCGTGCATATCCGCGATCCACAGCGAGTTGCCGACGCTTACCCACACGAGTTGTCGGGCGGGGCAGCGTGTGATGATTGCCATGATGGTGTCGTCCGGCCCCCAGTTGCTGATTGCCGATGAACCGACCAGCGTGCTCGATGTGCTCGTCTCCATGCAGGTCTTGTCGGTGCTCGACGATATGATTGCCCGGCACAACACCGGGCTGATCTTCACCAGCCACGACTTGCCGTTGGTGATGTCATTCTGCGACCGCGTGCTGGTGATGGTCGGCGGACGGGTGGTCCGTGCGCGGCGCGCGATCTTGCCCACGCGCAGCATCCGTACACGCGCGGTTTGCTGGCCGCGAGTCCGCCGCTGCGCAACCCGCCGGACGAATTGCCGGTGCTGCAACGCGATCCCGCGTGGTTCACCCGAGGTCGCTCCATGATCGAAGCAAACGGCGTACAGGTACGCTTTAAAACGAAAACCGGTTTCGCCGATGCGGTTCGCTCGGCAACGTTTCATGTCGACGAAGGTGAGGTGTTCGGACTTGTCGGCGAATCGGGCTCCGGCAAATCCACCGTGCTGAGCGCACTGACTGGGCTTGTACCCATCGCCAACGGGTCAATGCGAATTGGCCGCCATACGCTTGGCAAACACATCTATCGTGCGTTCAGGCGCGAAGTGCAGATGGTGTTCCAGGATCCGTACGGGTCCTGTATCCACGCTTCACCGTGGACCAGACGCTGCGGGAGCCACTCACCATCAACGGCATGGATCGTCACGATGCCCGCATTCTCGACGCATTGCGCGAAGTCGGCCTCGGTCCCGCCTTCCGGTTCCGGTATGCGCATCAGCTGTCGGGCAGGCAGCGCCAGCGCGTGGCAATAGCGCGGGCGTTGATCGTGGAGCCGCGCGTGCTGCTGCGACGAGCCGACATCCGCGCTCGACGTGTCCGTTGTCCGTGCAGGCGGAGATCCTGAACCTGCTGCGTCGTTTGCATCGTGAACGCCATCTGACAATGATCCTCGTCAGTCACAACATGGCGGTCGTCGGGTTTCTATGTCAGCGGGTCGCGGTAATGCGCGATGACGAGATCGTGGAGCAGTTTCCCATTGAAGCCGTCCGTGGGCAAAACATGGCTCACGAATACACACGAAGTTTGTTGCTCGCCACTGAAGGTTATCGACGCAAGGCGATCAATCCTGCCTAGCGCGGTGGTTTTCGGCCTTGTGGCGCGCTTCTGTCCGGCGCGTTCCGTCCGTGTACGGGCCCCTGATAGAAGAATAGCAGCTTAGGTAGTTGGCATCCCCAAAGCGCGTTGCGCCGGGATCGCTCACCCAGCTTCCCACGCAGCCGGCGGTTCATTGAATGTGGATGACGCCGCGAAGCGCAACCCCAAAACGTGACAGTCTGGCATGATCCTGCTGTTCGATAACGTTCTCCGACAAACGTTCGACAGACCGGTTGCCGGCACCTAAAATGCCGATGAAACTGCTAGATGCCCTGGTCGAACAGCGAATTTCGGCCGCCGCCGCGCGCGGCGAGTTCGACAATCTGCCCGGCGCGGGTGAGCCCCTCGAGTTCGACGACGCGCTGGTCCCCGAAGAACCCCGCGTTGCCAACCGTATTATGAAAAATGCCGGTTTTGTGCCACCGGCTGTCGAACATTTGCGCGCGCTTCGCGATCTGCAGTGTGAATCCGGCAGCACCGAAGATCCGGCGATCCGCCGCAAGCTGCAAGCGAAAATGCTGGCACTCGACATGGCGCTGGAATCCTTGCGCGGCAGCAGCACCGTCATGCCGCTTGAATACCGGCGGCGCATTGCCGAACGTTTGTCCGAGCGTCTCTCGGGGAGCGACGGGAATGCACAAGCCGAGGCCGCCCAAAAGTGACCCTTACAGCCGCAACCGATCTCGCGTTGACTGTTGTCGCTAAACGCGACCGCCGTTTCATGGCGCTCGCGCAGGCTGCAGCGGAGCAAGCGCGAGCGTTGGGCGAAGTGCCGGTCGGCGCGGTGCTGGTGCGTGGCGAGGAAGTCATTGCAACCGGCTTCAATCACCCGATCGGCGCTCATGATCCGTCGGCGCACGCTGAAATGGCCGCGTTGCGCGCTGGGTCGCTGGTGCTTGAAAACTACCGGTTGCCGGGTTGCGAACTCTACGTCACGCTTGAACCCTGCATCATGTGCGCTGGCGCGATCATGCACGCGCGGATTGCCCGTGTGGTATTCGGCGCGCACGATCCGAAGACGGGCGCGTGCGGTAGCGTTGTCGATGCATTCGCGATCAGCAATCTGAATCACCACACCAGCGTCACCGGCGGGGTGCTTGGCGACGAATGCGCTAACGCGCTGCGCAGTTTTTTTGCCGAACGCCGGCGCAGCGTGCGTGAGGCGCGGGACGCCCGCAACGCCGGACAACCCGACTCCATCGATCCACTTTCCATTCGCACATGACCCACCAGGCACGTACCATCGATCTCGTCGCACCTTCGGGTTATCCCGACTCTGAAGTGGTTGAACGCGCGATGGAGCGCCTGCGCGCGCAGGGGCACCGGTTGGAGAATGCGTCGTCGTCGCACCGTCGTTATCAACGTTTTGGCGGCACTGACGGCGAACGTGCGGCTGACCTGAACCGGCTCGCGGATTCAACGCGTCCCCTGCCTGACATCGTATTGGCGGTGCGCGGAGGTTACGGCGCTACACGCATTCTTCATGGCCTGGACTACGAGGGCTTGCAGCGCCGCTTGCAAGATCGGCTGATCGCGATTGTCGGCCATAACGACTTCACCGCGATCCAGTTTGCCCTGTACGCGCTTGCCGGCGTCAAGAACTTTGGCGGCCTGATGCTCGCCGCCGATTTTGGCGCGGAAGAACCGAGCGCGTTCACGATGGAGCATTTCTGGAACGCGATCACGCATCCGTCATTCAAGGTGACGAGCCACGTGCCGCAGGTCTAGTCTGTCGACGTGACCGGAATGCTGTGGGGCGGCAATCTGGCGATGATGACGTCGCTGATCGGCACGCGCTACATGCCACCAGTGGAGGGCGGGATTCTGTTCATCGAAGATGTGAATGAGCATCCTTATTGCGTTGACGCATGATTTGCCAACTGCATCAGGCGGGGGGATTCTCGCGCGGCAGCAAGCGCTGATGCTGGGCGAATTTACGGGCAGGAAACTGTCGGAGTACGACAACGGTTATACATTCGAGACGATGCTCGAACAGGTCAGGTCGGTGCTCCGGATCCCCGTTGTGACAGGATTGCAATTCGGGCATGTGCCCGAATTGCTGACGTTGCCGTTCGGCGCAACTGCGCATCTGGTGGCCCGGTCGCACGGATTCGAAATGAAGCTTTCTGATTACCCGTACCTGGCGTAGTGCGTATCGCGCAACTCGAAGGAGCGTCCGAAAGGGCGCTTTTTTTACATGCTGCGCCGCTTGGGAGCAAATACGCACGAGTAACGGGCACAGAATTGTCAACAAAAAATCCGATTCAATATGGTTTTCGTCGCTTAAATAATTCATGAAAGCCTTTTTCAGAAGGGGTTTAAGTGAATTTGTCCGACAAACCTCCAATTCATGGAGCAAATTTTTCTGAAATTGTTGACAATTTTTATGTCATTCATAAGATATATCATATAAAGTGAACAAGATTATGTCCGAACTGAAAGATTTGTCGAAAGTAACTGTCATCGGCACTGCGGCTTCGGTCGCCGCCGCGACGGCGGAATCGATTGCGGCGAATATTCGCGACGGCATTCTCGAACACCGTCTCGCTCCAGGAGCCAAGCTGACAGAAGCACAGTTATGCGAAGTATTCAACGTAAAACGCGGCACCGTGCGTTTGGCGCTGGCGCAACTGTCAAGCGAGCGGCTGGTCGACCTCGAGCCGAACCGGCGCGTTCGTCGCAAGCACCGTCGGTGCAGGAAGTGCACGAAGTATTCGAAATGCGGCGAATCATCGAAATGGCAGTCGTCGAGCTGATCTGTACCGGGCATGGCACGTGCCGGCTTAAGTCGATTAGCACGACGATAGGACGTGAATGCAAGGCGTAGGAGAGCCGCGACTTCTCGTCGTGGATACGACTGTCCGGCGAGTTCCATAAGGAGCTCGCGCAGCTCACCGGTAACGCCGTGCTGTGCGAATGCTTGTCGGGGCTGGTGGCGCGCTCCACGCTGATATCAGCGTTGTATGAGTCGCTTGGCAAAAGCTCGTGCAGCTTTGAAGATCATGAACATATCCTGGCCGCGCTCGATGCCGGCGACGGGCCCAAGGCCGCCGAACTAATGGCGCATCACTTGCAGGAGGTCGAACTGAAGATGCTGGACCGGCCCGCACGCGGCGTGGTCGATTTGCGTGAAGTAGTATCAACGTTACCAATATCTGAAAGCCGAGCAAATTTAAAAATCCGCATTCAATGAATGCGCGTTGTTGCGCGAGCTGAGTGGATGAATTGTGCGTCCCGTCGCGGGTCCCCCGCGGCTGCCGGACGGCGTAGCCCATACCGACAAGAAAGCGCTGCGCGTTGACTACGCGACGGTGCGTATTGCTATACGAAAGCACTAAGAAGTTGACTATTTGCTGCTTGATTGACGATCTCATTCAAGGAGAAGTCATGGTTCAGATCAGTGCCGCCCCGGGCCGCGGGGCAATACCATCCTGCGACGATTAAGATCGTAATCCTTATCATCCGGTCGGATACAGCGACCGGCTCTATAACGACGATCTTGCGCCACTCAAACATCAGACGTGGAGTGCATACAACATCTTTGCGTTCTGGATGTCCGACGTGCATAGCATGGGCGGTTACGTGTTCGCCAGGAGCCTGTTTGCGCTGGGCCTGACGAGCTGGCAGATGCTGATTTCATTGCTCATCGGAATCGGCATTGTGAACCTGCTATGCAACCTGATAGCGAAGCCGAGCCAGCAGGCAGGCGTTCCTTATCCGGTAGCGTGCCAGTGACCTTTGGAGTGCTGGGGGCGAATCTTCCGGCAGTCATTCGCAGCTTGATCGCAGTGGTATGGTATGGAATCTAGACCTTCCTTGCGTCGAGCGCGTTGGTGATTGTGGTGCTGAAATTCATGCCGCAATGGATGCCTTATGCTGATGTCCACAGATACTGTTTCGCCGAGTTGTCGGCATTGGGCCGGGTTCATACTGTTGTGGGTGTTGCAAGCCGTGGTGTTCTGGCGCGGAATGGAGATGATCAAGAAGTTCATCGACTTCGCGGGTCCTGCAGTCTACGTGGTGATGTTCATCCTGGCCGGCTACATGGTCTGGCGTGCAGGCTAGCGCAACATTGGCCTGAACCTGGGCGGTGTGAAATACCACGGTATGGAAATGGTGCCGGTCATGATCACGGCCATATCCCTGGTGGTCTCCTACTTCTCCGGACCGATGCCGAATTTCGGCGACTTCTCGCGTTACTGCAAGAGTTTCAAGAGCGTGAAGCACGGTAACTTCTGGGGCTTGCCGGTCAACTTCCTGGCGTTCTCGCTGGTGACGGTTGTGACGACCGGCGCGACCCTACCGGTCTTTGGTCAGTTGATTACGGACCCTGTAGAAACGGTGGGCTGAATCGATCAACCGACGGCGATGATCCTGGGTGCGTTGACCTTCACGATAGCGACGATTGGTATCAACATCGTGGCGAATTTCGTGTCGCTGGCTTTCGATTTCTCGAATTTGGCGCCGCGGTTGATCAGTTGGCGGATGGGTGGGATGATGGCCGCGGTGGCATCGATTCTCATCACCCCGTGGAACCTCTTCAACAACCCTGCTGTGATCCACTACACGCTTGATGTACTTGGCAGTTTCATCGGTCCGTTGTATGGTGTGCTCATCGTGGATTTCTACCTGATGAAGTCTGGCAAGATCAACGTGGAGGAGTTGTACACGACGTCGGAGACAGGGCGCTACTGGTATAGCAATGGGGGTGAACTGGCGCGCAGTGGCCACATTATTGCCCGCGGCGGTCATAGCGGTGGCTTGTGTGATGCTGCCGTCCCTTGAAGGCGCCGGCAACTTCTCATGGTTCATAGGTGCAGGATTGGGTGCGCTGTTCTACAGGATCATCGCGGACAAGAACTCGGTGTCGAATCTTGCGTAAAAGCAAGAGCGCGGCAGCAGGTGAGCCATCGCATCGGAGAATCGCGGGATGCGATGGTGACTGCAAGCAGCAGTGCCTGGGAAATTTGTAAAAGTAATATGTAATCCGAATCAAATGTTGATTGCGGGAACTGAAAGGAAAACCAAATGCGCATCAAGCTGATCAACCCGAACACAACGGAACGCATAAAGTTGGCGATGGATCGTTGCGCCAGGGAAGTAGCGTTAACAGGAACGGAAATAATTTCCGTAAGCGCCTCAATGGTCTTTCGATTACCGACAAGTTTCTCGTTTACTTTCGAAAGTTCTGTTAGTGAAACTCTGCAAAAGTCCTGGCATTGG
>CALNPU010000193.1 GCA_940588625.1 uncultured Caballeronia sp.
TCCGTGCTTCAAGTTCGGCTCCGATGGTCGTGGGTCATGGCCTGTGAAATGCGTAGGGACGCCAACATCACGGAAGATCGTAAGCGCTCGATCTTCGGCGTCTATCGGCCAGCGGTATGAGAGAGGAGCACAGGTGTCCACCTCAAAAATTGGGGCACCTATGGCTGACAAAAACCCGGAGTTAAGAGTAGAGTAATATGGTAGAGTCGTGATGGACGTCACCGATACGACCAGACGGGCAAGCACGCACTGGTCGAAGCGACGTTGCTCCCCCGGTGTGTCGGTTGCCCGTCTGGCACAGGAGCAAGGGATCAACGATCATTTCTCCGCCGATGAGCGCACGTTCTTCGCGCAGTTCGGTAAGGACTGGACGCTCTCGACGAACCCGGCTGGCAGCAGCACGCATGCGGGTGTCACGGTGACTATCGGCTTGTCGTCGGCAACGTTCGAAGACAGCGCGCGCCCTGAATCCGACGCTGACGACCGCGACCGGTTCAGTCGAAACACAGGCGCAATCGCTCGGCGACTACTGGACCAAGTACCTGTAGGACGGCAGCTATTTTGACGCCGTGGCGCAACTTACCCACTATCACAACAAGTACGGCGATGTGTATGGTGACGGCGCTTCGCAGAACGGCGTTGGCACGGGCCTGTCCGGTGAAGTGGGCAAGCCGTTGCTGATCGGATCGACGACCATCGCTATCGAGCCGCAAGCCCAGTTGATGTACAAATATCTGCATCTGAACGGCTTCAACGACGGGATCTCGCCGGTATCGAGCACGTCGAGCAACACGTTGCGCGGACGGGCCGGCTTTCGGATCTTCAAGGCGAACCTGACCAATGACACGAAGTCGGGAACGGCAACGCCCTACTGACGTACTGCACGACTTCCTGACACCGGGTAACACGGCAGTGGACGGCGCGCTGTTCAACAGCGCGCCTGTCGAAGACCTGGTATGAAGTGGGCGTGGGCGTCACCATGAGCATGGGTAAAGCGTCGGAAACGTACGCCAACGTCAAGTACTCCCGCAACATTGGCGGTGATTATCGTCAGGGCGTGTTTGTCAGGTTGGATACAGATATAGCTGGTAAGCGCTGCGCTCAGGGCTGGTTGTTCAGTCAGGCCTTTGTCAGAAAAGCCGCGCTCCGAAAGGAGCGCGGCTTTTTTGTATTGGACAGCCTGTGTTTTTTATCCGGTCTTCCTCGGAGCGGACGTGTGATGCACTCCGTTGCACAATAGTGATTTCGATTTTCGGGCACTTCTGCGGCCAGTGACCTGCCCTACAGTGAGTCCAGCTTTCCGACGCAAGCCACCACATAACAAGGCCTGCGCACGGCTTTCCGCGAAATTTTCCGAACTCACAAAGGCAGATCATGTTGAACAAAACGTCTCAAGCCACCCTCGCTGAAACGTCTCCCGCGACCAGGGACGCGTAATACTTCGAGTACACGTCGTCAGCCAACCCGATTGGCGCGAAGCTCATCTCGCGCGTGCCGTTCCGCAATTTTTCCCCCTTCGCTGTACTCGAACGGCGCAACCCGCGTGGTACCGCTCGACCTTTCGGCGGAACTGGGTTGCCCGGGCCTCGCTACCGGTCCCGGCCTGAGCGCGAATTTCCCTGTGCATCAACACAGGCGACGACCTGACGCTCGATCCGAATGCGACGTCCCAGGTTTTTTTACGTAATCGGCGGGGCGGGCAGCGTGACGCAAAGTGAGACGTCATTCCCGTTCGCCCAGGGCGACTTTTTTTACGCTGCCTGGCGGTGCTGCCGCTGTGCTGTCGGCCAACGCGACCGCCACGCTCTACTACGACGTCAACGACACCCCTCTCCTGACCTATCTCGGCGCAACCGGCGTGAATGCACGCTTTGCACCAACGCTGTATCCAGCCGCGCAGGCACAGGCCGAATTAAGCCGGGTCTCGGATGAACCCAATGCGGGCCAGCGCAACCGCATCAGCATCAGTGTGCTGATGGGTAACGCCAACTTCCCGCAAACGCGAACGGTCACCCATGTGCTGTGGGTCATGTTCGGCATTGTGCCGCCCAACTCGACGCAGAAGTCGCACCGCCACCAGTCGATAGCGCTCGACTTCATTGCCGGTGGCAATCCTGGCGTCTATACGCTGGCCGGCACCGAGCTGGATGAGAAGGGCGACATCGTGAATCCAACCCGTGTCGACTGGGAAACCGGGATGACGTTTGTTACGCCGCCGGGATACTGGCATGCACATTTCAATGAAACGAACGAGAACGCCTATGTGATTCCGATCCAGGATGCCGGCTTGCAAACCTGGCTGCGCGCGCTCGACATCCGCTTCGCCCGCTAGGCCTGAAGCATCGAGTCCATCGTCCCAGTACGGCGGCTTGCCAATCACACCGGCGTAAAAATCGACGCACGCACCTTCGACGAAACGATTCTCTTCGGCAGATAAACCGCCCAGATCGCCGGTTCTGCTCGCCCCGTGCGTGCCTCCCATTCGGGCAGCACGTGCACCAGGCGCCCCTCACGCAGGGCCGTGCCCACAAGCCAGGTCGCACAGCAGCGCAACGCCGCAGTCGGCCAGGGCTAGCTCCAGGAGCGCCTCGGAGTCGTCGCCGTGTAAACGTCCTTTCAATTCCACGAGCACTTGCTGCGGCGCCATGCGTGTATTCCCAATTCGGGTGAAGGACCATTTGTCGTCTGGTAACAGGGACAAGCGAAGCGAATCGTGTGCGGTTAGATCTTCAGGAACGGCTGGCGTCCCGTTCCGCTTTAAGTAATCGGGGCTGCCGCAGGCGATGCGCCGGTGCGAGGCCACGCGTTTGGCCATCAATGACGAATCCGGGAGCACGCCAATGCGAATCGCAACGTCGATGCCGGCTTCGATCATGTTGAGCGTTTCGTCGACCAACACGATGTCGAGGCAATGTCTGGATAGCGCTTCATGAAAGCGGGGAGATGCGGCACGATGTGCCTACGCCCAAATGCGGTAGGTATCGTGACGCGCAGCAGGCCTTGCGGTGTGCAATTCAGCGACGACGTGACATGGCGCGCATCATCGAGCGCCTGTAGCGCAACCAGCGCGTGCTCACGAAATACCCTGCCGCCCTCCGTCAGGACAAGAGGACAAGACCGCGCGTCGACCGATTGAACAGGGCAATGCCCAGATCCTTTTCGAGTTCGCTCACGTAGCGTGAGACGGTCGAGGTCTTGACCGCCAATTCCATGCGCATCTTGCTAAAGCTATGCTAGTTCCGCTGCGCAAACGAAGGCGCGTACCGCCGCAAAATAGTCCATGAGGTTCTGGTGCGAATCGAGTGTTCTGAAGAGACCTTCACTAAGTGAAGTCCGAAATCCGCTGAGGTCCTTGCCCGAAAGACCTGGCGCATGCGGCAGGGCGGAGGCGCCGGTTTGCCGCTGGAACGCGTAGTGTACTGTTCCAGTGCTATACCTGCGTGGGATACGAACACAGCCTGTCGCAGCAATTACTCAGTCACCACATCCAACTCGCCTAGATGGCTTCTGCCACTCGCACGATCAACAGTGCCGCGGGAATCAGCATTGCCTGCGCGAGGACGGTGCCGAGACACGAGCGCCGATCAAAGTGGTAATCGCCCGGCGAAACCGGTTTTCTGTGACGCGGGCTTCTATGACGTCGTCGGTCATCACCGATATCTGCGGGTCAATGATGACCGTCAGGACAATGGTTGCAAACCCATTGATCACCGACGACAAGTTTGCGCAGGTCACACGGAGTTCCGGCTTAAGAAAGCCGGCGTATAGCGAAGCAAAGACACCCATGGTCCAGAGCGCCATGGCGAAAACATTCAGGACAATGACCTTCCATGACACGCCAGAGTCGGTCGCCAATCGAGTGACATTCGCCCGCGATGGAAGGCGAGCGCCGCCGCGAATATATGAAATGCCGCCCCGGCTAAACACATGAAACGCGAGGCGCGGGATCGACCGGTGCGCCTGGAAGTGGAGCACGGCCCGGCTAAAGTAGCGCTGGAACGTGGGAATGAGGAACGCCCCGACCACCGTGGCCATGGTTCCCGCGAGAAGCGATAGTCGAAAATCGCCGAGCATACCTCATTGAATGTGGCGAGCCAGGTCCTCTTCAACGCGCTTGGCGAGGAATGGACCCTGAAACGAATTTGCTGTGCGGGAAACGAGCGCAATGATGCCGAAAAGCGCGAAAGATACAGCGATTCGGCGAGTACGGACGCCTGCGATGCGAACTGCGTATGCCAACGTAGCGATGACGTGGATAACGTGTAAGCGCGCAAATTATCAGCAGTTGATTGTCCATGATTCAGGCTGTGGTTGCAGGCGAACAAGTCTACACGCCACTTCATCCGAACCGGTCACTGTGTTTAACACGGCGGCGAACCAACGCGTTTCCGACACTCCTGTGAACGTCTGAAAGTGGCCTTAGTCGCCCCAGAGCTACATCCAGCTCCTTCCGAAGTCCCTTGTTGCGACACGGCAGTGGCCGTTCACGACACCCGGCGGGTATCAACGGACCTCGCGCTCAATTCTCCAGATGTTTATCCAGCACGGCTGACCGGCAAGCCCAGCTGCCACAGAACTCATTTGTACCTGGCAAGCACGACTGTTTGTCCATGGGCGGGTATTCGAATTCAGCGCCAATGCGCATAGATTTCGTACCCATCGGAGCCAGCGGCCCGATCAGCATCTGATCCCAAGCATCTATAATCTGGAGGTTCAATCATGAACACGTCACAAAAAGTCGTTGTTGTTAACGGCGCTTCGCAAGGCATTGGCGCTGAACTGGTCAAGGCGTTCCGCAAGCTCGACTACCGCGTCGTCGCAACCGCACGATCGGTCAGCCCCTCGGACGACCCCAATATTGTGACCGTCGCCGGCGATATTGCCGACCCGGCTACCGCGCGTCGCGTGATTTCGGAAGGCGTCGCCCGCTTTGGCCGCATCGACACGCTGATCAACAACGCCGGCATCTTCATCGCCAGGCCTTTCACCAATTACACCGCGGAAGACTACGCAGCCATCACCGACGTCAACGTCGCCGGCTTCTTCTACATCACACAACTAGCCATTGCCGAGATGGAAAAGAATGCCAGCGGTCACGTGGTCAACATCACGACCAGCCGACCGACCAGGCCGCCGACGGCATACCCTCGGTGCTGGCTGGCATCGCTGACCAAGGGCGGACTGAACGCCGCCACCAAATCGCTCACTATCGAATACTCGAAAAAGGGTATCCGCGCCAACGCCGTCTCGCCGGGTATCATCAGCCGATGCACCCGCAGGAAACCCACCATGCAGCGCTCGGCGCAATGCATTCGATGGGTCACATGGGCGAGATGAGCGATGTCGTGAACGCTGTCCTGTATCTGGATGCAGCACCGTTCGTGACTGGCGAAATCCTGCACGTGGACGACGGCCAGAGCGCCGGGCACTGATCATCCTGATCACCCCGCGGGCGGCGCTGGCCGCCGCCCTTGAAGTCAAGCGACAATTACGGAGGACGACATGCCTATCGTCACAATTCAGGTGACCCGCGGGGGGCCAGGCCCGGCAACGATTCTGTCACTGCCGACGAAAAAGCCCAGCTCATCAAAGGCGTCAGTCAGTTGCTGCTAGACGTGCTGAACAAACCGCTCGAAGCAACCTTTGTTGTCATTCAGGAAGTGGGCACCGAAAACTGGGGCTGGAGTGGATTGCCAGTCGAGCTCTATCGCAAACAACTAGGCCAGAAGCCGGCCCGAACATCGGGACGCGTCCGGTGATTCCGGCCAGGCGGTCTTCGTCGAATGGACACCGGGCGCAACGGGAGCTGGCGTTACACCCTTCCGGTTTGCCCTATTCGACTGCAACGCGGAACAACGTCGATCACCTTGCCTTGCCCGATAGCTTGCAAGCTGTTGTCAGCTGGTATGTTTTCCATTTCGAACTTCAGTTGGATCATCACCCCGGCTGCTGGCAACCAGCTCACCAGAGCCGCTGCCTACCCTGCCTACTGCGCACCGTATCCAAACTCCCCCTGCTTTTCGCTACGGAATGAAGCGCCTTCCCTGCTTCCTACGCGACGGTATAGGTGCGCTGCTTCAGTGACCACGCGCTGGTCATGTCGCTTCCTCCTGGATGATCCTCGTGCTATATCCTGATTTCTGTATCGTCCCTTGTTTCGCTCTGAAGGCGACCGCGCCGTCCGTTGCGTACACTTTGCGCCCGTTCCGGGTGCTTTTCTGGCCGCGCAAGAAAGCGCGATACCGAAGGTTGTCGAGAGTCCATGCAGCGTCAATTTGAAGATGTTCTCCTGGGCAGTATTGAACTGTTCCGCCTTGCGGCTAAACTCGAGACTCGAGAGCTTTACGGTTGCCGCGAACGCCGCAAGCGTTACGCCGGCCGCCGTGAGCCGTTCAGTTGCGCGTTTGGAGGAACGCCTGGGCGTGCGCCTGTTTGTACAGACAACAAGACAGATCCGGCTGACGGATGCAGGAAGACAGTACTTCGAACAATGCCGACAGGTGCTTAGCCTGCTTGCCGACGCCGAGCGTAAAGCAAGCGGGCAGTAAACTACACCGACCGGCGTGTTGTGGATCAGCATGCCGACACCGTATGGCCACTATCGAGTTCTTCCCCTGCTTGCCGAGTTTCGTGCTCGCTATCCCGAGGTCGTGATCGAAACGCACCTTAGCAACCGCAATATCGACTTTGCGGAGGAAGGCTTCGACCTGTTCCAGACAGTATCAAAACGCGTGGACACGGGAATAACGAAATCGGTCGCATCGGAGGTTGCAGGTTTTCGATT
>CALNPU010000194.1 GCA_940588625.1 uncultured Caballeronia sp.
TTAGTCATCTGATCGCGATCAAATTGCTCATGCGAAAAAGTTAACAAAACTTTCGAAAGTAAACGAGAAACTTGTGGGTAACCGAAAGGCCGGCGAGGGCGTCGACAGAAGCCTCGTTCGAAGCGGCGCGTGCCACAATCGGGGGGGCCCATCGTTTGGAACCCGTTCACGTGACGCGGCGTTTGGTCGTTTTCCTGCTTTTTCACGCGGCGCTCGCCGGCGTATGCGTGCTCACGTGGGGCATCGCGTGGCAACGTGGCCTCGACGCATTGTGTCAAAACGCGGCAGCACGTGTCGACCGCACGACCGCCGAGCTGAAAAGCACGCTCGACCGTTACGAATATCTGCCTTATCTGCCCTCACGCCATCCGTTCGTGCAGGAAGTCCTCGCCGATCCTAACCCGCAATTCGCTGCACGAGCAGACCGTTATCTCGCCGACCTGAACACGCGCACGCGCGTGCCACGGCGACGTATCATCCAGGCGAACGGGGGCGGCGCTGCGTGGCGGCGAGCAACTGGAATGGCCCGGATAGTTTCGTAGGGGCGGGAGTACCTGTTTCGACCGTATTTCGTCGATGCTGTCAAAGGCGACACCGGCCGCTTTTTCGGGCTCGGCACCATCTCGCGCGAGCCGGGTTATTTCATCTCGCAGCCGGTATTCAAACAGGGGACGCGCGACATTATCGGCGTGGCGGTGGTCAAGCTGAACCTGGAATGGCTGCAGGTGCCGATGCCTCCGAGCCGCTGTTCGTGACCGACGATCACAGCGTGATCTTCCTGTCGTCGGTGCCGGCGTGGAAATATCACACGCTTCGACCGTTGCCGAAGGATATCGAGGCGTCGGTGTATTCCGCGCGGCAGTATGCGCAGCATCCGATCACCGCACTGCCGATAACCATCGTGCGCACGCTCGAGGACGGCGCGCAGATTGTGCGTGTGGGAGGCGCGACGCGCCGAGTTTTCTCGCGACGCAGCGCGTACTGGGCGAGCCCGATTGGCACTTGATGACGATGGTGCCTCTCGATCCGGCGGTCGATGCCGCGTGAAGCGCGCCGATTGTGACGGTGCTGGTGTTTGTTCGTATCGCTGCGTTTTACTGGCGTATGCGGCGTGCCCGTGTGCGGGAAATGATCCGCAGCCACGCGCTGTTGCAGACCGCCTATGCCGAACTGAACAAGCGCGTCGCGGAGCGGACGGCGGATTTATCGGAGGCGAATGCGTTGCTGACCAAGGAGGTGAGCGAGCACACACGGGCCGAACGGACTTGCGCGCCATGCACGACGAGCTGATCCAGGCGAGCAAACTCGCCGCGCTCGGTCAAATGGCGGCGGGCATTACGCATGAGCTGAATCAGCCGCTCGCCGCGTTACGCAATTTCTCCGACAACACCCGCGCGGTGATCACGTGGCGGCCCATGAGAACCTCGAGGCAATTGCCGCGCTGACCGAGCGGATGGGAAAGATCACAAATCAGTTGAAGTTGTTCGTGGCGAAGGCTCGCCCGAAAAACGCGCGCACCGATGTCGGCCGCGCGTTGCGCAACGTGCTCGCGATGTTGCAGCCGCGCATCAAAAACGTGGTACTCGCCTTCGATGCTAACGAACGCGCCGACTCCAGTCCGCTGCTGTATGTGCGCTGCGAGGATCTGCGGCTCGAGCAGATCCTGATCAACCTGATTGGCAATGCGCTGGACGCCGTGGTCGCGTGCGATGTGCCCCGTATCGAGATCGAGTTGGTGATGCACGAGATGACTGTCGATATCGTGGTGCGGGACAACGGGCCGGGCATTCCGTCCGGTGTCCTGCCGCGCCTGTTCGAGGCGTTTTTCACGACGAAGGAAATGGGCCACGGATTGGGCCTGGAGTTGGCGATTCCATCGGCTATCGTGCGGGACTATGGCGGCACGCTGGTCGCCCGCAACCTGATCCCGCAGATGGAAGTGCACGGGCCCGAGGGCGGCACGCAGGCGGATGCGGATCGTTCGCACGGCGCAGAATTCGTGATTACGCTGCATCGCGCGTGACAAGAGAGTGACCGGCGCTACAGCAGTACGCTCCACATGCTGAGAAAATGCGGGATACGTAAGTAACGGATCACAGCGATCCGCAGCGGCTCGCGCTGAAAACAGGCAACACACATACCCCGCAGGAGTAGAAACCGATGACCGCAGGCCTACGGGTGATCTTCATCGAAGACGATGAACTGGTGCGCCGCGCAAGCGTGCAAAGCCTCCACGCCGGCTTCGACGTAACCGCATTCGGCAGCGGAGGGCGCATCGCGCCTGATCGACGCCAGTTTTCCCGGCGTGATCGTGAGCGACATCCGCCTGCCGGGCGCGAGCGGCCCCAACCTTCTGGCCCAATGCTACGAACGGGCGCCCGAAGTCCCGATCATCCTGGTGACAAGCCACGGCGACATCTCCATGGTGGTCCAGGCCATGCGCGACGGCGCCTACGATTTCATCGAGAAGCCATTCGCGTCGGAGCGCTTGATCGAAGCGGTGCGCCGCGCGCTGGAGCGTCGCACACTCGTGCTCGAAAATCGCGCGCTACGGCGTGAACTTGCCGGCCAGAGCAGCGTGGCGCCGAAAATCATTGGCCGCAGCCCGGCTATCGAACAGGTGCGCAAGCTGATTGCGAACGTCGCGCCCACCGATGCCTCCGTGCTGATCAACGGAGACACCGGCGCGGGCAAGGAGCTGATCGCGCGGAGCCTGCATGACCTCTCGCCGCGTCGGGACAAATCGTTCATCGCGGTAAATTGCGGCGCGTTGCCCGAGCAGATGTTCGAGTCGGAGATGTTCGACTACGAGGCTGGCGCGTTCACCGGCGCGCAGAAACGCCGCATCGGCAAGCTCGAACATGCGTCGGGCGGCACGCACGCTGTTCCTCGATGAGATCGAAAGCATGCCGCTCGCGCTACAAGTGAAATTACTGCGCGTGCTGCAGGACGGCGTGCTGGAGCGGCTTGGCTTGAATCAGCCGATTCGCGCGAATTGCCGAGTGATCGCGGTCGTGAAGGGTGATATGGCGGAGCACGTCGCGGGGGGGGGGGGTATATTCCGGCGCGACTTGTTGATGTACCGGCTGAAAGTGGTGACGATCACGTTGCCGCCGCTTTCTGAGCGCCGCGAAGACGTAGTGCCGCTGTTCGAGCACTTCTTGCCGATGCCGCCGTACGATACGAGGGCCCCGCGCCCGCTGCTCAGTGATCGACAGCGAGCCGAACTGATGCAGCGCGACTGGCCGGGCAATGTGCGCGAACTGCGCAACGCGGCCGACCGGATGGTGCTGGGAATCATCGATGAAACCGGTGTTCCCCTCGATGCCGCCACACAGTCGCTCAAGGAGCGCACCGAGCAGTTCGAACACGCGGTGATCGCGGAGGCGCTGGAGCAGTGCGGTGGTGTGGTGGCTGCAGCAGCGGATCGGCTGCAACTCGGCAAGGCTACTCTCTAGAAGATCAAGCGCTATGGGCTGGCGGCTAAGGGGGAGGTCGAGCGATAGGCGAGGTCTGGTGTTCTGCGTATTTTTCCCGTCCCCAAAAGCAAAATGCCCGCCGATTCATCGGCGGGCATTTTGCAGACGCGTAAAGCCGAACCTGCCTCAGGCTGCGTTCAGCGCTTTGTCGAGAAGTGCGTCGAGCTCCGAGAACGTCGGCTCGCCCACGTAACGCTTCAAGATCTTGCCATCCTTATCCACGACAAACGTAGTCGGCGTCATTTGCACATTGCCGAACTGCTTTGCGGCACTGCCGTCATCCATCGCAACCTTGAACGGCAGGTTGCGCGTCTGCGCGTAGTTGGACACGTACATGGGCGCGTCGTATTTCATCGACACGGCGACGAATTCCAGGCCGCGGCCCTTAAAGCGGTTGTACGTGTCGACCATTGCCGGCATCTCTTTCATGCAGGTTTCGCAGTCGGTCGCCCAAAAGTTGATCAGGTAGACCTTGCCCTTGAGATCCGTCGATGTCGAGATTTTCTGCCCCGACAGCAGCGTGAACGTGGCATCCGGAACACGTTGCTGGCCACCGAACGCGAAATAGCCGGTGCACGCGATCACGCCGGCGACGACCGCCATCAAGATATTCAAGATATTACAGCGCAGCAGGCTCTTGCCGCGCCCTGGTGAAACCTGTGAATTTTCTGACATGGAAACCTCGAGCGTGCTCGGTTCGTATCTGGTTCGTACTCGGCAAATTTACAACAACGCGCAACAGCATCAGCTTGGACCGCATTTTAGCCCCAATCTCAGAAAAGCGTTCTGTGTGCGGCTTGCTGTGAGCCGTTTGCAAGGCAGGGCGCTGTCCCGTGTGAAACCTGCTTGCTGTCAACGTATTCAGCATCGGCAGCGGATAATCACGTTTTTCCCCGCTGCTTTCTCATGATCAGATCTTTTTCACGCGCTTCGAAACGCGTTTTTCCTCATACCGCCGTGCCGTCCCCGCGCACACTGTTCAAATCGGCCGCTTCGACCACCACGCTCTTGTTCACCACCGTGGCGCTGCTTGCCTGCACGCCGGCCTACGACTGGCGCACGATCCAGAACAACGACGACGCCTACGAACTCACCTTCCCGGCCAAGTCGCGTTCCCGACGTCGCCGGGAAGCTGATGCATATGAATATCAAGATGCAGATGGCCGAGGCGGATAACGCGGTGTTCGCCGTCGGTACGGTCGACCTGCCGGATGCCGACTACGCGACTCAGCGCGCGGCACTCGATGCAGGGGCTCGCGCGCAATCTCAACGCCGCACCCGCCGCACATCCGGTTGACATTGACGTGGTGGCAGGCGACCGCTTGTCCGGCTCGGAAATTGCCGTCAACGGCACAAGTGCCAATGGCCAGAAAAGCGAAACCCGTCAGATCCGGGCACGTTTTATCGCCAAAGGGACCCACGCTTACCAAGTTGCAATAGTCTCGACGAAGATGCCGTCGCCCGATCAAGTCGACCAGTTTTTTTCCTCGTTCAAACTTTTTTAAGTATTTGCCCTGAAGCGCGTCCATTCGTTCGCCGATATTTCTCAAATCGAACGACATCTCGCACACGCTTCTGATCTGAGAAACCGCACAAGCATTTACATATAAGACTATGATTTATATCAGTTTTTTTAAACTATCCACAGAAGCTGTGGATAACTTTGTGAAAAACATCGCCGCGCCCTCGCCAAGTGCCTGACCGACGCGGCGCTCCTTACTTTGCCTCGATTCAGTGCAGTCAAAAATAGTCGATAAAATCAATGACCTGCCGATCATTGCCAAAATAAGTGTTTGATCAGATGTTAGAGAAACAAAGAACGACGCAATGTGCATAAGTCAAGTCTTGACAGGCGATTTTTCTTTTTGCGGGCGCCGGCGTTTCAGTGGTGGTTTATGCGGTGGGAAATGCCCGCCGATACTGAATTGCTTCGGCGAGGTGGGTCGCTGTTGGCGAATCGGCTGCAGCGAGATCGGCGATCGTGCGCGCCACTTTCAGCGCGCGCTAATACGCCCGTGCCGACCAGCCGAAACGTTCTCCGGCTTCGCGAAGCAGCGCTTCCCCGGTGGGTGGCATCGAGTTGGCAGACGGCGTCCACTTCGCGTCCGTCCAGCTCGCGATTCGTCTTGCCTTGCCGTTCAAGTTGCCGGTCGTGCTCGTTTCGCCAATCGACGCACTCCTCTCCGACAACTCCGCCGGCGACAACGCGGGCAATTCGATCTGGATGTCGATACGATCAAGCAGCGGCCCCGATAACTTGCGCAGATACCGAGTGGCGACGTCTGGTGTGCATCGGCAGCGACCGTTCGGATCGCCGCGCCAACCAACCATACGTTTACATGACACGCCATGAACGCAACTTAAGCGCTTGAATTTGGGGTCGTTTTTCCGCTTAGGAAGTGTCCATACTTTTGAGACGAAAGTGGTGACATTTCTCTACGTTTTCGTCCACGGTCTTACAAACGCGAAATTGTCTCGTTCGAGCACTTTATCTCTGGAAAGCTGCGCAGTTGCCGTTGGATTTGACGTCCTTGTTGACTTTAAGAACGCGTGCAAGCCAGCAAAGCCGGCGCGTCAGACATACTTACTTACTGTGCAACTCCGGTACCGCCCGCAGGGCGGCTGTCCACGCCCTTGTGGTGTGGGCCGCAGAGTTGTGCACACGGGGGAACTGGCAGGACCTTGGCGTAACGGATCACGAACAAATATTCGAATAGATTGGCTTGTCTCGACAGCTTTTCACTTGCTGATTTTGACAGCCAGCCTTGTTTCATCAGGGTATTGATGTGCTTGCGCTCAGACTTCGGTAGACGCCCCCCACGCGAGTACTACCGCAGAGAAGTACGCTGCGCAAATGCAACGCTTGAGCCAGCTTTACGGCGATGCCAAAGGAAGGCGTATGCCGGTTTTGTAGCGGCTTATCCTGCGCTTGCCTTACTTCGCCAATTTGAACTTCCAGCCGGTCCTGTGGGGTTGCCGTGCTTCCCGCAGGCAGCGGCCAAATACAAAATAGAGGGTGGTAGAGGGTGGCTGATTCCTTCTTTTGCATTCTACGAATATCGTGGAATTTTCTTGTCGAATCCCTACGTAATTCGTAGAATTGGACAATCGTATTTGGGTACGTATATGAATGTTGATGTCCACGCAGAATTGACCCGTCTGAGCCAGTAGTTTTCATCTAATTTTGACTCACGTGATTGTATGCCCT
>CALNPU010000195.1 GCA_940588625.1 uncultured Caballeronia sp.
GCTGAACCCGGCCGCTCGCGTGTGAGCCTAGCGATTAGACCGCTCGCCACCAAAACCAATTGTTCAGGGTCAACTAGCTACGCATGCCGTTCTAAACGATCATTTCCCCGCGCGCGGTTTCCTTCCATCAGGCGGTCATACAGCCAGCGCGGCACCACGTGCAGCAGCGTGCCGGCTACGCGCATCTGCCAGGGAAAAGTCGCCGCAAACCTGACTTTCCTGATCGTATCGGCGGTTTTGGCGGCGAATACATCCGCGTCCATCAGGAAGGGCATCGGATACGGATTGTGCTCGGTCATCGCGGTGCGGATATAACCCGGGCGCGATGGTCACCACCGATACCCCCTTCGGCCGCATCTCCACCCGCAGCGCTTCGAGATACTTCAGCGCCGCCGATTTCGACGCGCTGTACGCACCCGAACCCGGCAACCCGCGAATGCCCGCCATGCTGGCTATGCCAACCAGCGTCCCGCGCCGTTCCTCGACCATGCGGGCGACGAATGGCTCGAAGGTTGCGACCATCCCGAAGTAGTTGATATCCATCCGTCGCGAAAGGCGTCGAGGTCACCATGACCGGTCAGCGCACCCCGGCTGACGCCGGCATTAGCTCACCACGTCGGCACCGCCATGCTGCGCAGAACTGCGCCGCAGCGGCGCCGAGCGCGGCGGTGTCGCGGACGTCGGCGGGATAGATCGAGATGGACTGGGGAAGCGTGCGGCGAATGCCGCGAGGGTGTCCACGACAGGCGACGAGGCCAAGCACCGCACCGCGCCGGAGATATTTCTCGGCGAGCGCGAAGCCAATGCCGCTGGATGCGCCGGTGATGAAAAGTCTCAGCCGGGCCGGCGTAACGCCATTGCCCAGCGTGTCCTTCATAGTGGCGCTCACGCCTTTACATCTTCTTCGCGCGGATCTGTGCGATCAGGAAATCGAGGACCTGAATTGTGCCCGGCAGGCTGTTCGTGATGGCTGGACCCGTTTCGTACTTGCCCTGTACCGCGAGCGTCGGCACGCCGTCGATCTTGTAGTCCTGCATCAGCTTGGTGTCGCGTTGCAGGTCGCTTTGCGTGGAGAAGGAATTGTATGCGTCCATGTACTTCTTCTTGTCCACACCTAGCGTGGCGAGGAGCGTGGCCTGCGCTTCCGGCGTCAGCAAATAGTTCTTCTTCACGTGGATTTCGTTGAACACGGCGGGCATGAGCTTGTCAGCTAGGCCGAGTGCGTCGAGCGCGTGATACATCTTCGAGTGCGGGATGAAGTCGTCGCGGAAGGCAACCGGCACGCGCTTGAAGACCACGCCGGGACCTTGCTTCTTCACCCACGCTTCCAGATACGGATCGAATTCGTTGCAGTGCGGGCAGCCGTACCACATGAATTCGATCACTTCGATCTTGCCGTTGGCATCGACGGGCTGCGGTTGCAGCACCGTGTAGTCGGTGCCGGCGACAGGTGCAGCCGGCGATGCATGCGCCGCATTCACGGCGCCCAGGGTGCCGGCTACAAGGCCGATGGAGAGAGCGAAGGCGCGGAAGAGTTTGTTCATAATGACCGAGAAAGTGATCGAGAAAGGGCGTGGAGACGCGAAAGGGGAACACACAACGCTTAAAGGATGCTTAAGCCGGACGGGTCGCGCCAGCCGGGCTCGACCGGCGGAACGCTGCTGGCCGGCCATGCTTTTCAACCCGCGCCTTGTATGAAAGGCCACGCGGGCTGCAGGGTCACTGCATGCTCACTGCTTGGAGAAGCGGATAATAGCGGTATTCACGCCTGCGTCGAACAGACGCTGACGCATGTTGTTCATGTCCTCGAACTTCGTGAACGGCCCGATCCGGACGCGGTAATACGTTACGTTGCCCGCATCGCGTTGCGTGACCTTCGACTCGAAACCCTGGAAGCCAAGACGCACGCGCTGCTGCTCTGCGTCAGCCTGGGTCTTGTACGCGCCAACCTGCAGGAAATAGCTGGTGTTGACGTCGCCGGGTGCGGGCGGCGCGATCTTGGCGGTCGACGAAGCCTGCGCCTCAGCTGGTTTCTTTCCAGGTGTTGCGCTCGATGAGCCGCCCGGCGCATTCGCGACCGGAGGCACGGCGGCCGGGGCTGCCGGCTTCGGCGCTACGGCCGTACCGTTCGCGGCCGACGGCGGCACTTCCAGGATCTCTGGTTCGTCCTGCATGCCCGACGACTGCGTTTGGTTGTTCGTCTGTACGGGCGCGGTATTCGGCGGCACGGCCTGGCCGGGCGTCTTGCCCTGGAGCGGCCGGTTGGGATCGTACGGCTGGCCCGTGGCGGCGGGCGCGGGGCCTGCGTCGACAGGGGCTGGCGCGACCTTCGCGACGAATGGCGTGGGCGCGTGCGTGATGTACAGCGCCACGATCACTGCAATTGCAAGGCCGACAATCAAGCCCAGCACGATACCGAGAAAGGTGCCCCCGGTTTGCTTCGACTGCTTCGACGTGCTGCGTGGTTTTGCCATTGTATGAATAACCTGCAAAAAGTCTTCTGAATGGCCGTCGATTATAACGGCGGCCTTAAGCGCGGCGTGGCGTTGCCCGTGATTGTGTTGCGCGGTGTTGCGTTACATCATGCACCCGTCGTCAAGCCGTCTTCACTCGTCATAAGCGGCGTGCCGCGTGACTTCTGCAACGCCGAGCGTATGACACACTCGGCGTGCCGGAAGTGCTCGGCGCGGGAATTACATCTTCACGGGGGCCGACACGCCAATCAGCGCGAGGCCGTTCTCGAGCACTTGCCGTGTGGCGGCAAGCAATGCAATGCGCGCGTTACGCACGCCATCTTCGTCCACCAGCACGCGCTCCGCATTGTAGAACGAGTGGAATTCGCCTGCGAGGTCACGCAGATAGAACGCGACCGCATGCGGCGCGAGTTCGTCGGCGGCGTGCGAGAGCATGTCCGGATATTCGGCGAGCTTGTTCAGCAACGCCATCGCGCGCGTGCTCGAGAGCGGCGGGAGATCGACGGTCGGCAGGGTGTCAGCATTGCCGGCGTATTTTGTCTTCCAGTCGCCGAGGATCGTGCAGATCCGCGCGTGCGCGTACTGCACGTAATACACAGGGTTTTCGTCGCTCTGCTTAAGCGCTAGGTCGATATCGAAGACAAATTCCGTGTCGGCCTTGCGCGAGATCAGGAAAAACCGCACGGCGTCGCGACCGCGGCGAATGGTGTCTTCATCGATCTGATCCGGTGCGACTTCCTCGCCCGGCGTCATGCCGCCTGACCATTCGATCAGGTCGCGCACCGTCACATAGCTGCCCGCGCGCTTCGAGATCTTCACTTCCACGCCATTGCGCATGACCGTGACCATCTTGTGCAGCACGTAGTCGGGATAGCCCTTCGGAATGCCGATGCCAAGCCCTTGCAGCCCCACCCGCACGCGCGCGATGGTGCCGTGGTGGTCAGAGCCCTGCACGTTGATGACCTTGGTGAAACCGCGTTGCCACTTCGCCACGTGATACGCGACATCCGGCACGAAGTACGTGTACGTGCCGTCGGACTTGCGCATCACGCGGTCCTTGTCGTCGCCGTTGTCGGTCGTGCGGAGCCATAGCGCTCCGTCCTGCTCGTAGGTCTTGCCTGCGGCGATCAGTGCGTCGACCGTGGCTTGCACGCGGCCCTCGTTATACAGCGACGACTCCAGATAGAACTGGTCGAAGTCCACGCCGAACGCGGTCAGGTCCAGATCTTGTTCGTGGCGCAGGTACGCGACCGAAAAAACGCGAATGGCGTCAATATCATCCACATCGCCCTTCGCCGTCACCGGCGCGCCGTCTTTGGCTGTGACTGTCGCGCCGGCCAGATAGTCGCGTGCGATATCCGCGATGTACTCGCCGTTGTACGCGTTATCCGGCCATTCCTTGTCGCCCGGCGCAAAACCGCGGGCGCGCAGTTGCGTGGACATGGCCAGATTGCCGATCTGCACGCCGGCGTCGTTGTAGTAGAACTCGCGATGCACCGCGTTGCCTTGCGTGCCGAGCAGGTTCGCCAGCGCGTCGCCGAGCGTGGCTTGCCGGCCGTGGCCGACATGCAGCGGCCCGGTCGGGTTTGCCGAAACGAACTCGATCAGCACGCGTTTGCCTTCGTCGCGGGCGTTGTAGCCGTAGCGCGCGCCTTCCACAATAGCCGCCGGCACCACGGCCTGTTTCGCCGATGCCGCCAGCCGCAAGTTGATGAAGCCCGGACCCGCGACTTCGGCGGCGTCGACCAGACCCTTAGCGGCCGGCAAACCGAGCACCGCATCGACAATTTGTTGCGCCAGTTGCCGCGGGTTCGCCCGCAGCGGCTTGGCAAGCTGTATGGCCACGTTCGAGGCGACGTCGCCATGCGCTGCGACTTTTGGGCGCTCGAGCACGATCACCGGCTCGACAGAGTTCGCTTCCGATGAGCTTTGCGACGCCTGTACGACCTGCTTGACTGCGTCGGCGAGCAGCGTTTCGAGTGTGTGTTTTTGTGCGGGCAACATGCTGATTCTTAAATCCGGTGATTGGGCTGTTGGTCCGATACAGCGATGCTTCGTTCCTTCGATATCTTCTTGGCTTTAATCCACGTGTTCGCCAGCAACGCGAGAAAAACGTGCGATTGAGCGTCAAACGCCGACGTGACGCGTGCTGTACTGTTTCAGTACAGTTTCAATCCATTACGCCTGTTCGGGCGCGGGAAAAGACCCTGGACGCTGGGTCAGGACTGCGTATGCGCGTCCGGAGGCATAGCCGGTTACGGCGGTACCGCCAGAACCGGGGGGGGTGTAACCGACGCAACATTTGCCGAGTAACTTCGAGATTTTAGCAGGTGCTAATATGTCGAATCAGGGTCGAGTCGGGGAAGTCGGGGAAACAAGTCAGGAATTAAAACAATGTGCCGGCGTGTGATGTGGTGGCCTGGGCTGTTACCACGCTTGGCGCATATCGCTCATTAGCCACAAAAGGCCAACAAAAGGGAAAGGACCTTGCCATGCTGATCACATTCAAAACCAGAGCTGCACCGGACGTTCAGATGCTCGACAACCTTGCTGATTACCTGCTTGGCATCATTGGCAAGTGGCTTGGCGAGCGCGGCGTCATTACGCATGAAGAACTGCCTGAATGCATCCAGAAGCTGGAGTCTGCAGTAGTCACAGACAAGCAGGAACGCGCCGAACACGACGGCCATTTCCACGAAGGCAAACCCGGTCACGAACCGCACGAGATTCCGGTCGGTCTGGCGTGCTCGACATGATGCGCCCGCCCATGAGGCAGAAGGCGACATCCTGTGGGGCGTGTGAGCCTCGTGCGACGTTGGGGGATTGGCTCATTGGCCTAGCCTGAAGCGAACCAATGGCGTCAGTATTAAAAAAACCCGCCTCGTCGCCGATGCGGGTTTTTTTGTTCCGATGAATACGGAGCCGAGTGTGGCGCCAATCGCGTTTATTGCGAGGCTCCGGATGCTGGCGCGTTCGCGCCTTTTTTCGCACGCGGCTTGCGGGGCTTTTTCTTATGTTCCACCACCGGCGGCGAATAGCTCGACGCGGTGCTCGAGTTTGCGCCCGTACCCGGCTTGGCGTTGCCCTGCGCGAAGGCAGCCGGACTTCCCGACGTGAACAGCACAGCAACAGCAACGGCGAGGACAAGCGTCAGCTTGATCATTTTCGACTTTCTTAGTCTTAGTGACGATTGAAGGAATACGTGACCGCCGCCATGACGGCCTTTGCACCCCTCCGAGTGTAAGGAAAGTCAAAATAACCGTAACTGACTTTGCCAATATTGCGTCTTTGTGATTCCCGGTATTTGCCTGCCTGGTTTTTGCCTACAGTAAGGGCGCCAGTGCGCGTTCGGCGTCGTTCTTCGAAATCGCCATGCGTTGCGCGAAGCTTTCCACCTGATCCTCCGCGATTTTGCCGACCGAAAAGTACGTGCTTTCCGGATGGACGATGTCAAAGCCCGACACGCTTGCTGTCGGCAACATTGCCAGTGACTCCATCACGGTCATGCCGATCTCGTTGGCTTGCAGCACGTCGAACATGTCCTGCTTCACCAGATGATCCGGGCACGCCGGATACCCCAGCGCCGGACGAATCCCCCGATACCTTTCTTCTCATGGCAGCGTTGTCGAGCGTTTCACCGGGGGCATAACCCCACATAGTTCACGACGCACCCGCGCGTGCAGCGCTTCGGCGAAGGCTTCAGCAAAACGATCCGCCAGTGCCTTCAGCATGATCGCGCTGTAGTCGTCGTTATCGGCTTCGAACTGCTTCTAACTGCTTCTCTTTCTTGTCGATGCCCAGGCCTGCCGTCACCGCGAACATGTCGATATAATCCGCCACGCCCGAGTCCTTCGGTGCAGTGAAATCCGCTAGCGAGCGGTTGGAGCGCTGCACGCCATCCACAATCGGGCGCACGGTCTGCTGGCGCAGGTTACGCCATGTCATAGCGACTTGCGTGCGGGTATCGTCGGTATAGATCTCGATGCCGTCGTTCACCGTGTTCGACGGCAGCAGCATCACCACGCCGTTCGCCTGCAGCCAGCGGCCCTGGATGATGGGACTTGCCGTCCGAGAAAACACGTCGCGCGGATTCGCCCACGATCTCGTCGTTGAGAATGTTCCAGACAGTATCAAAACGCGTGGACACGGGAATAACGAAATCGGTCGCATCGGAGGTTGCAGGTTTTCGATT
>CALNPU010000196.1 GCA_940588625.1 uncultured Caballeronia sp.
GGATACGGCTACTACGCTCGCTTCTCGACACGGGAGAATAGCAATCGATCCCATCCATTTCCGACACAGTAAGACTATTGAGCTGAACAGGGGTAGTCTAGCCCTTTCCGCGGCCACAGCGGTGAAAAGAGCGTCTTGCGGAAACAAGGCTGCGGATGTGCGGATGACTAGATATTGCTGGAAAGTGAAGCAGCTCTTCGAATCGACCTTTGACCAATGACGCGTATCGCGGGAAGCTTGCGCTATCAGGTTCGGGAGCTCGCCCGCGACCGTCGATGGCCGCGCGTGGCTTCTGCGGTATTTCGATATGCAGTTCCATAGATTGATTTCGCCTGTACTCGACGTCTTCAGGAGGCGCACCTGAGGTGCATGTCGAGCTCGCATCACGGCAAGTATGATGAGTTGGCTGGGGACCTCCCCACTGTCCCCACATAGCCCCTATGGTGGTCAGTTTTTATGCGTGATCTTCGCCGATATCGTTACGACTCGTTTTGAGTAGAACCTCACGGCGCATTAGCGACGCGCTTGACCTTAATTTCTTATTGTGGGTACACTCGATCTAATTTAATCGAACTTGGCCCTGCGCGCTTCAGCGCCGAGTGGCGGTCGGCAAGAAAGCCTTGGAGGCACTGAATGCATGACGAAAGACAAGAAAGGCTCGCAAGTACAGCTGCGCTCGGAACCTCGGCGAATGCTCCGGCGATAGAATCTCGTACTTTCGGAGGCCAGCCGCGTAAGGTGGCGACACTGAAGTGCTGATTGTGGGAGCGGTCCTACCGCACTGACCTTGGCTTGCGACCTGGCGCGCAGGGGAGTGAGGATCCGAATTCTGGACAAGTCACCGGAGCCCTTCAACGGATCGCCAGGCAAAGGCATACAGCCCAGAACACTTGAAGTCTTCGACGGGTTAGGAATTGCGCAGCCGCTGCTCTCAGCGGGAGCACTGTATCATTCTCATTCCATGCGACTATACATCGGATTCCTCAGGTGGACATGGCACATGATCAGTCAGGTCCCATCCAAAAACGCCGGACGTGCCTTACTCCCTTACTCCAATACCTGGGTGGTGCCACGTGGCGAACAGAGGAGGTGCTTCGCAACCAGCTCGCAGAGCTCGGTCATCGGGTCGAGGGGTTCTCACCTTGGATCATGGCACTTCCTCCAGCGTCACGCTGCGAGTGCTGCGTAAGGAATGGGGCGACCGGGACCGTCCGCACGAGTTATTTGGTAAGGGCCGACGGCGGTCGCAGCTTCGTGCGTAAGCAACTTGGCGTGAAGTTTGTCGGCAGCATCTCCGACGAGGGCTGATGATCGTTGGCGACTTTCGCGTCGACGGACTTTCGCGTGATCAGTGGCATGTCTGGCCGAAGCAAGAGCGGCATGGTCGGCCTGTGTCCCTTGCCGCACACGGATCTCTTCCAACTGATGATGAAGATCGATCCGTCCGAATCCGAACCAGAGTTGTCGGAGCAATTGGTCCAACGCAGGTGGCTGGCGAGTACTGGTCTGCGGAAGATTCACTTGTACAGTCCTACATGGTGGCTGTAGCTATTTCGACCCAACGTGCGCTTGGTCGAGCGGTATCGCACGGGCTGTGTATTGCTTGCGGGCGATGCGGCTCATGTGCACACACCGGTCGGCGTGCAAGGTCTGAACACCGAGATTCAGGATGCCTGGAATCTGGGATGGAAGTTGGCGCTGGTGCTCCGCGGCGCAAACGACGCTTTGCTCGACACGTACGAGGAGGAACGAATGCTCGTGGCGACCGGAATGCTGGAGATGTCGGGCGAACTGTTCAAGTCCGTCACAAGTCGCACGGCCATCACCAAGATGAAACGCGGTGACAAGGAGCGTCACAACTCAGCCTTCAACTACCGTGGTCGTTCGCTCTCGGTGGACACTGGGACAAGGGGGCGGCCCAAGGTACTTGCGGGAGATCGCGCCCCCTATGCACCGTGCGTTCTGATATCCCCTCGGGGGGGAACCACACTCTTCGACAAGTTCCGTGGGGGACATTTCACTACAGAAATGTGAACGCTGGGTCCGGTCGACCCAGACCTTGTCCGCATTGTCGCCGTCCGATTCCATCGCAACGAGAGCGCGCCAGACGTCGTTGTCGACGAGGAGGGACATGGGCGACTCTATGGGTATCGGCGAAGACGAAGACATCCTTCTTGTGCGCCCCGATGGTTACGTGGGGAAGGTAACTACAAATAATAGCTGGCGACAAAAGGCCGAAAAGTATCTCGATCAAGTCGCTGGACGGGCCTTCCACGAGGCAGTGTCGCCCACGTAGTTGCCTCATAGGCTAACGCTTCAACGGGTTGCGACTAAATACTGGACGCGAACGCCAAAAGTGGCATCCGCCACGACTCATGGATCTCTGTCGAAGGCGTCGAACAAGCTATGGCGGGCTAGCCAGCAGAGCATGTCTTTGGCATTCAAATTGATCGTAAGGATACGTAGACATCCATGGGTGGAGATCAACAAAGCAGCGTATCTGTCGTGTTGCGAGAGTTCATTGGCCGTCAGACAGAGACCCAGGAAACGATCACAACTCTGCCAGCCGAGTCACAGGCTGCATTGCGGCAGTTTTCGCCGAAACGCGGTCGGGTATGGCGTCGACTACGCGGATGCCATCGAGGAGAGTTGCGAGGTCGAGTGCTGGCCGGCAAGACCTGGAGCGAAACCGCCTCGTCCCTGGCCGTCGATTGCTTGCGTCATGCCGACAGCGCGCTGGCCTTTGCGGGTACGGCGTCGCGTGCAGTCTACCTGCGGCGGTCCTCGGCGTTGCTGAGGATGAGCCAAATGATGCTGCTGTCCGACACCGACGAACGCAGGTCGATTTTCGCCAAGGTCACCGAACTGTATCGTCAGAGTGGCGAATTGCTTGGAGACAGGCAGCATGTACGCCGCTTGGCAAGATGGGGGGTAACTCCCAAGTCGCGTCTAAGCGAAAGCCTCAGCCATCGTTATCGGCGGTATCGAAGGCTGGGGCATGGATTTCGACAGCCTCGGCGAAGCGCTCGCTGCTCGCCGGCGTCGACGCGCTTGCTGGATGGTCCTAGCTAGGGCGAAACCCGCATCTGTCGGCGGCATAGCGGGACGCCTACCGTGCGGCCGTCGACTATCTCGATGCACGCGCACCCGGTCGCCTGATCGGCTTTGTCGGCAACAGCATGGGCGGCAGCTTTGCAATGACCATTGCATCGAAAGACAAGCGGATCCAGGCGTGCTGCAACAACGGAGGAATGCTCGTGCTTGCGGTCGGAACATTCTTTTCGAAGATGGTCGCCTTTTGCGGGCTGGAGGAACACCAGAAGGAGCAAGCGATCAATGTTTGGCGCACCGTGACGCCCGTACGGAAGAGCGTCAATCACGGCTACCCCCTCCTCATGCTTCAGGGTGGCAAGGATCCGATGGTCACGATGCACATGTCGCAAATGCTGCTGGATCACGCGCCCACCGATGACAGCAAGACCGCGACATCTTGATCTCCGACTGGATGAGCACTCGCTTGGGCCACGCCGCGAGTACGGCAACGATTAACTGAAAGGGGTCGACCTCATGCAAATCACAGATGCGCAGATCCATCTCTGGCAAGGCGAAAATTCTCCCCCGCACCATTGGCGCGGACCGTTCACCATCGAAAGGGCGCTCCAGGAAATGGAAGAGGCCGGCATCGCTCGGGCAGTCAACTGCCCTGCGATCTGGGATGCCAACGCGAACGACTACGCCGTCAAAGCGGCGCAGCAGTATCCACAGCGTTTTGCCACGCTAGGGTGGTTCCCGCTGGACGAGCATGCTAACGAGGCGCTGGTCGACGAGTGGCTTGACAAACCAGGCATGTTGGGCCTGCGATTTGTGATCGCGACTCCGGAGTTGGGCGCACAAGTTGCGGCCCGCAAGCTCGATTGGCTATGGGACGCCGCTAATCGCCGCGAGATGCCGATGGGAGTTTTTATCGTGCCGCAGTTCCTTCCGGCGTTCAAGGGCATTGCCATTCGGTTTCCGAGGATGAGGTTGCTGATCGATCACCTATCGATCATCCCGTTCGCGAAATTGCCAGATGCGGCTGTGCATCTGGACTCATTGCTCAAACTGGCGAACCACCCGAACATTTCTGTCAAAGCGACAGGCATCCCGAGCATGGCAACCGACGGGTACCCGTTCGCAAGTACGCGTGACGTGCTGCGACGGACGTTCGACGCTTTCGGTTCGGATCGAATGTTTTGGGGGACCGACATCACGCGCCTGCACGGCTCCTGGGGCGAATGCGTGACGATGTTTGTCGACGACTTGCCTTGGTTGAAAGGGCGTGACCTCGAGCGGGTGATGGGGGCAGGTATTTCCGACTGGATCGGCTGGCGCTGATCTGAATTCAGGCGCACATGAACGGTGATGCTGTCACCAGTCGGAAGTGCCCTCTGGTTCAGGCACTTCCACCAAACGCTGATAAGACACTGGCTGCTCTTGCTCCCTGAGCGGCAGTCTATTTGCCGCGCCATGCGCAACTTTCTCACCATCTAGGATATCTAATGCCGTCATCCCGTTCACACACTGAAGTCCTTATCTGCGGTGCTGGTGCCTCCGGACTATCTCTCTCGATAGACTTGGCGCGAAAAGGCGTGAGCTTTCGCCTTGTCGAGAGATTGCAAGAACCTTTCCGCGGATCGCGCGGGAAAGGAATCCAGCCGCGTACTCTGGAGGTCTTCGAGGATTTCGAGTTGGTTGATCGCATGACGGCGACGGGTGGCCCCTATCCTCCGCAACGCGAATACCGCAATGATGGCAGCTACCAGGACACGCAGGAGTTCTCTGACCTGGCTCCGACAGCCTCGGAGCCGTACTTGATGCCTCTGATGGTACCGCAGTTCCTCACTGAAGGAGTGCTGCGTGAACGCCTGGCCGAGTTGGGGCATGTCCCGGAGTTCGGGGTTGAGTTGGTTTGGTTCGATCAGGACGCTCAGGGAGTCACCGCGCGCGTCGTGACCGCCCGCGGCGAGGAAATGATCTCCGCCAAATATCTCGTCGGCTGCGATGGTGGCCGCAGCTATGTGCGTCAGGCCCTGGAAATCGAGTTTCCCGGCAAGACCCTGGGGGTGCGCGCGGTCGTGGCCGACGTGATCGCCACTGGCCTCTCCTGCAACGTTTGGCACCGCTTCTCCGGCGGAGATATGGCGCGACAGATTTCGTTGGCGCCTCTTGCAGGTACCGACATGTTCCAAATTCAGGGACCCGTGCCGGCGGAAGGCGACATCGACCTATCTGCACAAGGACTGACTCACCTAGTGCGGGAGCGGGCACAGCGCGAGGACATCACCATCGATTCGGTGTCGTGGGCCTCCATCTATGTCATGAATGCGCGCTTGGCCGATCACTATCGAGTGGGCCGGATATTCCTCGCAGGTGACGCTGCTCATATCCACCCGCCGACTGGCGGCCAAGGCCTCAACACCAGTGTGCAGGACGCGTACAACCTAGGCTGGAAGCTGGCCGCCGTACTGAATGGTGCGCCCGACTTGGTGCTGGACAGCTACGAGCAGGAGCGCCGACCGATTGCGGCTCACATGCTCGGACTGACCACGAAATACCTTGAGGCAGCCAAGGCGGACTCCATGCATCGCGGGCGCGATGCACTTCAGCTGGATCTGGGCTATCCCGACTCACCGCTCAGTGTGCAAGGGCCGACACGCGGTCAAGGCGTACGCGCGGGAGACCGAGCGCCGGACGCCCCGATGAGGGGAGCATCAGGCCAAGCTGTCCGTTTGTTCAACCTCTTCAAGGGGAGCCACTGGACTCTGCTCGGCTGCCGAGTAGGGCGCCTTTCCGCGGTGACGCCACGCGCGGGCTTGCGCATACACGCAACAGGCGCGCGCGGCGACCTCATCGATGTGGGCGAGCATCTGAGAGAAACGTATGGACTAAGTACAGGCGAGTGGGTTCTGGTCAGACCCGATGGCTACATCGCGGCCATCGTTGCGTCGGACCAAATGTCGATCCTTGAGCATTATTTCGAAGGGATCGGTTTGGCGGTGCCGTGACGTCCGCGCAGAATAGCCTCTGCAAGAAGAAACGGTACTGTGCCCCAGAATTGGCGCCCCGGCGATTTCGGGAATGCTCGCTGCTAGCCTCCGTGGTTTCAACTGAGGAGTGCACTTGTCGCCAGCGCGAGCGTACTCGAAAACTCGAAAAGCGGGGGCCTATCCGAAGCACACCCGGTTCCGACCTTCGCCCTTTCGCTGTAGGAGGGGTATCGGCTTTCGCAATCGCTTCCTCGGCAGTTTCATCTGGCAACCAAACGGTCACGCCCACGAATGCCTGACGCGCAACCCCGGATACAGACTCGCCGGTCGGAGGCTTCGCTCGCAGTCGTGCTGCCACCTGCTTGACGCCCTCGCGACCCTGAGGCCCCGTCGCAAGCAAGAGGACATTAAGCATCTTCTCCACAGCCGGATTCAGTTCTGCTTAATCGATCAGATCGTTCATCTGGCTCTGGCGACTTCAGCACAGCAGGTTACTTAGCGCCAGCGCCTTTATTGACGAGGGTTGAAGGGCGAAACCGCATTGCCGGAATTGCAGGATTCGTTCAATCAAGTTAG
>CALNPU010000197.1 GCA_940588625.1 uncultured Caballeronia sp.
CTCCTCCATTCACTCCACTGCGTCCCACGATAGTTCACACGAACCCCAATGCCAGGACTTTTGCAGAGTTTCCTTAAGAGCGAAGCGCTTATCGCCGAACTGCAAGCGGCTGATGTGGTCGTGATCGCAGCACTGATGTACAACTTTGGCATTTCGTCGCAACTGAAGACGTACTTCGACTGGATCGCCCGCGCTGGCATCACGTTCAAGTACGGCGCGAATGGCGCTGAAGGCCTGGTAACCGGCAAGAAGGTGATTGTTGTATGATTGTTGTATGTATCCGCACGTGACGGTAAATACAGCGGCACCGCGAACGATACGCAAACGCCTTATCTGAAGACGTTCCTGGGCTTCCTGGGCATGACCGACGTCAGCTTCATCTTCGCCGAAGGCCTGAAAATGGGCCCGGCGCTGCCGGTGCCGCTCTGGCTACGGCACACGACTTGATCGCCGTGTAAGCTTGTGAAGTAGCAGGACGGTTGAAAAAAACCGCCGTGTCGTGAGACATCGGCGGGTTTTTATGCTGGCGTGTCCAAACGCCAGTCGATGGCGGGTCGCCCGTGTTGCTCCAGATACGTATTCGCCGCCACAAAATGCCCGCAGCCCAGAAAGCCGCGATGCGCTGACAGAGGAGACGGGTGCGGCGCCTCCAGCACGCAATGCGCTTTCCCGGATGCCACCGCTGACGCAATCAACCCCCGTTTCGCCTGCGCATGCGCTCCCCAAAGCATGAACACAAGATGCTCGTGCCGAAGGGCAAGTTCGTGAATCAGCTTGTCGGTGCAATGTTCCCAGCCACGTTTCGCGTGACTGCCGGCTTTATCGCGTTCCACCGTTAGTGATGTGTTCAGCAACAGCACGCCTTGCTGTGCCCATGCGTCGAGGCAACCGTGGGCGGGAGCAGTGAAGCCGAGGCTGGCGTTGATTTCCTTGAAGATATTTTTCAGCGATGGCGGCGGCCGAACCGGAGCTGGCACCGAAAACGCTAGGCCGTGAGCCTGCGGCGCACCGCGATCTTCGCCGTGATACGGATCCTGTCCGAGGATCACGACCTTCACATCGCCGGGACGAGTCAGGCGTAACGCGCGGAAAACATCGGTGGGATACACGGTCTTGCCGGCGGCGCGCTCTGCGTCGACAAACGCGCACAACGCGGCGTAATGCGGACTCTCGATGAAAGTCTTCAGATGTTTGCGCCAATCCGCCGGCAACGCGTCGAACTGACTTTCCAGCGAGGCGAATGGCTGAGGCTGAGTTTTGGGTGCGTCAGCTTCAAACAGCGACGCCTGACTCATTTCACGCCGCCGTTGGACCCGGTCACTTTGGGCTCGCACAGACGTAGCCTCGGCGTGCCTTGCTGGCGTCTTCGGGCTGTAGATACAGAAACGCCCCACGCATTTGGGCAGCGAGAGAATTCAGCGCGCCCTCGTTGCCAGATTTCAGCTCGAGTTCGCTGATTGGCGTAGTGCGGCGCTCGCCGTCCACGTCAGCCGTTACTTCGCCGAGATCCAGCGCCGCTTCAATCTTCGCACCGTCAATCTCGACGTCCCAGATCACGCGCGAAAAATCCGTGCGGAACAGGGCGATCAATTCGGGCGCGGCGTCGCTGAGCGCGTTGGCAGCGTTTTCCTCATCGCAGATTTCAAGCAGGGCGGGGATTTCCAGCGCCTCCCCGGCAACCGGCAGTTCCCATTCGTGCCGGTTGTGCAAACCCTCCTGGGATTCACCAGCCGTCTTGTATGTTTGCAGCCACTGATCCGGGGTACCGGGCAGGCACACCGCACTTTTAGCCTTGGCAAACGCGCGATCCGGGATGTCGAGGTAGACGTTAGTGAGCTGGATCTTGCGACCTTCCTGACCGGTGCGTTGCGTCAGGTCCTGCGCTATTTCACCGTGTTCGGACGTAGGCGGCGCCAGTTTGATATCGCGTTCAATAATCAAAATAAACTCCGTGCAACAGCGTCAGAAGAACATTCGCGCCAGTTCGGTACCGGGGTCGTCGGCGCGCATGAACGCTTCGCCGACCAGGAACGTCTGCACGTCCATGGCGCGTAGCCGGTCGACATCGACGCGGTTCAGAATGCCCGATTCGGTCACCACTATACAGTCCTCGGGAACCATGTCCAGCATCCTGATCGTTGTTTCAATCGACGTCTCGAACGTGCGCAGGTTGCGGTTATTGACCCCGATCAGCGGCGTCTTCAGGGTGAGCGACTGCTCGAGTTCGTCGTGATCGTGAACTTCCACGAGCACCGCCAGCCCGAGCGAGTGCGCATACGCTTTCAGATTACGCATTTGCGAGGGCTGGAGTGCGGCGGCGATCAACAGAATGCAGTCGGCGCCCATCGCGCGCGCTTCCAGGATCTGATAAGCATCGACGATAAAGTCCTTGCGCAGAACCGGCAGGCTGCACGCGGCGCGCGCTTCTTCGAGATACGCGACACTGCCCTTGAAGAACTGCACGTCGGTCAGCACTGACAAACACGCGGCGCCGCCTTGTTCATACGATTTCGCGATATCGGCGGGGACGAAGTTCTCGCGCAATATGCCCTTCGACGGGCTTGCTTTCTTCACTTCCGCGATGATTGCTGGCTTCCCCTCAGCGTGCTTCGCGCGCAATGCGCCGACGAAGTCGCGCGAGTCGCGCGTACTCGCCTGCAAACGCAATTCCTCCAGCGACACGCTTTCCTGTGCGACGCGAATTTCGCTACGTTTGACTTCGATGATGCGGTCGAGAATGTCACTCATGTCCTGGCCTCGTTATTTGGCGAATTGCTGCGTGAAGCGCACAAGTTCGTCAACTTTTTCACGGGCCTGGCCGCTCGCGATCACCTCTTTCGCCAGCGCCATGCCGGCTTTGATCGATTCCGCCATGTTGGCTGCATAAAGCGCCGTGCCCGCATTTAGCGTCACGATTTCACGCGCGACACACGGTTTGTTGTTCAGCGCGCCGAGCAGCATGGCCTTCGATTCCTGCGCGTCGGCTACCTTCAGCGTCCGGTTCGACACCATCTGCAGGCCAAAGTCTTCCGGGTGAATCTCATACTCGAGCACTTCACCGTTGCGCAGCTCGCCCACCACCGTTGCCGCGCTCAGCGATACCTCGTCCATACCGTCCTTGCCGTACACCACCAGCACGTGCTTAGCTCCCAGGCGCTGTATCACGCGCACCTGGATGCCGACGAGATCCTCATGGAACACGCCCATCAACTGATTCGGTGCGCCGGCCGGGTTGGTCAGCGGACCGAGGATGTTGAAAATGGTCCGCACGCCGAGCTCATGGCGCACCGGCGCGATGTTTTTCATCGCCGGATGATGGTTTGGCGCGAACATGAATCCCATGCCCATTTCGGCAATGGATAACGCCACTTGTTCCGGCTTCAAGTCGATATTCACGCCCAGCGCCTCAAGCACGTCCGCGCTGCCCGACTTGCTCGATACCCCGCGATTCCCGTGCTTCGCTACCTTTGCACCGGCGGCCGCCGTGACAAACATGGTGGCCGTCGAGATGTTGAAGGTATGCGATCCGTCGCCTCCGGTGCCGACGATATCGACGAGATTCTCGCTATCCGGCACGCTCACGTGATTCGCGAACTCGCGCATCACGGTGGCCGCCGCCGCAATCTCCCCAATGGTTTCCTTCTTCACACGCAAACCTGTGATAATCGCAGCGGACATCACCGGCGACATCTCGCCGCGCATGATCATGTGCATCAGGTGTAGCATTTCGTCGTGGAAAATCTCGCGATGCTCAATGGTCCGTTGCAATGCTTCCTGGGCCGTAATAGTCATGATCGGATCTCGGTTCACGCGCGAATGCCTTGCGCCGTGCCCTTGACGAAGTTTTCGAGCACCGCGTGGCCGTGCTCGGACAGAATCGATTCCGGGTGAAATTGCACGCCCTCGACTGCGAGTTCCTTGTGACGCACGCCCATGATTTCACCATCGGGCGTCCACGCCGATATTTCCAGGCAATCCGGCAGCGACTCGCGTTCGATCACGAGCGAGTGATAACGCGTCACGCTGAAATGTTTTGGCAGATCGGAAAACACCCCGCGGCAGTCGGTTTCGATCATGCTTACCTTGCCGTGCATGATGGTTTGTGCGCGCACTACGCGTCCGCCAAACGCCTCGCCAATTGCCTGATGGCCGAGGCAAACGCCCAGAATGGGGATCTTTCCGGAAAATTCGCGCAGCACGTCGAGCGTGATGCCCGCGTGTTGCGGATTGCTTGGTCCCGGCGAAAGGCAGATCCGCTCGAGATTGAGCTTCGCGATTTCATCGAGGGTGATTTCGTCGTTGCGGTAGGTCCGCACATCCTCGCCCAGTTCGCCGAAATACTGGACCAGGTTATAGGTGAACGAATCGTAGTTGTCGATCATCATCAGCATGGTCTGTCTCCGGATCAGAAGTCGCTATCGAGGCCGTCTTGCACCTGCTCGGCGGCGCGCAGTACTGCCCGCGCCTTGTTCTCCGTCTCCTGCCATTCCGACTCGGGCACCGAATCCGCGACCACACCCGCTGCCGCCTGCACATACAAATTGCCCTTGTGGATCAGCCCGGTGCGGATCGCGATGGCGAGATCCATCTCGCCCGTGAACGACAGATAACCGCAAGCGCCGCCGTACAGGCCGCGTTTCACCGGCTCCAACTCGTCGATGATTTCCATCGCCCGCACTTTCGGCGCGCCCGACAGCGTGCCGGCGGGGAAGGTGGCGCGTAGCACGTCGAAATTAGTCGTGTCGGGTTTCAGCTTGCCCTCGACCGAACTCACGATGTGCTGGACGTGCGAGTACTTTTCGATCACCAGCTTGTCCGTTACCACCACCGATCCTGTCTGCGCAATCCGGCTGACGTCGTTACGCGCCAGATCGATCAGCATCACGTGTTCGGCCACTTCCTTCGGGTCGTTCAGCAGTTCGGTCGCGAGTTCGGCATCGCGCTCGGGCGTGTTGCCGCGCGGCCGCGTTCCTGCGAGCGGGCGAATCGTGACGATGCGCTCGTCGCCGCGCTTTTCCTGGCACACCAGAATTTCGGGCGAGGCCCCCACCACGTGGAATTCGCCGCCGAAGTTGTAGTAATACATATACGGCGATGGATTCAGCGAACGCAACGCGCGATACAGCGACAGCGGGTTATCGCGGAACGGTTTCACCAGGCGCTGGCCGAACTGAACCTGCATCAATTCGCCTGCCACGATGTACTCCTTCGCTCGGCGCACCGCGTTCAGGTAATCGTCCTTCGCAAACTCGCGATACGTCTCCGTACGCACGCTCGCCGACGTCACCGGCGGCTGCACGGTCGTGCGCAAACGGGCACGCAATTCACGCAGGCGCTGTTTGGCTTTTGTATAGGCTTCGGGCGTGGTCGGGTCGGCGTAGACAATCAGATAAAGCTTGCCGGCGAGGTTATCGATAACCGCCATTTCCTCGGTCAGCAGCAACTGGATATCGGGCAGGCCGAGATCGTCGCGCGGAGCCGAATGAGCCAGCTTCTTTTCGATATAACGCACGGCGTCGTAACCAAAATACCCGACGAGACCGCCATAAAAACGCGGCAGTCCCGGGCGCTGCGCAATCTTAAAGCGCTTCTGGAATGCTTCAATAAACGTCAGCGGATCAGCTTCACTTGTTTCAATGACATTGCCGTCCTTCACCACTTCCGACACGCCGTTTTGCACGCGAATCATGGTGTGGGCAGGCAAGCCGATAAACGAATAACGCCCGAAGCGCTCGCTACCTACCACCGATTCCAGCAGGAACGAGTTGACGCCATTGCGCTCGGTTTGAGCTAGCTTGAGATAAAGCGAAAGCGGCGTTTCGAGGTCGGCCAGCGCCTCGGCGATCAGCGGAATGCGGTTGAAACCTTCATTCGCCAGCGATTGGAATTCGAGTTCGGTCATGTTCTGATCCTTTACGTGTCGCTTGTTGGATTTAGCGACATTGGATTTAGCGACATCGAGCACACACACTGGGCGTTGCGGACAATTTACCGCACGGCGCGACCCACTATCGGCTGCGTTTGTGCATCGCCTGATGCTTCAATCGCTGTCCCGATCATTCGGACTGTAGCCGCGTTGCTAACACGGTACGGCCACAAAACGAAGTTTGGGCACAGCGGATGATGCGGATCAGGCCAGGCATCAAGGTAAAACAAGTACAAGTCGGTGGGATCGGCGCGCGAAATGCGCAGCGAAACAAAAACGGTTGCCGAAGACGAACTTCAGCGACCCTCCGGCGAGGTTAGCGCGACCAGCGACGCCAGGGCCAGGCTCCCCGGTCGATGCTGCTCAGACTCCGTTTTTTGTTCAGAAACATGAGGATTGAACTAGTCAGTCTATGTTGTCGCGCCGGGTGCAGCGGGCGCGGCCACGGTTGCTGCTATTGCCTGTGCGGCAGCTAGCAGGGAAGAAACTATACCATCGGATTTCACGAGGTGCACGGGTTTGCCGTGGTTGTAACCGTAAGGGACCGTAAGCGTCGCCATGTCCTTTCGATTACCCACAAGTTTCTCGTTTACTTTCGAAAGTTCTGTTAGTGAAACTCTGCAAAAGTCCTGGCATTGGGGTTCGTGTGAACT
>CALNPU010000198.1 GCA_940588625.1 uncultured Caballeronia sp.
CCTACCGCCCAGATCGCGACGAAATCTCCGCGCGAGACCTGAAATCTCAGCATGTGAAAATTGGGGCCTAAGTGGATGGATAGCCCTTGTATTTTTATGTTCGGAAGAGTCAAGATTTATTTGGGAAGATGCGGAATAACATACTGGAGACGGTGTTAACGCGCGTAGGGGCTTTTACGTTCGGTGTGGAATAAACCCCGGCAATTCGTGTTCGCCCCTGTACGAACAGCCCAACATTGCCAGATCATGTCCATAGCAAAACCCCCAACGGAACCCCGGCTCTCTGAGTCGGACGTCCAGACATTTGCCGACGGCATGCTCGATCCTAAGCGCGCGGCGAGTGTAGAGACGTATTTGAAGAGTCGCCCTGGCGAGGCGGATCGGGTCGCGTTTTACGGCCGCCTGAACTGGCAGATGCAGAACGCCTTTCACGAACCCGACAACGAAGAAGCCCCGCCTGCGCCGGTGCCTATACGGCGCATGTCGTGACGCTTGCGGTCGCCGCCGCGGCAATCTTCGTGTTCGATATTTCCGAGTTCGATATTTCCGATTCAGCGCTCGACAATGCCTCGATGATGGCGCTTGAACAAGCCGTGGCCGCCCAGGACATAACGTCGGGCGCAGCGGGTTATGAAAGCTCGGTGAAGGTTTTGGCCAGTGCCCCGGATCTGTCCAGCGTTGGTTTCCATCCGATTGCCCGCCGGGAAATGCCCGTGGGTCCGTTCGCGTCGGCCACAGAATTTGTCTACCGCAATAGAAGGCGCGCCGTATGGGCCCAAGCCGCTTGCTTGCATGGACCGCGGGCGGCAAGCGTTACGTGCTGGCGGGCCGTGCGAAGACCCGTGGCTTGATGCTGGCAGCCGACTTGATGACGGGCAGTTAATTAAGAGTCAAGCAACGACCACGAAGCTGCCGACGGCATAGAATTAGCGCATCCATCCAGTCAACAAATACGCTGACAGCTGGAATATTCGCCACGACCCGGTGTTAGCCCATCATCAGAGCGGCGTTTTATCGAACGTTTGCGTAAGCTTACAAAATGAAGGAAGGCCGATGGGCGTCCGTGACGAGTTAATGGAGCATGGCCGCGACTGCGCCGCTATGCGCGAGCGTTGATCAATAATCGCGATCTCGCTGACGATCTGGTGCAGGACACGCTCGAACGCGCGCTCCGGCATACCGAGAAGTTTCAGTCCGGCACTGATCTGCGCGCTTGGCTGTTCACGATCATGCATAACGTGTTCGCCAATCAGGCACGTCGCGCGGGTGTGCGGGCAGTGCATGTTTCCGTAGACGACGAGAACATATCCGAGCGTGAATTCGCTGTGCCGGGCACGCAAACGCAATCGCTCGAAATGCGCGATCTGTACTTCGCGCTGCAGCGCTCTCGAGCAGCGACAGGTCGTGCTGCTCGTGGGGCTGGAAGAAATGAGTTACGCGGATGTAGCGCAGGCGCTGGAAATCCCGATCAGGACCGTCATGTCGCGCCTCTCGCGTGGACGTGAAAGACTGCGCGCGTTGATGGCCGGCGCGCAACCGGGCGCTAAATTACAGGGGTGCGATGAGCGACCAACAAACACCCATCACTGAAGACGAAAATTCACGCGTATGTCGACGGATCTCTGGCTGAGCATCGCCGCGACGAGATTGATCGCCTGCGAACATGACGAAGCGCTAGCTGCAAAGGTCAGTGACTATTTCTCGCTGAACAGCATGTTCCATGACCGCTATGACCGGATGCTAAGCGAGCCCGTACCGCAGCATCTGCTATCGCCGGAGCGCAAGCGCTGGCGTGCCGCTGCTAACTGGCCGCAATTCGCGGGCATGGCGGCGGCGCTGGTGCTCGGCGTGGGGATCGGCGTGGCGGGCATGACAGGGACCATGGGCCGCGACGCCCTGATGCCGGGAAGCGGCGGCGGATCGGTGCAACGCGCAAGCTATAGCGTCGGCGAGTCGTTTGCACGGCAGTCGGCTATAGCACACGTGATGTACGCGCTGGATGCGGCCCGTGGAAGTAGTGGGCGCGGATCGCAAGCAGGAGCTGGTGCAGTGGATCTCGAACCGGCTAGGTACCGATGTGCGTCCGCCGATCCTGACCCGTTCGGGTTTCGAGTTGATGGGCGGCCGCCTGCTGCACGTGTTCAAGCGCGCTGATCATGGTCTGGGAATAAGCGTCGAGGAGGGCCTCGTCGCCGAGCGGGCTTGCGAGTGAGGCTCCGGCGGGTCCGCGTGAAAAATCATCGATGAATTGGGGACGGCTTCCCATGATCGTGCTCCGGATAAAGGGATCATGAGATGCGGGATTCCTGCGGGTATTTCAAACCCGCGCCGCGCTGCCGGGAGCGTGCGGTCGTCTCAGCATGTCTGCTGCAATCGATATCACGATTGATCGTTTAGTGCTGGACGCCCGCGTTGTTAGCATGGTCGGCCGCGTAATATTCCTGCGATGCCTCCATGAAAATCTTCACCCGTCTGGCCGCGTGTCTTGCGCTGGCTGTAACTGTCCTGAGCGCGGTGAGCGCCACGGCGCAAATGCCTTCCGGCGACCCCGTCAAGCTGCGAATCGGTTTTCAGAAGTTCTCCACGCTGATCGCGATCCTGAAGGCGCGCGGCACGCTGGAGCGCGCCGTGGTGCCGCTCAATGTGCACATTGTGAATGGGGATAGTTTGCGAGCAGGCTGCCGCTTACCGAAGCGCTGAATGCGGGCGCGGTGAACTTCAGCGCGGACGTGGCGGATACCGTCCCCGTCTTCGCGCAAGCGGCTAACGCCAACTTCGACGACGTCGCGCAGGAAACGCCGTCGCCCTCGGCGCAGGCCGTGATCGTGCATCGCGACGCACCCATCCGTACGCTTGCCGACCTGAAGGGCAAGCGCATTGTGGTGACCAAGGCAGCGGGCAGCCACTGCCACTACCTGCTGCTCGCCGCGCTGGCTCGTGCCAAACTTTCGCCAGCCGATGTCAAGATCAGCTACCTGGCACCCGCCGACGCACGGGCAGCGTTCGAACGCAACGACGTGGACGCGTGGGTCGCATGAGACCCGTAGTACGTGGCTTCCGTCGAACAAGATCCGGGCGCGCGCATTCTGATCCGTGGGGACGGGCTTGCGTCGTATCAGCGGTATTACCTCGCGTCCACACCGTTTGCCCAGGCGCACCCGCAAATCGTCGATATCGTCTTCAGGCAACTGATTGCAGCGGGTGTCTGGACCAAGGCGCATCCGCAGGAAGCGGCGAAGATCCTGGCCCCGGTGTGGGGTCTCGACCAGGCGACGGTCGAGCGCGCCAATGCGCGGCGCACTTACGCCGTGCGCGCGGTCGTGGCGAAGAACTTCGGCGAGCAACAGGCGATTGCCGACACATTCTATCAGGCGAAGCTGCTGCCCAAGCCAGTCGATACCGCCAGCGCGCTCGTCTGGGACTCCGCCGCGCGCAAAGCCGTCGCGGCGAATATGGCGACGGCGTCGCTGACTGCAACCCAGCCGTAGGCGTAGTTAATCTATGACCTCCCGAAAGTCCTCACCTTCACTTGGCCGCAGGCGTCTGCTCGGCAGTCTGGCAGCTGTTGGCCTTGCCGCGTCGCAAGCCGCACCGCCAAGGCGTGGCCTTTGCCCGGCTCGGCCTCCATGACGCCGCTCGCCGACCTGCACGGTTCGATCACACCGAACGGCCTTGTCTACGAGCGTCACCACGCGGGTGTTCCAGATATTGCCCCGTCACTGCAGTCACTGCATCGGTTGGCTATTCACGGACTAGTACGGAATCCAAAGCTTTTTACAATGGACGATATCTTGCGATTGCTGTCGGAGTCGCGGATTCATTTCATCGAATGTTCGGGGAGCACCGGTAACGAATAGAACGGTCCGAGCGGCATGCCGGTACAGCTCACGCATGGTCTGTTGTCGTGCTGCGAATGGACAGGCGTGCATTTGTCCACCTTGCTGGAGGAGGTTGGCGGTACCACCGGCGGGTCGGGTTGGGTGCTGGCCGAAGGCGCTGACGCCACTGCGATGACTCGCAGCTTGCCGTTGCAGCGCATTGCGGATCGCGCGCTCGTGGTTTATGCGCAAAATGGTGAACGCTGGCGTCCCGAGAACGGGTATCCATTGCGGCTGATCGTGCCCGGCTTCGAAGGTAATTCGAACGTAAAGTGGCTGCGCCGCCTGAAGGTGGTCAACGCCCCTTTGCAGACGCGCGAGGAAACCATACACCACCAACCTCCTCGCCGATGGCACCGCGCGCCAGTTTGTGTTCGAGATGGACGCGAAGTCGGTGATCACGAGGCCGTCGCCGGGACATCGGTTGACCACGCACGGGTTTTATCCTATCTCCGGACTGGCATGGTCGGGACGCGGGACGATCCGCCAGGTGGAGGTCTCGACCGACGGTGGCGCAAGCTGGCGAACGGCGCGGCTGGAAACGCCCGCGCGTGACCGTGCGCTTACGCGTTTTCAGGCCGACTGACACTGGACCGGCAAGCCGGTGCATCCTTTCGCGTGCCACCGATTCAACCGGCTACGTGCAGCCCACGCGCGAAGCGCTGGTCGCTGCGCGCGGTCTGAACTCGCAGTATCACTACAACGCGATCCAGCAATGGCGTATTGATGCAGCCGGCGAGGTGCGCAATGCGTAAGGTGCTGCTGCATGCGTTATTTCCCGCTTTGATTACCGTGGCACCGGGGTGCTTCGCGGCGCATGACATTGGCACGCTGCTGACGCCGGACAAAATCGCTGCATGGAATATCGATGTGGCGCGGACAGGCGAAGTCTTCCTGCTGGTAGCGGCGACGTGACGACGGGCGCCCACGTGTTCGCCGAGAAATGTGCAGCCTGTCACGGTGTGTTGGGTCAGGGTTTGATCGGCGACGCGCTGGTGGGCGGCCGGGGCATGCTGGCGAGCGCAAAACCCAAGCGCACGGTTGGCAGCTATTGGCCATAAGCCACTACGCTGTTCGACTATATCCGACGCGTAATGCCGTACAACGCGCCCGAGTCCCTATCGGCTGACGAGGTTTATGCACTCAACGCTTTCCTGTTGAACCAGAACGGCATCGTACTGCCCGACACGCGGCTTGATGCGCGCAGTCTCTGCCAAAAATAAGGATGCCGAACCGTGACGGTTTCGTACCCGATCCGCGTCTTGGCCGACTCTGAATATTCGAAAGAGCAAAGCATGTCCGACTATTACCGATCAAAAGACGATGAGACGTTACCGCAATCGGCGGTTCCGTCGCGCCGTCGGGCGTTACTCAAGTTAGCCGCGTTAGGCGTAGGAGCCACCAGCGTCCTGACCGGTTGCGGAGCACTACTGGCGAGCCAGGCAACGCGCGCCGAAGAGCCGGGAAAAACGTTCCGCATCGGTTATCAGAAATACGGCAACTTCGTCGTTCTGAAGGCGCGCGGTACGCTCGACAAACGGCTTGCGGCGCAAGGCGTCACCGTGCAATGGCTCGAATTCCCAGCCGGACCGCAACTCCTGGAAGGGCTCAACGCAGGCACAGTCGATGCCAGCACCGTAGGCGAAACGCCGCCAATCTTTGCCCAGGCTGCGGGCGTGGACTTTGTTTATGTCGGCAACGAACCACCTGCGCCGCAAGGCGAGGCGATCATGGTGCCGCACGATTCGGCTATCCGCAAAGTGGAGGATCTGCGCGGCAAGAAAGTGGCGTTGAACAAGGGCTCGAATGTCCACTACTTGCTGGTCAAAGCGCTGAAGAAAGCCGGGCTTTCATATGCGGATATCCTGCCCGTCTATCTGGTTCCCGCCGACGCACGCGCAGCGTTCGTGCAGGGCAGCGTAGACGCATGGGTCATCTGGGACCCGTATTTCGCGGTTGTCGAACATCAGGCGAATGCACGCGTGATTGTTGATGGCACCGGCCTGGTGCGCAATACACAGTATTATCTTGCAACCCGAAAGTTCGCGACCGCCCAGCCGCAGCTTGTGCATGCGTTGCTGGAGGAACTGGACCACGTCGATCAATGGGGCCGCGATAACGTGCCGGATGTCGCCAAGCTTCTGTCACCGCTGGTCGGGCTGGACCAGCCGACGCTTGAACGCGCGTTGAAACGGACCGCCTATGGCGTGCAGCCGATTACGCCGGAGACCCTCGCGTACCAGCAGCAGATTGCCGATACCTTCACCGACCTCAAGCTGATTCCGAAAAAGCTGGCGGTGACCGATGCGCGCTGGAGCGTCGTTTGACCTCAACATTGCGCTCCTGCATCTCTAGAGACGCATAAGCAGAATTGGCGAGAACCTTAGGGGAAACTCTGCAAAAGTCCTGGCATTGGGGTTCGTGTGAACTATCGTGGGACGCAGTGGAGTGAATGGAGGAG
>CALNPU010000199.1 GCA_940588625.1 uncultured Caballeronia sp.
GCAATCGAAAACCTGCAACCTCCGATGCGACCGATTTCGTTATTCCCGTGTCCACGCGTTTTGACACAGTCTGGGACTAAAACCGACCTGAAACCGGCTTGAAAATTTGCCTGCACCTCCCTCAATGAATGACGAAGGACCGCTTATGAAAACCTCTCTCGATGTCGAGACCTACGGCGAAGCCATGACGATGTTCGTCGCCGCCGAGACCGGTGATCTCGCGAAGGTCGGCCAGTTCACCAAGCGCGTGACCGGCGCGGACCTGAACGTTGTGATCGGTTTGTCGCGACTGGGTTTCCGGGTCGGCTGAATGAGCCGTGTGGGCAAGGATTCGGTCGGTCGATACGGTCGGCGCGGGAGATGGTTTTGTCGTCGGCGTAGTGAGCGCGCTGGTAGAAGGGCGCGACGTGCGGCACGCACTGACACGTGGGAACCGCATCGGCGCTCTGGCGATCCAGGTGACCGGCGATAGCGAAAGTCTCCCGACCCGCACCGAACTCGATGCGCTGGAACAAGCGGGCGGCAACGGAACGCAAGCCAGCAGCGCGGCAGCAGCCAACGTCGCCTTATAAGGGCGCTCATAGCCCCTTCACAGAGCAAACGAGCCAAAGACGGAGACAATCATGCAACCAGCCAGTGCCAACACGAGTACAGCCTGGCTTGCGGTGCGCCGCTGGTGGACGATCATGCCGATCGTGTTCATCACGTACAGCCTCGCGTATCTCGACCGTGCGAACTTCGGCTTCGCTTCGGCAGCCGGTATCAATCACGATCTCGGTATCAGCAAGGAGCTGGCGTCGCTGATCGGCGCATTGTTCTTCCTCAGCTATTACTTCTTCTTCAGATTCCCGGCGCGATCTACGCCGAGCGTCGCAGTTGTGAAGAAGCTCGTGTTCGTGGGCCTGATCCTGTGGGGCGGCTGCGCCGCGCTGACCGGCGTGGTCGCCAACATCCCCTCGCTGATGGTGCTGCGTTTCATGCTCGGTGTCGTGGAAGCGGCCGTGATGCCCGCGATGCTGATCTTCATCTCCAACTGGTTCACGAAATCCGAGCGTTCGCGTGCCAACACCTTCCTGATCCTGGGCAATCCGGTGACGGTGCTGTGAATGTCGGCGGTATCAGGTTACCTGATCAACTCGTTCGGCTGGCGCCACATGTTCGTGGTGGAGGGCGCGCCGGCCATTATCTGGGCGGTGATCTGGTGGTTCATCGTGCAAGACAAGCCAGCGCAGGTTAAGTGGTTGTCCGACCAGGAAAAGCGCGATCTGGACAACACGCTGCAAGCGGAACAAGCAGCGATCAAACCGATCAAGAACTATGGCGAGGCGTTTAAATCTGCCGCGGTGATCAAGTTGTCCGCGCAGTATTTCTGCTGGAGCATCGGCGTGTACGGCTTCGTGTTGTGGCTGCCGTCGATCCTCAAGAACGCGTCCACGTTCGGCATGGTCGAGACGGGCTGGCTATCAGCCGTCCCGTATCTCGCCGCGACTATTGCGATGATCGCGGCGTCGTGGGCGTCGGACAAACTCGAGCGCCGCAAGTTGTTCGTGTGGCCGTTCCTGCTGATCGGCACAGATCGTACCTGCTTGGATCGACGAGTTTCTGGGGCTCCTATACGCGCTCGTGATCGCGGGCGCGGCAATGTATGCGCCGTACGGCCCGTTCTTCGCGCTCGTGCCCGAGTTGTTGCCGAAGAACGTAGCGGGCGGCGCCATGGCGCTCATTAACAGCATGGGCGCGCTTGGATCGTTTGTCGGTTCGTATGTGGTCGGGTACCTGAACGGTGCAACGGGCTCGCCGGCGGCGTCGTATGTGTCCATGAGCGCCGCTCTGGTGGCGGCCGTCACACTGACGCTGGTGAAACCGCAGCCGCCGCTAAACTGGCTAAACGTGCTTAAGACAATAGAGACGCTTGAGACACCAACCTATCTTGATCCCACAGGACCTGTTTCGATGAAAAAGAAAATCGTCGCATATAAGCCGTTGCCAACGGACGTGCTTGCGTATCTCCAGGAACACGCGGACGTCACGACCGTCGACCCGAAGCAGCACGACGCGTTCGTTGCAGCGTTGAAAGATGCCGATGGCTCATCGGCGCGAGCGTGCAGATCACCCCGGCCATGCTCGAAGGGGCGACGAAGCTGAAGGCGCTGGCGACGGTTTCCGTTGGTTTCGATGCCTTCGATATCGCCGACCTGAACCGCCGCGACATCTTGCTCACGAACACGCCAGACGTGCTGACGGAATCCACGGCGGATACGGGTTTCGCGCTGATCCTCGCGAGCGAGCGCCGCGTGGTGGAACTTGCAGAGTGGGTGAAGGCGGACAAGTGGACGAAGAGTATCGGCGAAGACCATTTTGGTGTTGATGTGCAGGGCAAGACGCTCGGTATCATTGGCCTGGGGCGCATTGGCGGTGCGGTAGCGCGTCGCTCGGCTTCCGGATGAACGTACTGTACACCACCGCAGCGCGAATGCGCAGGCTGAACGGAAGTACGGCGCGAAGAAAGTCGACCTCGACGAGTTGCTGGCGACCTCCGATTTCGTGCTCCTGCAAGTGCCGCTGACTGCTGAAACGCGCAACCTGATCGGTGCCGAGCAACTGAAAAAAATGAAGCGCAGTGCGATCCTGATCAACGCATCGCGCGGACCGACGGTGGATGAAGATGCGCTGATTCAAGCATTGCAGGACGGTACGATTCTCGGCGCGGGCCTCGATGTGTTCGTCAAGCAACTGCTGTCTGCCGACTCGCCGTTGCTCAAGATGAAGAACGTGGTGGCGCTGCCGCATATTGGCTCAGCCACGCACGAAACCCCCTCCACGCGATGAACGAACGCCGTGGAAAACCTGATCGGTGCGTCGAATGGCACGCTGAAAAACAACATGGTGAATCCGGAAGCATTGAAGCGCTGAGCGGCTTGACGATAAGCTTGCTGCATTGGACAAAGCGCGCCCAGGCGCGCTTTGTTTTTATCGGGTGTCGAACGAGAACATGGCAAGAGACAATTTTTCGAATGACCGGCGCGCGACCATCACCGACGTCGCGCGCGAAGCTGGCACCGACAAGCCCAGCATTTCGCGCTATCTGAATGGCGAGACGGGCGTGTTGTCGACGGAACTGCGCGAGCACATAGAAAAGGTGATCGCGAAGCTCGATTACCGCACCAACCAGATGGCGCACGGGTTGAAACGAGGGCGCAATCGGCTGGTCGGGATGCTGGTCGCCGACCTCACGAATCCGTACTCTGTCGAGGTGCTGCAGGGCGTGGAAGCAGCCTGTCACGCGGGTTATATGCTGCTGATCTGCCACGCGGCGAACGAGGTCGACCTGGAGCGGCGATACCTGCAATTGCTGACCACGTATCGCGTGGAAGGCGTGATTGTGAACGCGCTCGGCTTGAAGGAGGATACGCTGGAATCGCTCACTCGCGGTGGTGTGCCGGTCGTGCTGGTGAACCATGCCGTCGAAAGACTCGTCACCGACATGGTCGGACTGGACAATACCGAAGCGGTGCGGATGGCGATCCGTCATCTCGTCAGCCAGGGTTTCGATGAACTGCTGTTTGTCGTCCAGCCGTACGCGCAGGTCAGCTCACGACGCGTGCGCGAAGCGGCATTTCTTGACACTATCGGCGTACTCGGTGTTTCTAAGGTCTCCGGCGCCACGATCGTGCTCGATCTGGATAATGACGAAACCCTTGTTGAAATCGATGCGCGCATCGACGCCGCGCAACGGCAGAACCGCCGCATAGCGCTGTTCGCGGCGAACGCGCCGGTCGCATTGCGGGTTGCGCTGCACCTGAAGGATCGTCATGGCGTCGACTGGCAGCGGCGGGTGGCACTGATGAGTATCGATGACTCCGAGTGGGCCGAGCTGGCCGGAATGACGACCGTGCGGCAGCCGACCTATACCATAGGCGAGTGCGCTGTCGAGTTCCTGCACGAGCGCATAGAAGGTACGGTCGTGGCGGCGCGAGAATGCCTGCTGCTGGGCGAAGTGGTCGTGCGGGCATCGACGTCGACCACGGTACCGTCCCAACGAATCATGGCGGCACATAGTTCTTGAGGAAATTTAACTAATGGTAAGTGCCTTGAGGCTGGTCTGTATCACCCTCGCGACGCTGCTGATTGCCGCGTTGCTTATCTGGCTGTATCGCAAGACGAAACCCCGATTTGGTTTCGAGCGGCGTGACGTGATTGTCGGGACGCAGTCTTCGCACTGTTTTCGATGGTGATCGAACATGGCCTGCACGGGCTCGTGCTGAGCAACGCGACCACGGTTGGTCTGCTGATGAATCCGGCCATTTTCGTGATCTACGGCGCGCTCGCGACGGGTATTTGCGAGGAAGTCGGGCACTACGCCGGTATGAAGTGGTTGATCAAACGCGATCCCGCCTCGTTGCAGCCCCCGGGCACGGCGCTGGGTTATGGAATCGGCCACGGCGGCGCGGAGGCGTGGCTTGTTGGCGTGCTGGTGCAACTGCAGTGGATCCTCTACGCGCTGCTCGCCGATCGCGGCATGCTCGATCAGTATTTCACGAGCATCCCGGCCGAGTCGCTGCTGGGGCTGCACGCCCTGCTCGGCAGTCTCGCGCCGGAATCCGCCGCGTTGTTCCTGGTCGAGCGGGCGGCGGCATTCGTGTTCCAGATGGGCTTGTCGGTGGGAATGTGGCACATGCTGCGTGAGCGTTTCCGCTTTACGCTGCCGTTCATGATCCTTGCGCACGCGCTGATCGCGTTGCCGGTGGCGCTGTATCAGGCGCGGTTGATTCCGTTGCTTGCCGCCGACGCCGTGTATCTCGTGTTCGGCCTGATCGTGATGCGTGCGCTGCGGCGCTATTTCCTGGGCGTGGCGGTAGCCGCGAATCGAGCGGCGCGTACGGCGCGTGTAGAGGCCGGAGACTGAGGGGCGACGAATATCAATACGACTGCCCGAGTGCCGATATCGAATTGCTGGCGCGCGTGGTCAGCGACCTGTTCCCGGAGCAGACGCAATTCGCCGAACGCCCGGGAGACGACGGCCGGCTCTCACTTGTGATTCATTACGTAGCGATGCGCTTCGATCCCGCCGCGTCTGCACGCGCGCAGCTATACGGTCCTGCGTGCGTATGTGGAAGCCACGCTCGGCTCGCTCGAGGAGATGTACGCAGCTGGGGAAACGGTGCCACGCATGATCGAGATCGGATATAGGCGAGGATTTTGCGTAAGCGTCAGTCTGGCGCGCGCAGAGTGGTCCGGCCTTGCGCTGCTTGGTGAGGCTATGAAACGCGCCTACAAAACATGTTTATAAAGCGCGCTTATAAACCTTGGCGAAACGGACAGCCTTGACTACCCCATAGTCTCCCGGCTCTCCCGGCGCGTATTGCATGACCCAGTCGCTTGCTTCGCCGTGAAGCACATCGCCGGCTTCCGAACGCGCGATTGAAAACGCTTCGTGCATTTGCTTCGCGAGGACCGCGACCGGCACGTTGCGGTATGTCCCGGCATGACCATGAGTGAGATCGTCGTGCACGGCGTACTTTGCATCGAACCGATCTCGCGATACCGCTCAGCGCTCGCCGGTCGCGCCGGTGATCAACGCATCGCCGGGAGCATAGCGGTTCGGACCTTCCAGGCTCATCAGCGAGCCCGGCTCTTCAGCAAACTGGACCGCTGCGGTTTCGTCTTTCACCACGCGATGCGCGGCGGGGTCAGCGGTAAGGTCGAGGTGGGTGAGAGTGATTGGTGTCATGCGGATGTCATGGAAACGCTGAAACGTTAATAATCCGCAATCGTAACGCCAAGCTCCCTATTGTGCATACCGCAATGTGAAAGCGCTCGCATCGAAACTACGATGCGAGCGCTTTTTCACGGGTTTCACCTGGATAACCCGCGTGAAGTCTAGTCTTTAGATCAAGCCGTTACCGCAAGGCTCAAGGCTTTGTGGTCGAGGCGCTATCAGCCGCTGCGGCTGCCGGTACTTTGCGATGCGGCGCGCGTCCCTTGTGCTCGCCCGGCTTGCCTGACTGGTGGAAGCTTGCGTCGGCGAGTTTCTTCTGCTCGGGTGAAAGGCTCGCATAAAGCGGCTCGAAGGCCTCGACCAGACGCTTCGTGCCGTCCGCGTGCGCCTGGGTGATCTGCTCGTACTGCTTCATGTCGTCGAGCACGCTTGTGTTGTCGCCCAGCGCCATGCGTTGACGGTACAGCTCACCCATGGTGTGGCCGTTGTCGCGCATGCCGGCCTTCGGGCGTTCGATCCGATCGCATATCGCGTCCGGACGGTCCCGTGGGTCCGGTCGCCTGCGCCTGCC
>CALNPU010000200.1 GCA_940588625.1 uncultured Caballeronia sp.
CTGAACCCGGCCGCTCGCGTGTGAGCCTAGCGATTAGACCGCTCGCCACCAAAACCAATTTTGTTCAGGGTCAACTAGCGAGCTTAATGGCCGCGATCTCCTTCGCGATCCCCGTCTTAACAAAGGTTCCGCCTTTACCGAAGCCGAACGCCGCCAATACCACCTCGAAGGGTTACTGCCGCCGGGCAGCAGTTCACTGGAATTGCAGGTTGTGCGTACGCACACGGAACTGGCTGCTCTTGAGAACGACCTGCAAAATATCTTCTGTTGTCCGATCTGCAGGCACGCAATGAGACCTTGTTTTACGCCACGATCATGTCCGATCCGGCGACATTCATGCCCTTGGTGTACACACCAACAGTTGGCGAGGCATGCCAGAAATTCAATCACATCTTCCGTGCGACGCGGGGCATGTATATCCCCATCTCGGCACGGGGAAGGGTGAAGGATCTGCTGCAGAACTGGCCGGAAACGGATGTTCGTTTCATCGTGGTGACGGATGGTGAATGCATTCTCGGACTGGGTGACCTGGGCGTCGGCGGAATGGGCATTCCTATCGGCAAGCTCTCGCTCTACGCCGCGTGCGCAGGCGTGCCGCCCCAAGTGCCGCCACAATACTGCTTGCCGGTGACGCTGGACGGTGGGCACCAATAACCGTGACTTGCTCGACGATCCCCTCTACCTGGGCCTGCGTCAGGAGCGTGTGCGCGGCGACGAATACCATGCATTCGTGAACGAGTTCGTCGAAGCAGCGCTGGAGTTGCATCCGAAATGCTGCATCCAATGGGAAGACTTCGCGAACTTCAATGCTGTCCCGCTGCTCGCGCGATACGATACAAGGACAAGATCTGCACCTATAACGACGACATCCAGGGCACTGCCTCGGTCACGCTGGCGGGGATCTTCGCCGCGCTTCACATCTCGAAGCAAAAGCTTGTCGACCAGCGATTCCTGTTTCTGGGTGGCGGCTCTGCGGGGACCGGCATTGCCGAGCTGATCAGCCAGGCGATGGTACTGGAAGGTTTGAGTATTGACGAAGCGCGGGCGCGCAATGCGCTCTTCGACGTGAACGGGCTAATGGTGAAATCACGCCAGGACCTAGCCGATTTCCAGAAGCCTTTCGCGGTGGATCTGCGCAGGTGAGTACATTTACCGACGCAGTGAAGACGCTGAAGCTGACCGGCATCATTGGTGTCAATACCGTGCCCAAGCTCTTCAACCAGCACGTGATCGAGGCCACAGCGGAGATCAACGAGCGTCCGATCATCTTCCCGTATTCCAACCCGACCTCACGCTTCGAGTGCACGGTCGAGGAAGCGTACCGGTGGTCCTCCGGCCGTGCCATTTTCGCGAGCGGCAGTCCGTTCCCGCCGGTGGAAATAGAAGGGCGCCCGCTTGTGCCGGGACAAGGCAACAATTCTATATTTTCCCCGCGCTCGGCATGGCTGTGTTCGCCACCCAGGCGACCCGGGTCACGGACGAAATGTTCATTGTCGCGGGCGAAAGCAGTGGCCGAGCAGGTCTCCGAAACCAGCCTTGCAACCGGGTTGATCTATCCGCCGCAGAGCAAGATTTTCGAGGCCTCGCTCCATGTGGCCATGCGCGTTGCCGAGTGTATTTTCGACAATCAACTGGCGCGCGTGCCAAGGCCGGACGACATCACCGCACTGATCTGCGACTGCGCTTACAAGCCGGCGTACGCAGCACTCTAAGCCGGGCGGCCGTTCGATTTGCCCCAAGGCAGATTTTGCCGGATTGGACCCTATCGGCGGCTTTGGCGGGTTTGGGCGAGGGATCCCGGCCCAAACCCGCTTCACGCTGTTTTCATCGTGCGGATGCGCTAGGCGAGCGCGGCCCGGATGCGGTCGATCGCTTTCAGGTCCGGTGGTACCCCGGCCAAGCCGTTCGCGAGGCTACCACGAGTACGTTAGTGCGTCGGCCCATCGCAAGATCGGCTCGGCCGTGTCCTGCGGCAGCGTGGTCATTTCTTCTATCGTGATTCGAAGTTGCCGGACCTGTCCCAAATCCGCCGCCAACCAGTCGTATCGGCCGAAACCGGCTCGCGCGAGACTGGTGCTCTTCTCCGACATACACACCAGCCAGTCGCAACTGAACGCCGTTCCGGCCACCGGCGGGTCGCCAATGCAGAAGGTGTAGACATTCTCATAACGCTGGGAAAACTCGCTCACCAGAACATTCGAAATGGCTTTCGCGCCTTTCACTGTGCCCGGAAACGAGATTTCCGAGGTGTTCACTTGCATAGTGAGTTCGGCATCGGTGGTAAATGCGTCCGCGATCAAAAATGGGCGATTACTGTCCTTCGCCCGAATATAGGTCTCGATGGATTTTTGCAGGGTGATCATGGGCGGTTCTTGGGCTTGCCGACAGGGCGGGCTGGTGCGAGGCCCCAAGTCTATCGCTGCCCGGTGCGGGCAGGGCGTTATCCCTTCGCCCTTGGCGGGCATGCGAGCAGGACTTTATCCGGGTATTTTGCTGCCGGATAATTCCCAGCCGGGAATCCGTGATCACGCCAGGCTGGATGGCTGGGCTTGGGATAATTGCTTCCTCGAAAGTAAGTTTTCGCGTAGATTTGCGACCGCGAAACAATTGTTACCCGGTAAAAGTAAGAGGAAACCATTCATGACCATTGCGCGGCGAATCCGCGAAGTGTCCAAGTTGAGCGGCGATTTCCTGCTGCGTTCAGGCAAGCGCAGCAACACCTACTTCGACAAATATCGCTTCGAGTCCGATCCCGTATTGCTGAAAGCGATTGCGGAAGCGATGGTGCCCCTGATCCCCCCAGGTACCGAAATACTGGGCGGTCTCGAGATGGGCGGCATTCCGATCATGACCATGCTCAGCCAGGTGACCGGCTTGCCGGCAGCGTATATCCGCAAGGAAGCGAAAGAGTACGGCACCTGCAAGTATGCGGAAGGCGCAGATCTGGCCGGCCGCAAGCTCGTGCTGGTTGAGGACATTGTGTCTAGCGGCGGCGCCATTTCCGACGCCGTGGCGAAACTGCGCGCTGACGGCGTGCCGGTCTCGCTGACGCTGTGTGTGATCGACCGCGAAAGCGGTGGTAAGGAAATGCTTGCGGGAATCGGGATTGAATTGAAATCCCTCTATACCTTCTCGCAGATCGAAGCGGCCCAGTGAGCATTAAGCATTGAGCAGTACTCCGCCCTAAGCACTCCACCCCTAGCCCTCTTCATCTATTCTTGAGCGACCGAGCATGCAGCTTCTCGATCACGTTTCTATCGGTGTTCCCGATCTCGACATCGCCCGGCGTTTTTTACGACGCGATCATGAGCACGCTCGGCGCAGCGAAGGTGTATGACTTGCCGCACGCGCTGGGGTACGGCGAACGGTGCACCGCGCAGGACGCTGTGTCGACCTATCTCGCGGTGTACCTGGATCAGGGGGTGATAGGCGACAACAAACGGCACTGGTGTTTCAAGGCCGCGTCCCGTGCACAGGTCGACGTGTTCCACGCGACCGGCCTTGCCGCCGGAGGCCGCTCGGACGGCGCCCCGGAGCTACGATCCGACTACCGTCCAGGTTATTACGCCGCGTTCCTCCTTGATCCGGCGGGCAATCGCGTTGAAGCGGTGTGCCACCTCGTCGCCTGACGGCTGGATTGCCCCAAGCCTTGCTAGGCATCCGCACTACCCGAAAAATAGTTATAGGTGTCGGAAAAGTGGTCGGCGGTGATGGCTTGTTCGCCAGTTTTGTCTATAACGGTCTTGCCCTGCCGCTGCAGTACAAAACGAGGTGTGCGGGCTCGGCTGAGATGTGTCACGCCCGCGGGCACATCAAAGCGCGTGGCAGCACTCTGGGCCGGCGCCAGCGACACGACAAGCACAGCCGGCGCTGTCAGGAACACCGATACGTGAATTTGCGACGACAGCGGCTCGCTGGTGTGCGGTGGCGTGCTGGCATCGTGTGCCTCTGGCCAACGCTGATGATCCTGCCCGAGCGGATTCAACCGATAAAAATAGAACAGCCGATCCCGCGTGATGGCAGGCTTGCTGCCTGACTTGAACCATTCGATGTAGTATTGGCTCGCGTCGAGATAACCGGTATGCGAGAGGAGATCGCCGAAGCGGTCGTCATAGACATGAGCGCGGCCTGTGCCGCCGATGGGCGCGACATACGTGATTCGGCCCAGTCATTCCAGGTCACGATCTGCACCCATGCCAGGCCGGATGTGGCCGCCGCTTCCCATTCGGTCGCCATGCCGGAAAAACCGCTGGTTTCGAACGCGCGATAGTTGGTGCCCGCCCGCAGCCCGCGATAATACGGCGTGACCGGCGCCATGAACACTTTGCCCCGGGTCTTGAGTTCCGCGCTGAGCGCTTCAGTGGACTTCGCGATCAGGTTTGGCGCACCCGCCGCGCCGAAGTAGAAGTAACCATCAGCACTACCAAGCTGTTCTGCGATCTGAGTGGCCTCGTCTGCGGAAATCTGGCGCTCTCCTGAGGACGGGAAAAAGTGCGGCACGAAGAACGCGCCTAGCCGGCCCGCTTCGCGCATGAGCGCGGCGCCATGTGCGAAATCCTTGCCTCCCGCGGCATAGACGGACAGCACGGGCTTGTTATCAACGAACAATTGCACCTTGAGACCACGCGTAGTGGCGACTATGTCCTCGATTTCGGCTTGCGCCTGGCCGTCGGCGGAGACAAACAGCTTGAAGTCGAAGTCGAGACGCGCGGCTGCGTCGTACAAGCGCAGCACGCGTTGTTTATAGTGCGGCTCGCTGCGGTCCCAACCGGCGCAATTGAGTGCGAAGCCGTCGATGCCGCGCGCGCGTGCGTCGCGGCATTCCGACTCATAAGCGGCGACGGTTGCGTGCGGACCACCACGCGGCCACGCGACTATGTAGTGGGCGAAGACGCGTTTTCGGAAACGCTCTGCTGCAAATGGCGGTACGGCGGCGTGAACGCTGAGGGGAACAGTGCAAAACAACGACAAGCAGGCAAGCACGAAGCGACGGCGGCCTGGGATCGGACGTGATGGCATGAAGGGCAGGCTCAAAAGAGTGTCTGCTCCGATAGTAGCCGGATCATGAGGACTGCATGTGGAAGTCAGACACGCGGATGACTTGACCGAAACCAACCGCAAGAGTGTGAATGCGAACGCGCAGGCTCCGGGTTCACCCCGCTGCGCCGGCGTTTGCAATCCCAAAGATTGGTGAGCTTTATGCTGCCGGCTCTAGAACCGCTGGTGTTGTTGCTATTGCGTCTGGTCGGTGTCAGTCGAGGTCTGCTGGTGCCGATGCCCCCGACCTTTTCCGGTCGCGGCCGGAGCGCTGGCTTCAACGGGCGGCGCGGGCGGGTGATTGATGTACTGGAAGTTCTGCGCTATAGCCGAGTTAGCGATGTCCGGGCTCGACTGTGCGTAAGTTGAAGAAACGAATAGCAGGCACGTGACGGCCGGCGCGAACAGGATACGGTTCATTGGAGACTTGTTTGTTCGTGAAGAAAAAACGGCCCGCCCTTCTGGGCGGGCCAAGCTGCAGTCACTTGCATCACTCACAACCGCGTCTTGGGAGAAGACGCATGATGAGTGTATGCCGTGCAAGCTTCTAGTGCGTTGCAAGACTGCTTACATGCGTTACACCACATGACAAACGCTCCTTGAAAATAGCAGGAACAAACCTTGCGCATGCTTGATCACGCTGCATGCCGGAACCTGGCATGCAGCGTGATCGATGAACGGCATGTAACGCTCCGATAAATTACAAAATGCCGACATTGCAATCGTATTGACTGAGGTATTCACCAGGCTCAATCCTTGTTCTGATTTGTGCCTTGCTTCATAGCCGGATTAACAGCTTGATTCACCGATTGATTAACGTTAACCCCCATCGCCCTTAAGCAAAAAAAGTCAGGAAAGTTGTTATCCAATCTGCATCCGTTGCGTTAACAGAAATGTAGGGTGAACAACCATCATCGACCGGCGGGAACCTCCTGGGACGCTTGATAGACGACATGACCAACCGCTAATCACGGGGTTGAGGTGTGTTGTTGAACTCGTCCACCGATGTCGGCGTCTGTACCACCTGTGCATGAATGACTGAACCGTTCCGAGTTTGGTGGAGGCTCGGACTCTTGAGAGAATGGAGCCGCGAACAAGTCGAACCAGTTTTCTG
>CALNPU010000201.1 GCA_940588625.1 uncultured Caballeronia sp.
GACGCCCTCAATAGGGGTGGGGTAGGCCGAGATTCGCTCGCGCCGACATGATCGCTCAGTTCGCGCTAAGTATAGCCTTTAAAAAATAATCAAATTCATCGGGAATATCCCGCGCTCATTCCGGGTTCTCTCCATTGCAAGCCGCACACATTCAACCCAGCAGGAGCGAACCATGAAAACCTTCAGCGTCGCGGTACTTTTCCTCGCCACCATCGCATCAGCACACGCATTCGCCCAAACCAAGACCCGCGCCCAGGTCTATCAGGAACTGATCCAGGCCCAGCAGGGCTGGTCGGGATTTTGTCACCGACACGTCCTACCCCACGTCAACCCGATCTTCGCGCACCAACTTAAACAACAACAAGAAGCACACCTGGCACAAGACCAGACAACCAGGACCAACGTAGTAGCAAGCTCAACTGCCATCAACTCGTCCAGCGCAACGAACTGATCCATCGCGCTAAATCAATCTTCGCAATTCAGTTAAATACATCGGAATCCTAATTTTATATTTGAGGTCATCGTGAATAAATTCCTTACCGCCGCTCTCGTTATCTCCTCGGCATTGGCCGCCCCTGCCTTCGCTCTCGCGCAAAGCAACGGCCCCGTCACCCGCACCCAAGTCAAAGCCGAACTCGTTCAACTGGAAAAAGCCGGCTACAACCCGGGCGGTGAAGACGTCAACTACCCGCAAGATATCCAGGCCGCCGAGCAACGCGTCGCCGAACAACAAGGCATCGCGTCTTCATCGTATGGATCACCGGCCTACGGCACGTCCGCATCCGGTATGCCCACGCATATCGCGCCGGATAACGCCGCTCAGTCGACCTATTTCGGCCATTGATCCGCATGTTTGGCAAGACGCCGGCGCGCGGTGACCATGACCGTGACATCCCTCGTCCGGTCCGCGCGCTCACCGTCTGCCGAAACCCGCTCCAACCGATAACGCTCCAACCGATAAACTTCATAGGCACGCGTAGCACTTTCTCCGTCGCGCATTCCCTCTGGAGACATCGACATGAAGCAGGCGCTCTATCATCTGAGCGTGCCCATACGCACGCGCGGACTGCACGAAATTACTTCCGACATTGAAAACTGGATCGATCTGCAGGACATCCAGACCGGTCTGCTGACCGTATTCCTGCGGCACACCTCGGCGTCGTTACTGATCCAGGAAAATGCCGATCCCGACATCCGCACGGACCTGGAACAGTTCTTCGAAACCATCGCTCCGGAAGCGCCGGGGCGTTACATCCACGACGCAGAAGGCTCCGACGACATGCCCGCGCATCTGCGAACCGCGCTGACGCAAGTCCAGTTATCCATTCCCGTCGATGCCGGCCAGATGGTCCTGGGCACGTGGCAAGGCATTTATGTCTTCGAACACCGTCGCGTCGCAAATAGCCGTGATGTCGTATTGCACCTTTTAGGCGAGTGATTTAATATACGCATTGCGTACATAACCACTTCCGGAGCGCCCATCGTGCAAGCTCAACAACAAACTCTTCTGCGCGATGCCATGCGCCGCCTGAACATGACCCGCGATGCCTTCGCGAACCGGATTGGCGTGTCGCGCCGTGCTCTCGATACGTGGCTGCTGCCGGATGAATCGGCGGAGTCGCGGGCCATGCCCGAGATTGCGAGCCGTTACGTCATAGAACTGGTGGAAAGAATCCCGTCCGGCGATGAATATACACAACGCGTATATTTCCCTTCCATTCTTCACGAAGGCCGGCCGCATCTGCTGTCTGTCGACCAGTTCTCGCGAGACTCGGTGGAAGCGCTGTTCCAGGTTGCGGACACGATGCAACCTATCGCGCGCCGCCAGAAAATCACGCGCGTGCTGGAAGGCGCGGTGCTCGCCAATCTTTTTTTTGAAGCCAGCACCCGCACGCGCGTCAGCTTCGGCGCGGCGTTTTGCCGGCTGGGCGGATCGGTGTGCGACACGACCGGCTTCACGTTTTCGTCGATGGCAAAAGGCGAGTCGATCTACGACACCAGCCGCGTGATCAGCGGTTACGCCGACGCGCTTGTCGTGCGTCATCCGGAGAAGGGATCGGTGGCGGAGTTCGTGCGCGCGACCAACGTGCCGGTGATCAATGCCGGTGACGGTCCCGGCGAGCACCCCAGTCAGGCGCTGCTCGACCTCTACACCATCCAGCGCGAATTCTCGCGTGTGGGAAAGATTGTCGACGGCTCACATATAGCAATGGTGGGCGACCTTAAATATGGCCGCACGGTCCATTCGCTGGCCAAGCTGCTCGCGTTGTACCGCAGGCTGAAGTTCACGCTGATCTCACCCGCCTCGCTCGAGATACCCGCTTCTATCCTCGATCAGATTAATCGCGGCGATCATGTGGTCGAGCAGACCAACGACTTGCAGACGGGGTTGAAGGGCGCGGACGTGGTGTATGCAACGCGGATTCAGAAAGAGCGTTTTGCCGATGAATCCATTGAAGGTTACACGCCGGATTTCCAGATTAACCAGGCACTCGTAGAGAGCGTTTGCGGGCCGGATACCTTGATCATGCATCCGCTGCCGCGTGATGGCCGACCGGGCTCCAACGACCTGAGCACCGACCTCAACCACGATCCAAGGCTGGCCATTTTTCGGCAGACAGACAATGGGATTCCGGTGCGCATGGCGATCTTCGCGGTGCTATTAGGCGTAGAACGCCAAGTACAGCATTCCATGCGCGACGCCGCATGGAAGTCACCGGCTTACATCGGACCTGACGATGCGGTATTTCACGGCATCGATTAAGCGATCTATACAGCGCCGTCAGCAATATTAACGCGGTGTTTACAAACAAAAAGATACGCTGCAAGTGATCCCGAATTAAGGAGCTTGCAGCGTAATGAACCTAGTCCTTGAAAGAATTGCCGGCTCGGCTACATCGAATAAATCTGCCGCACGGGAAACGCTGTCAGCGCCTCCCGTGTCCCGTGTCCATCTCTCAGCCGTCCTGCACAGCAGGCAGGATGAGGTCGCCCGCGAGCACATCAGGCGCCTCTTCCACTCGCCGCTGGGCGTATTATATGTCAGTCAGGCATCGCGCGACCATGACGACCTCCGGCTGGTCTTCGACGTGGCCATGGAAGACCTCGACTTCACGGTGCGCACGTTGCATCAGGTGCTGCCCGAGGCAGTGATCGAAGCTGTGCGTCCGCGTGTGTTTACACATCGCTGCGGGCGTGAAGCGTGGTGGTATCGAGCAACGGTACGGGACTGTCGGCTTCGTTCACCAGCAGCATGATTTCAGTGCATCCCAGCACGATCACTTCCGCGCCACGCGCCGCTAGTCCGTGAAGAACGTCGCGATACTCTTGCGTGAGTCGTCGTTGACAATCCCCAGGCACAACTCGCGATAGATGATGTCGTGAATCACCGCTTGCTCGGCAGGCTCGGGCAAGAGCGTCGCTATACCATACCGTTCCTGCAGGCGGTCGCGGAAAAAACTTTCGCGCATCAAAAAGGCTGTGCCGATAAAACTGACCTTATGTATGCCCCCGCTTTTGCGCCTCGATCCCCGTTGGATCGACGATATGAAGGAACGGCACGGACACCGCCGCCGCAATTTGCGGTGCAACGAGATGCATGGTGTTCGTGCAGAGCACGATGCAATGCGTGCCGCCCGCTTCAAGATGACGCGCGGCATCGGCCAGCCGGATACCCGCGATGTTCCACTGTCCGTCGCGTTGAAGCTGTTCGATCGGCACGAAATTCACGCTATGCAGCAGGACTTGGGCAGAGTTCAGACCACCGAGGCGCGTGCGCACGTCCCGGTTGATCAGACGATAGTATTCGGTAGTCGATTTCCAGCTCATCCTGCCGATCCATGCCAATGGTTCGCATGCTGTTCATGGTGCCTGTCCTACCAATCAGATTGATCGAAGCGACATAGTGCAGCGAAGCGCGCTGGCCGGCTAGGGCAAAATTTCGAGATACAGGTCGCCCGATCTACTTCGCACGTGCAACGGCGCACGTATTCTCCGACGACGCGAAGTCGCCTCTATCGCGTTGTACGTGATCATTGAGAAGAAAGAATGCCGGCTTGCCGTCGGGCGCCGTGGTCCCCTCGAGCAGCAAAGTCTGGGTCGGCCATGACCTGGCCTTCTCTTGCCACGTCGGGGGCAAGGAGCTTGAAGGGATCGATGGAAGCGCGGTCGGCGTCATCAATACGTCGAATGCGATATGCATGTCCGCGCAGCAGAGTGGGGAATGCCGTCCATTCATTGCCGATCTTCGGGCCTTGCTCACGCAATGCGCGAACGACATCCGGAGCAAGGCAATCGATATGGATGTGCAACTGGTTTTGCGTGCGCCCGCTAGTCGAGTTGATGGCGAGCGAGAGTTTGTCTCGGGGAAGGTCCTGGCCTAACTTCGCTTCGACAAAACGCCGTGCTTCCCACGCCACCCCACGCCGCGCGCCAGTAATTCGGCGAGCCCGGTGTCAGCAGATCGGGGCTTTCAATGCCACCGATTCGAGCCGTCGGAATCAACAAATACTGGGCAATGCCGTTGAGATCCTTGAGAACCGCGAAGCCGCCGGTCGGATCGACGTCGACACATTTTTGCGGGACATCTGCGCCGCGCGCGGCGGGCTCACATGAGTTGTGGACAATCTGCCATAACGCGTCGGGGTTGCCCGCGTGAGCAGTGGAGAAGAAAAGTGCAGCAACGATGAACGAGGCTAGGCGAGCGAGAAGCCGGACATGGCGCATGGGGTAAGCGGTCGACACGAAAGCCTGTATCGTAACAAGACTTCGTGATGGCTGCGGACAACTTAAGCGCCTACATTACCGGCAAATGCAGATGATGAGGATATTCGACGGTGTCCGCAATCAGCCTGAGCGCGTCTTCACACTCATCAAGATTCTTGAGGCCGCCAAGACATACGCGAATGGCTTCGGGCGGATTGCCATCGGTCGCGAAAGCCGCCGCTGACACCGCGCCAATCCCTTGCGAGCGCAACTGCAATGCAAGCTTGGATGCGTTCCATCCGCACTCCGCCGGAATGGGCATCCAGAGATGGAAACCGGCGGGATCAGCATCGAATTTCCAGTTGGAAAGCACGCGTGCGGCAAGCTCCTGACGGACCGCGGACTTCGCACGAATCGCGTCGAGCATGAGGTCTGCCGTACTGTTGCTGACCTACTGCATCGCCAGTAGCACGGTGAATGGGCTCGCCATGACAGTCGTTGCGCGTAGCGCCCCGGCGAGATGCTGGGAGCGACGGGCGGACGGCGCACGAATGTAAGCAATGCGCAGACTGACGCCAAAACTCTTGGACAGCCCGGTGACGTAATAAGTCAGATTGGGCGCCAACGTAGCCAGCGCATCGGGTGCCTGGGCCAGTAACATGCCATACGCATCTTCTTCGATGATCGGCATGCTGTACCTTAGCGCGACATCGGCAAGCGCCTCGCGACGTTTCGACGACAGGGTCACCGTGCTCGGGTTCTGGATCGTAGGATTGCAGTAGGCGCACTCGGTTCGTCGCTCTTGCACAGCGCCTCGAACGCATGAGCCAGCGACCCGTCGTCATCACGCGCCAGCGCCTGCAAACGCACGCCCAGTTGCGCGGCAATCGCCTTGATGCCCGGATACGCCAGCGTATCAAGGCAAATGGTCCCGCCCGATCATGCAAGCTGCGCCACCAGCGTCACCAGCGCGCTATGAATGCCGTGACAGACCAGCACCTTGTCTTCATCGCAATCGTTGAAACAGCGCTTCAGCCACTTCTTCGTACTCGCTGCATGATCGTCAGCAGTGCCACCGAAATCCTGGTACCGCAGCAGCCGATACGGGTCAGTCGCCGAAAACAGCCGCGCGGCGGAATCGCGCAAGCGTGCGGCGAGTTCCGCGGGCTCCGGCGGCATGTTCATGGTCATCTCGACACTGCGGCCGCCGGACAGTGGCAGCGTCGCGGTCCGGCCGCGTACGAACGTGCCGTGCAGGCACGCGAGTCGAGCATCCCCTTTTGCGCGCTTTCGCGTAGGCCCGGGCCACGGTCGTGTAATTGAGCTGCAGTTCGTTAGCCAGATCACGCAGGCCCGGCAGCCGATCGCGCGAACACAAGCGACCGCTCGC
>CALNPU010000202.1 GCA_940588625.1 uncultured Caballeronia sp.
CTGCTGCGTCGCCCTCGGGAAATTCAGCAACGAACGGAAAAACCCAAAACCAGCATCCCACTTGACACGGAAAGTCACCTCAGCTATATGTCGCGACCAGCTACAACGCTGAAATCGAGGCAATGCGTAACAACAAGCTTGAATTCGGCCCGCTCGGTTATGTGCTGGCTCACCAGGTCGTGCACGCCGACTTGGCAGCGAATGTGAACGTGTTTAATCCGTCGATGCAGCCCATGCTCGAGAGTGGGTCCAGATGAGTCTCGCACTGATGGATCAATCGATCAATCAGAAGGCGCAGATGATTGCGTACCTGAACGACTTCAAGCTGATGTTCGTGGCAACCTTACTGGTGGTACCGCTGCTCTTGCTGATCCGGCCGATGCGAAGTGCTGCCAGCGAAACACTCGCTCACGCGACTGCGGATTGACGAAATTACTTGATGCACGAATCGCGTGTCAGTTCGCGCTGTGTCAGGTATAAGCGCAGATCGAATTCAACCTGGTGGATAGCCCGGCTGCATGAATTCGCATAGCCGGTAAAATGCCTTGTTGTGGTCGCTTTCCTTCAAATGCGCGAGTTCATGCACGAAGATCATGCGCAAGAATTCCAGCGGCGCCTCCTTGAACAGCGACGCCACGCGAATCTCCTTCTTCGCCTTGAGCTTGCCGCTCTGCACGCGCGATATGGCGGTGTGCAGGCCGAGCGCAAGACGCAGTACGTCGAGCTTGGCGTCGTACTTGACCTTATCGATGGCGGGCGCCACGCGCAGAAACTCCTGCTTCAGATCCGCGGTGTATTGATACAGCGCGCGGTCCGATTGCACGGCATGGCGGTGCGGATACCGGTCGGCGAGATACACACCCAACTAGTCATGGGCGATAAGTTTGCGGACTTTATGCTGGAGCGTTTCCGGATAGACACTGAGGTATTTCAGAGGAAGCGTGATGGGACGGGACCGCCGAGTGGTGCTTTCGGCATTATATGAGCGATGGTTCAGTCATCACGTCGGTCGTATGCGGGTGGGTTAAGCGCGCTGGCGCGTGCTCCATAAGATGCACACAATCAGCACAACCTGCAAAGGCAGCCGCACGAGCAATAACCACGATGGAACTTGCGAGAACTGATCCGCGTGTTGATACATGAACACGTTGGCGGGCGTAACGGCAATGGTCAATAACGTCAGCCCGATGCCCGCTGCACTTCGAGTGCGTTTGATCATCACGTGATCGTGCCCAGTAACTCGAAAACGCCGCTCACAATGACGGCCATGAGCGGCAAGGGAATATAGGGCGGCACGATTTGCACGAAGAGCGGCATGTACAAGAAGTGGCACGTGCCGCCGATCAGGAAATACAAGAACACGAACCACAGTCCGATTCGCTGGCCCACGGACATTCTTCTGGCTGATGAAAATCTGAGGGAGGACATGAGCGAGCACCGTGTTGTTGTTAAATCTGACGATGATGGTGCAAACCTTGTGCCGAGCTATAGATCGCGAAAAATAATCGATGAATAAAAAATCGACGGCCCAAAACAAAAAACCGCCCAGCTTGCTGGGCGGTTTTTTTTTATCAATTCTGGTCGGGGTGAGAGGATTCGAACCTCCGGCCTCTACGTCCCGAACGTAGCGCTCTACCAGGCTAAGCTACACCCCGCACTCCGAGACGGTTCGTTTCCTTTTCAGGACTGTCTTGCCGTCGAATAAGAACATAATTTTAGCAGGCTCTCTTTAAAAATGGAATCCGGAAACGAAGAAATCGCATTCGCTGCCGCCTGAGCTTCCTGCCGCGCGCATTTCAGCGTGTGATCGAGCGCGCCCGACTTCGTGATGGTTTTGAAGATGGTGTCGAATTTATCGGTGCCGCCTTGCTCGATCACCTCACGCGCAAGCGCTGCCTGTTCGGCCGAACCGTGCTCCATCAGATAAATCAGGGGCAGCGTGGGTTTGCCTTCGCGCAGATCGTCGCCGGCGTTTTTACCCATCGACTCCGCCGTGCCTGTGTAATCGAGCCAGTCGTCCATGATCTGAAACGCCGTGCCAATACGCCGGCCAAATTCCGCCGCCGCTGCTTCCATCCGGGCATCCGACCCCGACAGAACCGCACCCAGTTGTGCCGCCGCTTCGAAAAGCTTGGCTGTCTTGTAGCGGATCACCTGCATGTAACGCGCTTCGTCCACATCCGGGTCGTGCATGTTGAGCAACTGCAGGACTTCGCCTTCCGAGATCACGTTGGTCGCAAACGACAGGATCTCCATCACGCGCATCTTGCCCACGCCGACCATCATCTCGAAGGAACGCGAATACAAAAAGTCACCAACGAGCACGCTCGCCGCGTTGCCGAACAGCGCATTCGCGGTTTTCCGACCGCGCCGGAGATCGGATTCGTCGACTACGTCATCATGCAGCAGCGTGGCCGTATGAATGAACTCGACGACCGCGGCGAGTTCGTGCCGGTGCCCGGTGGTGTCGCCGAGCGCGCCTGCGACCAGCAGCAACAACGCGGGCCGGAGCCGTTTGCCGCCGGCCCCGATGATGTACTCGGAAATCTGGTGGATCAGCATCACTTCGGATGCCAGGCGCTGCCGGATGATGCGATTGACCTGCTGCATGTCCTCGGCGATAGGCTCGAGCACGTTGGCGGCGTTTGAGGAGGAAGTGGCAGTGGACGACATGATTGGCAATTAGGGTAGTGCCGCGAATTATAAGGCGAATCGGCCGATAGTCGCCTCTAAAGACGCCTTGGACGAACCGCGCAGGCCGCCGCGGCAAGCCTGACGCGCAGCGTCAGGCGGAAAAATCGCGGTAATGATGCGTGCATGGCCCGTGTACGTTGCTCTGTCCGGGCGGCAGCCACCTCGGTTTTCGCGATGTACAAGGGTTTTGACGGAGAGCCTAACTCTCTGTATAATTACGCGTTTTCGCGCACGGTGTGCAGAAAAAATGAATTCAGAAGGGATTCTCAATGTACGCGGTCATAAAAACCGGTGGCAAGCAGTATAAAGTTGCTGTCGGCGAAAAATTGAAAGTAGAACAGATACCGGAAGACATTGACGCTGAAATCACGCTCGACCAGGTTCTCGCAGTAGGCGAAGGTGAATCGATTCAGTTCGGTGCACCGCTGGTCAGTGGGGCTTCCGTCATAGCTACCGTCGTGTCCCAGGGTCGTCATAAGAAGGTCACGATCTTCAAGATGCGTCGCCGGAAGCATTACCAAAAGCACGCTGGCCATCGCCAGAATTACACCGAACTGCGTATCGACGCTATCAACGCTGCATAAGCGTTGCAGTCGATAAGCTAAACGGTCAAGGAGCTATTAAATAAATGGCACACAAAAAAGCAGGCGGGTCATCCCGCAATGGTCGCGACTCTGAATCAAAGCGCCTCGGCGTGAAGGTTTACGGCGGTCAGGCAATCAGCGCAGGCGGCATCATTGTTCGCCAGCGCGGTACGCGCATACACCCGGGCGACAACGTCGGCATGGGCAAGGATCACACCTTGTTCGCGCTGACCGACGGCCATGTCACGTTTTCGACGAAAAGCGCAGCAAAGAAGCATCTGGTCAACGTCGTCCCGGCTGCCTAAGGTTCATCAAGGCACGGGCTTCAGGACCGGAAAAGGCTCCGCGAAGTTCGCGGGGCTTTTTTATTTTATTGGGCGGCCTTTTTTTATTGGTCGTGCCCAAGATTGGTCGTTCCCAAGTAGTGGCATATATCGAATGGCCTAGTGGCTGGCATCGGCTGGTCGCGACAGAATAGCGTGTCGACTGGAGTTGGCGTTTTAGCGCCTACTCCAGTCCCATGCAAAGTGAAACACGGGACGGAGCAACTCATGAAGTTCATTGACGAAGCGAGAATTGAAGTCATTGCCGGCGACGGAGGGGATGGCAGCGCGTCGATGCGGCGCGAGAAGTTCGTCCCGTTCGGCGGACCGGACGGCGGCGACGGCGGTCGGGGCGGCAGCGTGTACGCGGTTGCGGACCGCAACATCAATACGCTGATCGACTACCGGTACGCGAAGAAATACCAGGCGCGCAACGGCGAAAACGGCCGCGGCGCCGACTGCTACGGCAAGGGCGGCGACGACATCATTTTGCGCATGCCGGTCGGTACGATCATCGGGGACACGGAAACGGGCGAGTTGATCGCCGACCTGACCGAGCACAACCAGAGCGTGCTGATTGCGCACGGCGGAGCGGGCGGCCTTGGCAACCTGCACTTCAAGTCGAGTACGAACCGCGCACCGCGCCAGAAGACGGAAGGCAAGCCGGGCGACCGGCGCATGCTGCGCCTCGAGCTGAAAGTGCTCGCCGACGTCGGTCTGCTCGGCATGCCGAACACGGGTAAATCCACGTTTATCACGGCGGTGTCGAATGCACGGCCGAAAATTGCCGACTATCCGTTTACCACGCTCGCGCCGAATCTCGGCGTGGTGCGCGTGGGACCGCAAAAGAGCTTCGTCATTGCGGATATTCCGGGCTTGATCGAAGGCGCGGCGGAAGGCGCGGGTCTGGGTCACCGATTCCTGCAGCACTTGCAGCGCGCTGACGTGCTATTGCACCTTGTTGATCTGGCCCCGTTCGACGACGCAGTCGATCCCGTTGTAGAGGCGCGCGTGATCGTCAACGAATTGCGCAAATATGACGAAGCGTTGTATGAAAAGCCGCGCTGGCTCGTGCTAAACAAGCTCGACATGGTGCCGGAAGATGAGCGTAAATCGCGCGTGGCGGACTTCACCAAGCGTTACGAATGGGATGGTCCGGTGTTCGAAATTTCGGCGCTGACGGGTCAGGGCTGCGAAAGCCTGACGTACGCCATTTTTGACTACATCTCGAAGAATTCGGATGCGTCGAGAGCGGCAGAAGCCGAAGATCTCGCCGCGGATGTTCGTTTCCGCAACGAACCCACCGCCGTGGCGCCGCAGCCCGCGCCGGAGATCGGCGAAGACGAAGCGTAAAAGTTTGGCCCGTAGGGTTATCGAGGCAAATCCGAGGAGAAATGCGTCAGATGCGTTCCGTCATAGCCGCTTCGAAGCGACTCGTAGTGAAAGTGGGATCGAGCCTGGTGATCAACGACGGGCGTGGGCTCAACCACGCGGCCATCGCCCGCTGGGCCTCGCAGATTGCAGCGTTGCGCGGGCAAGGCAAGGAAGTCGTGCTGGTCAGTTCCGGGCGCGATTGCCGAGGGTATTCATCGGCTGGACTGGACGAAGCGGCCGCGCGAAATCAACGAATTACAGGCCGCTGCGGCCGTTGGCCAGATGGGTTTGGCGCAGGTCTACGAAAGCAGTTTCGGCAAGCATGGCATGCGCACGGCGCAGATTCTCCTCACGCACGCCGATCTCGCCGACCGCGAACGCTACCTGAACGCGCGTTCAACGCTGCTCACCTTGCTGCGCCTGGGTTGCGTGCCGATCATCAACGAAAACGACACCGTCATCACCGACGAAATCAAATTCGGCGACAACGACACACTCGGCGCGCTGGTAGCGAATCTCATAGAAGGCGACGCGCTGATCATCCTCACCGACCAGCGCGGTCTGTTTACGGCGGATCCCCGTCACGATCCTACGGCCACGCTGGTTGAGCAGGCTGATGCGGACACGCCGGAACTCGAAGCCATGGCGGGCGGCGCGGGTTTCAGCCTGGGGCGCGGCGGCATGCTGACCAAGATTCTCGCGGCGAAACGCGCGGCGCATAGCGGTGCGAATACGGTGATCGCGAGTGGGCAGGAGTTGGACGTCCTGACACGGCTGGCGTCGTGCGAGATGATTGGTACGCAACTGATGGCGCGCACGGCTCGTATGGCCGCCCGCAAGCAATGGATGCCCGATCATTTGCAGGTGTGTGGGCACGTGGTTATCGACAGTGGCGCGGTCGAAAAGCTCACCGCGGGCGGCAAAAGCCTGTTTCTGATCGGCGTGGTCGATGTTCACGGCGCGTTCGCGCGTGGCGAAGTGATCGCGTGCATGAATCCGGGCGGGCAGGTGGAGGCGCGTGGCGTGCCTCGCGCCGGCGCTCCAGCGCCAGACGCGACCGGATTCGGATGAGGCGCCGCGCCGC
>CALNPU010000203.1 GCA_940588625.1 uncultured Caballeronia sp.
CGAAGCGCGGGCGAAACGGATAGCGAACGACGACATCGTCGCCTTGATTATGGGCAATATGTTGCTGGTTCGCCCGGAGCACGTAAAGATATATACTGCTGCAGACGCGCTGCTCTATCCTTCTTTTGCATTGGGTGTTCGCATGATCGCCGCTAATCCTGCCGCTGTACCGGGAGTTTGTGTCGCTCTGTGGGATGGCAGGGGCCATGCGCACGATTCACGAGGCGCTGCTCCGGTTCTGGAACACCATATCCGCCGACAATCTTCCGGCCAATATCAAGTACTCGCTGAAGTTGCAAGGCTGCGAAGCGGGTTTGCCCCGTGCGCTCATGCCCAATACCACCGCGGTTCAGGCAACCAGGATCGAACGTGAACTCGAGGCCGTACTGCGTTTCGAGCGCTAGGCGAACCTACAGTTTACCTTAGCCGGCAAGGCCTTAAGCGTCAGTCGCAATGGAAACGCTTATGGTTAGCACGAACCACCAACGCCCGACCGTGCATTGCGTTAGCGGCGACGGCGATGAACCAATCGCCTGAAGTGCAGCCGCGTCAGGTAGTGAAAATACCTCGATAAAGACGGTGCCAGCCGCTCTCCGCAAAGTGCTTGCAGATTCCCATACAGATTCGATCCGGACGCTTCAGGACATAACCGCCCGCAGGAAGGCGCGCGGCTTTCAGCACCCAAGGGCTGCACCCGGTTGATTGTTGCGACTCTGTTGCAACTCAGGCGTCAGGCCGGTTCTCTGTTTAGCGCACGACCGCGACACCAAAAACTGAAATGACTCGGAGGAGACAATGACTCACCAAACGGAGCGCTTCGCGTCCACCCTGGCTGAACCGCCCGCTCATGCGCCCATTCAGATTGCGGGCCGAGCATACACCAAGGTCGCATTCGCAAGGGCAATTGGCACGATGGTTGAGTATTACGACTTTACCCTCTATGCCACGGCAACTGCGATCATATTCAACCGTATCTTTTCTCCTAGCGACAACCCGCTAGTCAGCACGCTTGCCGCATTTGCAACGTTCTTTATCGGCTATTGCGCACGTTCGATCAGCGGCATCCTGTTCGGCCATTTTGGGGACCGTATCGGGTGGTGCAACATGCTATTGCTGACCGTTCTTATTATGGGGATTGGCACTTTTCTGATTGGCCTGATGCCAACCTACGGGGAAATCGGCATGTGGGCACCTATTCTGTTGTTGCTGCGACTCTTGCAAGGCATTGGAATTGGTGGCGAATACGGTAGCGGCATGGTCATGGCCATTGAACATGCACCGCCGAAAATACGCGCGTTCTGCAGTTCCATCGTCCATATTGGCTTGCCCGCCGGTTTCTTGTTGCTGATCGCGTTGATGGGGTTTCTGGTGAGTACGCTGAGTGACGAGCAATTTTTGAGCTGGGGTTGGCACCTGCCGTTTCTTGGGAGCCTGGCGCTGGTTGCACTGGGTCTTTTTATCCGCTTTCAGATCAGCGAATCGCCCGCTTTCGAAGCAGCGTCCAAGCCAAAAAGCACCGCCACGTTTGCCAGTCGCTGAAGCGCTGCGGGATCACTGGAAAAGGATTCTGCTGGGAATCGGCGCAAAGATCGCCGAGAGCGGCCTCTTCAACATCTACGCCGTATTTGCTATCACTTCACGCTGTCACTGTCCATCATTTGCCGAAGACGTTGGTACTCAACGGGATTCTCGTCGGGTGCCTGGTCGCATGCGTGACGCTGCCGGTTTTCGGACTGCTCGCCGACCGCTTCGGCCGCAGGCCCGTATATGTGCTTGGCGCTTTGTTCCAGGTCGTATTCGCTGCCCCATTTTTCTTGCTCATGGATTCAGCGAACGCCACGCAAATATGGTTGGCAGTGGCGATTGGTCTAGGCCTCGGCCACGGCTCGATGTTCGGTGCCCAAGGGGCATTTTTCTCGGAGCTGTTTCCGGCACGCGTGCGCTATACGAGCCTCTCGCTCGTCCAGCAGATCGGACCGATTCTCGGTGGAGGGTCTTTCTCCCCTCGTGGCTACGGCATTGCTCGCGAAGTACGACTCCTTCTGGCCCGTAGCCGTTTACATGGCAGGCATCGCATTACTGTCGGCGATCTGCGCACTGGCACTTCCGGAGACACGGCCTGACGTCGCCGAATAGGTCGGCATATTAGGAGGGGTCACGGAGCAGCATCAGGTCGATGGACGCTTCTAATCGTTAAACGTTGGAGCAAACTTGAAAAAATTATTGAATACGCCGGACAACTACGTCGACGATATGCTCAACGGCCTTTGTCTCGCTCACCCTGCCGCCTTTCGAAGAAACGCCGGTACGCCGAGGGTCCTGGTTCGCACGCAAGCATCGACGCCAGGCAAGGTAGAAATTGTGACAGGAGGCGGCTCAAGCCATTTGCCGGTATTCACGGCTATATCGGGCGCGGCTTCCTGGATGCATGCGCTGTCGGCAACGTGTTCGCGAGGCCGCGCGTCGACGACTGTCTTGCGGCCATGCGTGAAGCGAACGCCGGCGCATTATACGGGAATTATGGAGGAGATCGCATGAACTTCGAGATGGCGAGGGAGCTTTCGGAACTGGACGGCATGGACGTAAGGTCGGTACGCGTCGCGGACGATGTAGCCAGCGCACCGCTCGCTGAAAGAGAGAAGCGCCGTGGGGTCGCGGGCCTCGTCTACGCGTTCAAGATCGCTAGCGCCAAAGCGGAATTACTCGCCTCGCTGGACGACGTGGCTGAAACGGCCCAACGCGCAAGCGACGCTTGTCGTTCCATAGGCGTGGCGCTGACGCTGTGCGTCGTACCGGAATCTGGGCGAGCGTCGTTTCAGATCGAGGAGGACGAGATCGGATTCGGCATGGGTATACATGGGGAGCCGGGAATCTGGCGAGGAAAACTTAAACGAGCTGACGAACTCGCGAACGAGATGCTGGAACACCTGCTTGGAGAATTGACGTTTGGCAGGGGGGATCGCGTGTCGGTGCTCGTCAATAGTCTTGGCGCCACTCCGCTAAAAGAACTGTACATTCTGTACCGCTCGGTCGATGCAGCCATGCATGCCAAGGGGATCGATATCGTGATGCCGTTGGTAGGACGTTACGCGACATCCATGGAGATGGCGGGGGCGTCGCTCACGTTGTTACCCATCGACGACGAATTTGCAGCCTTGCTTTCGGCGCCGGCATTTAGCCCTTTCTGGAGTGTTCAATGAGCGTGGATGGCAAACAGCTAAAGGCTGAGATCGGGCGTGTTTGCGAAGGGCTGCATAGCGCCGCGGCTGAATTGAACGAACTTGACGGGGTGCTTGGCGACGGCGATCTGGGGGCAACTCTCGACAAGTGTGCAACCAACGTCGAGTCTGCGTTGCCGAAAATGAGCGACGATGTTTGTCAGTTCGATATTCGCTCAAACATCGGCGGCGTGCGCCAAGGCGTCGGGCTCAAGTTTCGGTACCTTGCTGGCGGTTGCTTTGTTGACCTGTGCGAAACGCATGAAATGCGAAGCGGCGCTCACGCGCACAACCATTGCCGGACTGATGCATGAAATAGTCGGTGTGCTGTCCGCGCGGGGAGGAGCATCGCTTGGCGACAAGACGGTGCTGGATTCTATCGATGCCGTGGATCAGATGCTGAACACCGCGAACGATGACGACAACTTGCGCGATGCCGCGCAACGAGCTGCCGAACACGCGCTGGGGTTGTATCGGCACAAGCCGAACCGGATCGGGCGTGCTCGTATGTTCACTGAAAAGTCTGTCTGCCTTGACGACCCGGGCATGATTGCTCTCCTGCGGATGATCGAGAGTGTCTGACGCGTAGCGCGCGTTTGCTGACAGATGTGCGCTCACGCTGCTGGTCCGGAACCCTTTGCGCTGTCCTACTCGTCACTCCTTTGTCGCGGGTCCTGACTCACGTCGGCCCACTAGCACTGCTTTTCTGTGTAATAAAACGTTCGGACTAGAACAGGCTTCCTGAGCTTGAGCTTAGCCCTGAGCGTAGGTGTTTGGGTTTTCTGATGTCGTTGTATTTTTAATAAGTATAACTATATAATTAAGAAAAAATGTCACGACTTACTCACCTTGTATTCGCCGCGTTGGGCGCAACACTTGCCGCATCTTCCACCGGAGCTTGGGCGCAGAGTTCAGTCACATTATACTGGGTTGTTGATGCGAGTATTATCTACGCCAACAATCAGAAAGGAAACAGCAATCTTCAGGTACAAAGCGGTAAAGCGACGGGTAACCGCTGGGGCCTGAAGGGAGTCGAAGACCTGGGCGGTGGAACGAGTGCGGTATTTACGCTGGAGAACGGCTTTCGGGTGAATGACGGCGGGCTTAGACAAGGCAGTCGCATGTTTGGACGGCAGGCGTTTGTCGGACTAACGCGCAAGGATATTGGCACGCTGAGCTTTGGCCGTCAGTACGATCCACTCGCCGACCTGGTCGCCGGTTATGCCGGCTCTGGGTTATGGTCGCCCACGACTCATATTGGCGACAACGACAACCTGAATCAGACTTTCGTATTAACGCGGTCAAGTTTCGTAGTGACGTTTTCGCGGGTGTCACCATCGACGGCCTGTATGCATTCAGCAATCAGGTGGCAAACAATTCGGGGTAGGGAGGGCTTTGGGAACAATCGCGCATGGGGTATCGCCGCCAACTATGCAGCCGGCGAGTTCTCTGCCGGCGCCGGGTATCTGTTACTGAACAACCCCGACACGTCGACGAACACGGCGGGCGCGGTGGGTGGGGCATTGACGACAACCGGTGACGACTACAGCGGACAGTTTTTCTATGGAATGAATGGTGGCGTTCGCCGTCAGGAGATTGTGGCGGGGGGACCAATTACACGTTTGGACTTGCGACCGTGGGCTTCGCGTACAGTCACTCGGAATTGGATTATCGCGACGGTTCGAGCCGGAAATTTAACAATTACGACGCCAACCTGCGCTACGCGCTTACTCCTGCATTGTTGCTCACGGTGACTACACTTTCACGGACGGCCGGGCGAACGGGCTGCCCCAAGCCGGTAGTGATTCGTTGAAGCCGCATTGGCATCAGCTTACCGTGGCAGCGGACTACAATCTTTCGAACGAACCGATATCTCTATAGAAAGCTGATGGCGACGCGTCCATTGCGTCCGGTAGCGGTTATGCCAGCATCGCTGCAATCGCCGATGTCGGCACGCCGGCGTCAAATGATAAACAGCTCGCAGTATTTGCTGGAATGCGAACGCGATTCTAGTTGAGTCATAGACGGTCCATCTGCATTTCATCGGTTTGTGCGCGACACACGAAAAAGCGTTCCTGAGAGCGGAGCAATATGGAGGGCTTTTCGATCTCCAGCCGTTCGCTTCCGCGAACGGGACATCCTGCGCTGCCGATATTGGTTCTCAGCGCAACGATTGAGGCATAAACCGGCCAAGCCGCGCTGATACTTTTTATGCGGCAGGCTTCGGCCCAGCATTGGAACCCCACACCATCCAGAAATCCCGGCGCTGGCGTGCGCCGGGCATCTGCGTTTGCCCACGCCAGCGGTCGGCAAAACTCTCTCCAACGACAAAAACGTCGACCGCCCCACCAGCGCCGTTCCCGCCGATCTTTACGCCGTCTTAATGTCGCCGCGTGAAACTCAGTGCGCTCTTGATGCGGACTTTCGTAAATTGCCGGATGTTCACCAGAGAGTCCGACCATGCACCTGCCATCTCCCTCAAACCAGTCATCTACGCAGCGCACCAACCCCTCATGGAGCCAGACATCATGACCTGGTTAGCCAGCCTGATCGCGACAGCCTTGCTGGCGTATCTGTTCTACGCCCTCATCAAACCCGAGCAGTTTCGATGACTCACTGTATCTCTGAAAAACCTGACAGGACATTGTGTGATCCTTATGAATGACCTGATATTCATCGCCGCGTTGGTGGTCTTTTTTGTGACCACGGTCGTATTTATCGTTGCATTGGGCAGGATCTGAGAGGAATGGGAATGAACGTCTCCCCCCGTGAGTTGTGGGAACAAGAAAGGTTAAGCGGACCTTCGCGGGCCGACGGC
>CALNPU010000204.1 GCA_940588625.1 uncultured Caballeronia sp.
TCCTGCCGCCGCTACCACGCTCTGCACGTCCCCGAAACATGCTCCGAGGGGCGTCGTTCGCCGACCTCATACGTTCAAGTACCGGTATGTAACGCGCGAATTGCATCATGTCGCCCTGCCCCTGCTCGCCGACGACCAACAGCGTCTTGCCTTGCAGCGATTCCCCGCGCCATTCCGGCACACCGGGAACGTTCAACGGCTTGTATTTGCTCGAGCGCCAGCGCACTTCGTGCAGCGCGCCTTCCTTGTCGTTGCCGCGCCGTAACTGCAGCAACGCGAGATTGTGCTGCGCATCGGCGTGATCAGGAGCGAGTGTCAGCGCATGGCGGTAGTACGGTTCCTCCTCGAAACGACCCTGCGAGCCGATAGCGGCGCCCACGCAGACGTGAATCTGCGGGTCGTCACGCAACCTCAGCACCCAGCGATACTGCACCTCCGCCCCCACGAATTTCCCAAAAAGCCCGAGCGTCGTGCTAGAACTAATATTTGACTCGAAGCAGGCCTATCAGGCCTTCATCAGGCGCTTCTTAAGCGCTAGTGCCCGATGCAAGCTGGCGATAGCTTCGTCGAAGCGGCCTTGCTTTTGCAGCGCTATGCCAAAGTTGTTGCGTGCATTGGCGAACGCCGGATCGAGGGCGAGAGCGCGCTCGTAGCACTCCACGGAATACGGAAGATTACCGAGCGCCGCCACCAGTCCCCGGTTGCTCCAGCATGCAGTGTCGTCTGGTGCGAGGCTAAGCGCGCGGTCGAGCGATTGCGCGGCGCGCTCATTGTCACCACGCTGATGCAGCAACACACCGAGGTAATGCAATGCGTTGACGTGATCGGGGGATTCTTTGAGAATCGCCTGATACCGACGTTCCGCCTCGGCCATATGGCTTGCCTGATGGAGATCTAAAGCAACGGCGAGCGGTTCGGTGAGTTGATTCATAGCAGGCGAGGCGTATTCGGCAAAGTGGATGACCTCTCGATGCTAAGCGCTGCCTTCCCATTCAGCTATCGGACTCCTCCTATCCCTTGTTTCGCCCTTTGAGGTTATGAGTTTCGCTGATCGGGGCATCAGTCTTTATCGCCGGGTGAATGGAAGCCGGGTTTGCCGATCTGTTCAGGCGTCTGCGACACGCGACGGAATCGCGAAGTGTCGTAACCCATCTCGTCCAGGCGGCTCAGTAGTTCGTGATATTTCTCGTCGCTGATAGTTGGCGAGCGCGAGAAAATCCAGTCCAGCTTTTTGCCCGGATAACCGAGGATCGTGTACTGATAATCCGGATCGACATAACGCATTTGCTGGCTCGCGTAGATCGGCCAGAAAATGCGCACGCTCCATTCGGCGTTATTCGTCCCGGGAATGATCGAATCCGTGAATTGATAATGCTTGAGCGGCGCGTCGAATGAGCCCTTGTGCGCGTAGTACGAGTCGTCGATTTTGCCGTCATCGCGCAGTTTCCATTGTGCGTAGCTGCCGACGAAATTGTCTTCAGCGAAATACGGAATGTTCGCAATGATGTACCAGCGTCCCATATAACGCGGCAGATCAACGGATGCGAGCTTCGGCTCCACATTAGCGCGCGGATTGGGGTTTGCAGGGGAGGAGATGCACGCGCCCAATAGCAGCGTGAACAAAACAGCGACAACAATGCGCGAATGGCGGGACATGGAGCACCAAATTATCGATTAAGGTGAGTACGCATATCCGCCCTGAATGGTTTCATCGATTCATGGGTGCAAACTTCAGGGCCGGCGCTTTAACTTAAATCCGCCGCACCTTCACCTTCTTGCCTTTCACCTTGCCCGCCGACAACTTCTTTACCGCCTGATCCGCAATATCCCGCGCGACCGCCACGTAGGTGACCATGTCCGTCACGTTGATCTTGCCAATCTGCGAGCCTTCGAAACCCGCGTCGCCGGTGAGCGCACCGAGGACATCCCCGGGACGAATCTTTTCCTTGCGCCCGCCCAGGATTTGCAGTGTCGCCATGGGCGGCTGAAGATGGCCGGGCTTCGCCGGCGTCAGCTCGCTCAGCTTGTGCCACTTCACTTTCTTCTTCTGCGCCTGTTCGATCATGCCCACGCGCCCCATTTCATCCATGCTCGCCATGCTCAGCGCCCAGCCTTCCTGATCCACACGGCCCGTGCGGCCGATACGGTGCACATGGATCTCGGGATCGGGCGTGACATCGACGTTGATTACGGCTTCCAGTTGCGCGATATCGAGCCCGCGTGCGGCAACGTCGGTCGCGACCAACACCGAGCAACTACGATTGGCGAACTGCACGAGCACCTGATCGCGTTCGCGTTGTTCAAGTTCGCCATACAGCGCGAGCGCATTAAAACCCTGCGCGAATAAAACATCGAGCAAATCGCGGCATTGCTGTTTCGTGTTGCAAAACGCGAGCGTGCTGACCGGCTGGTAGTGGTCCAGCAACTGGCCCACCGCGTGAAGGCGCTCGTTGTCATGGACTTCGTAGAAGCGTTGCTTGATCTTCGAATTCGTGTGCTGCTCGGTGAGCTTGACTTCCTGCGGCTTGCGCAGGAATTGCTGGCTCAGCTTGGCGATGCCTTCCGGATACGTCGCCGAAAACAGCAGCGTTTGGCGATCCTTCGGACATTGCTTGACGACCGCGACGATATCGTCGAAGAAACCCATGTCGAGCATGCGGTCGGCTTCATCGAGGACCAGCTTCTTCAACGCGGTCAACGGCAGCGTGCCGCGCTCGAGGTGGTCCATGATTCGACCGGGCGTTCCCACGGCAATATGGCAGCCATGTGCAAGGCTCGCGATCTGCGGGCGCATAGGCGAACCACCGCATAGCGTCAGGATCTTGATGTTGTCGTCCGCGCGCGCGATGCGGCGGATTTCCTGCGTAACCTGGTCCGCAAGTTCGCGCGTCGGGCACAACACCAGCGCCTGAACGGAGAACAGCCGCGGATCGATCTTCGCGAGCAGCGGCAACGCGAACGCGGCCGTCTTGCCGCTGCCCGTCTTCGCCTGCGCGATGAGATTGTGGCCTGCAAGTGCGATCGGCAGGCTGGCGGCCTGGATCGGGGTCATCGCGAGATAACCGAGTTGTTCGAGGTTTGCCAGCATGGCCGGCGAAAGCGGCAGGGCGCTGAAAGGTGTAGGCGTAGTCATTGGATTACTTCACAGCAGGTTTCGGCGGGACCGAATTGTCCTGCTCTCAATAGGGTGATGGTGCCGTCGGGCGCGTCGTGGCGCAGCACCTTGTTGCGCGCGCCGCATATGGGGCAGCGGAACATCAGGCCCTGGCCTTCGTTCTTGATAAGCACGTCGGCGAGTTGCCATTCGGCGCCGCACGGCTGGTTTCGGCAGATAAACATTATTACTTGAGCATAATTGATGGGGTTGCGGCGTGAAAAGGGCACCGGCGAGGCTGACGCACGCTGTTTCCGCGCAATTAGAGCAGAAGTGTACGCGTACACGGCGCAATTGCCTCGTTTTGCGGCATTTCCCGGGGGCTTGCCCGGCAGGGCCACCGCCTAGGGCGAGTTGATTGGCTAAACTGGCAGCCACTAAAACGATGCGCGGCAACGCCTTCAACCCTACTCTCCGATGCGAATCCTGCACACCTCAGACTGGCACCTCGGCCAGTACTTTCTTGGGCATTCACGCCAGGCTGAACATCAAAAGCTGATTGCGTGGCTGGTCGAACAGACTCGGCTGCACGCGGTGGATTCGGTGCTGATAGTCGGCGATATCTTCGACACCGGCGCACCGCCCAGCTACGCCCGCGAACTATATTACACCCTGATCCTGGCGTTACGCGACGCAGGCGTCGGATTGACGCTGCTGGCGGGCAATCACGATTCCGTTGCGGTGCTGGAAAAGTCGCGCAATTTGCTGACGGCGTTGAATACCGTCGTCATTCCTTCCGTGCAGGACGATCCGAACGAGCAGGTTCGTGTGCTTACCACGTGCGACGGCAAGCCCGGCGCGATCATCTGCGCCATCCCGTTCATCCGTCCGCGCGATGTGTTGCAGAGCATCGCGGGACAGAGCGCGCGTGACAAACAGGAGTCACTGCAAGATGCGATTCACGCGCACTATCAGGCGCTGTTCGCGCTGGCCGAACAAAAGCGCGTGGAGCTTGGCACGCATTTACCGATTATCGCGACCGGACATTTGACGACGGTGGGCGCGAGCGTGAGTGAATCGGTGCGGGAGATCTATGTGGGCGCGCTGGAAGCCTTTCCAACGAGCGCGTTTCCGGCCGCCGATTACATCGCGCTCGGGCATATTCATCGGCCGCAGAAAGTAGGCGGGTTAGATCACATTCGCTACAGCGGATCGCCGATTCCATTGAGCTTCGATGAAGCTCGGCAACAGAAAGAGATGCTGCTTGTGGATGTTTCGACGAACGGCCTTGAGCGCGTGACTGTGCTCGATGTGCCGTGCTTTCAGCCGTTGTTATCGATGAAAGGATCGTTGAAAGAGCTCGAGGCCGCGGTCTTGGCGGCTTGCGTCCCAGGTCGTTGAGGGCAAGGCCGTGTGGCTCGAAGTCGTGGTTTCCGCCGATGACTACCTCAGTGATCTCCAGTCACGTATCCAGAAGATCACCGAAGACCTGCCAGTGGAAATACTGCGCATTCGTCGCGAGCATTCTTCCGCTTCGAACACACTGCAATCGCAAGCAAAGGAAACCTTGAACGAACTCACGCCCGATGATGTATTCGCGCGCCGCCTGCAAACGGAAACCATCGATGAGGAAACGCGGTTGCAGCTTTTATCGATGTATCGCGAGGTTGTAGCGGAGATGCGAGGCGGGTGCAGCATGAAGATCTTGTCATTGCGTTTGCGGAATCTGAACTCGCTGAAGCGTGAGTGGAAGATCGACTTCAGCCAACCACCGTTTCGCGATAACGGCTTGTTCGCGATCACCGGCCCGACCGGCGCGGGCAAAACCACGTTGCTCGATGCGATCTGCTTTGCGCTCTATCACTGCACTCCGCGGATGGACACCGTCTCGCAAGGGACCAACGAGCTGATGACGCGGCACACGTTCGAATGCCTCGCGAAAGTGAGTTCGAGGTGAAAGGCGAGAGATATCGGGCATTCTTGAGCCAGCGTCGTGCACGCGATAAGATGGGAATCTGCAAGCGCCCAAGGTGGACAAGGTGGAACTCGCGCGTCTCGATGGCATGATCGTGACCGAGTGGATCGTGGACAAGCTTCGGCTTGTAGAAAGCATCACCGGGCTGGATTTCGGCCGCTTCACAAAATCGATGATGCGCGCGCAAGGTGGCTTCGTCACGTTTCTTGAAGCGAAGGCGAACGAACGCGCCGAATTACTGGAAGAGCTCACCGGCACCGATATCTACGGCCCGATTTCGCAGAACGTGTTCGAGCAGACGCGCAATGAGAAGCTTGCGCTGGATATGCTTCTCGTGCATGCCGATGGGGTCCAGTTGCTGACTGAAGAGCAGCGGACTGGAGTTGCAGCAGCAATGCATGAGCCTTGCCGCGCAGGAAACCACGCTCGGCAAACAGATCGAGGCAACGCGTGCAATGCGGGTTTGGCGCCTCGCGTTATCGGAAGCGGAGACGCAGCTTGAACAAGCGCTGGCTAACCAGAGGCAGGCGGACGTGAAGATCGCCGAAGCCAAGCCTTCGCTCGATCATCTTGCTGCGAGTGAGCCTGCCGCCGTATGCGGGCCGATGTCGGCAGCCCAGTTGCGCAGCTGCTCCGGCGGCATGTGCGCGTCGATCGTGGTGTGGTAGCGACGGCGAGCGCTTTTGCCGTGAGCGGCAATGCGTTGGCCGCGATGGAATATCTCGACGGTGTTTGTCGTGTGGCGCACGTCGACCTGTTCGCGTGCGTAGCGATACGGCACCGAGTAATACTGCTGATCAAGCGTAAGTGCTCGATTTTCGGCGTTTATCGGCAGCGGTACGAGAGAGGAGCACGGGTTGAGAGAGGAGGCACGGGTGT
>CALNPU010000205.1 GCA_940588625.1 uncultured Caballeronia sp.
GCAGAACAAGATCGTTTCGCATTTCCGATCGGCGCCGCCATCTGGCGTCGCTCTCTGACCGCCCGTTCACACCAGGCGGTCCGTGTTGCAGACGCTCATCCATCGACCGGGCGCGCCGCGTATTGCTCAACCGTGGGGGGCCGTCGTGGAAAGCGGCCAGGATCGCGTCGCGCAGCTTGCGCCCCAGCATGAAATACGGATAATCGCCGCGAGATACGCCTTTTCGATTGGCGCGCCGGTTGAGCAGGTTGTCACGGGCGATGACACCACGCACGGGCGATCGACCGCGTGAATCAGGCCCCGCCGTGCTCGCAGGCGTGCGCAATGCGCTGCGGCTGGTTCTCGACGAAACACCCGGCGCAGGTTGCTGCTCCTCCAGCAGCGGCGCCAGCGGCTTCACGCCGAGACGAATCCGCTGCCATTGGATATCGAAGGCTTCACGCACGTCCTTGACCACCGGGCCTTGCGCTTCGAGCGAAAAAACCCAGCGCGCGTGGTCGAGATGGACGCCGTTCTGCTCGAAGTCATCGACAATATTGATGCCGCCGCAGAATGCAATGTGACGGTCGATGACCGCCAGCTTACGATGCATCCGCGAAAACCCAAGCTGCCCGAACAAGTGCGGGTTGTACACGCGATGTTCGACGTTCGCCTGCGCCCATTCGTCGAAGAGCGGAAGTTTCGCGGTGCCTATGCCGTCGGTGATCACGCGCACGTGTACGCCGCGCCGGGCCGCGTTCATCAGCGCCGTGGAGATGGCGTGGCCGGCGTCGTCGCTGAAGATGTAGGTTTCAAGCGAGACGTCGTGCTGCGCGGCGTTGATGCGTTCGATCAGCGCTGGGGAAAATTCCACGCCGGACTTGAACAGCCGCACCGTGTTGTTAATGGTGAAGCACAGCCGAGCCGGGCAGCGTCCGCGAATCAGGGCTTGCTTGAGTCGGGCGAACCGCCGTTTGGACGTGCCGAAACCGATCACCGGCTGTGCTCCGCGAGACGCCCAGGCAATTGCAGGATCGCTTCACGATTCGACGATGAAAAACACTTCGCCGCCGCCTCACGAAACGACAGCCAGAGAAAGGCGGTGTGCTCTCGCGGCGCGAGCGTCACTTCCATGCAATGCGGGACGAGCAGGCTGAACTGGTGTTCGACGTTGCGCACGACGCCTTCGGCATACCGATGCCGCCATTCGGGATAAATGTCGTATTCAATCCGGTGATGCCAGTCGATCAGTGAGCGTTCCGGTACGGCCGCGCTGCCGACCACAATCCCCGTTTCCTCCGCGACTTCGCGCGCCGCCGTCAGGATCAACGGTTCGTCGATGTGATCTTTTGAACCCGTCACGGACTGCCAGAAACCCGGCCGGTCGAAGCGCTCAATGACGAGCACGTCCAGTTCGGGCGTATGGATGACAACGAGGACAGACTCGGGAATTTTCGGCGGCTTGGACATGGTGGGAACGTTGCGGCCTTTCTAAGAGGCTGGTCGAAGAATGCAACCTAAAAACGGGAAAAGTTGCACCACGCGCCGGATTCGTTTCGTCTGTTGCAAATGGGTGACGGGGTGGGGAGCGGCAGCGTGAACTGCGTCGAGGGGCAGCAGTTCGATCACTCTGCATACATTTAATTGCTGCCTTCGGTCAAAAATCATTGCAAATGCGCTTTCGATCAACGCACTGCCTTACCTTACTGAGCCGTACACGCCAATCTCATTCGCGCGCGTGCCTTGCCAATCATACGTAATTTACGTATATTCAATGAAACTGACTTTTATCGAATTGCCCGTGTTCAGTCGATACTGGGAGGACTATCTTGACGAATATCGCAGGCTACAGGAAGAGTTGTTGGCTCATCCCACTGCAGGCGATGTCATTAAAGGCACGGGCGGTCTCCGTAGACTTCAATTCGGCAGCAGCAAGCGAGGAAAAGGAAAGCGCAGCGGAATCCGCGCGATTTACTACTACTGGGTTTCGGGGCAGCAGGTCTGGTTGTTTTCGCTCTACGGCAAAGACGAAATGGACGACCTATCGAATGACGAGCGCCGGGAATTAGCGTTCGCTTTGAGTGCCGAAATGACTTGGAGGAAGAACAAATGAAACGCAATCTATTTGCGGAATTGAAGCAAGGCGTCACCGCATTGGAGGATCAGCGCAAAGGCAAAGTGACTCTGCGGACAATCGATATGGAGATTTCGTCGCCAGTGGAAGTTTCGGCGAACGAGATCAGGGAAATGCGTACCAAAATGAACGTTTCGCGAGCAGTGCTGGCTTACCGGTTGCGCGTCAACCCGCGCACGCTCGAGAACTGGGAGCAAGGAACTGCAAAGCCGAATGCTCAGGCCGCAGTGCTGATCAGATTGATCGAGCAGCACCCCGAGACATTCGGCTATCTGGCCGTGCTATAATGCATTCGCCAGGTCTAACGCGGACGGACCGTTCTCCGGGCAATCGCGGAACCCCATAAAACGAAAAAGGCGCCGCAGGCGCCTTTTTCGTTTCAACCATTGTTACTCCTACGCTTACTGCGGCTTCGGCTGACGCAAACGAATATGCAGTTCCTTCAACTGCTTTTCGTCCACTTCGCTCGGTGCTTGTGTCAATAAATCCGTCGCGCGCTGCGTCTTCGGGAATGCGATCACGTCGCGGATAGAATCGGCGCCCGCCATCATCGTAACGATCCGGTCCAGCCCGAACGCAATACCACCATGCGGCGGCGCGCCGTACCGAAGCGCGTCAAGCAGGAAGCCGAACTTGATCCGCGCTTCTTCCGCGCTAATCTTGAGCGCGCGGAACACTTTGCTCTGCACTTCTTCCTGATAAATCCGCACTGATCCGCCGCCGATTTCCCAGCCGTTCAGCACCATGTCATATGCCTTCGCAAGGCAGCGGCCTGGGTCCGTTTCCAGATATTCCAGATGCTCGTCCTTCGGGCTCGTGAACGGATGATGCGCGGCCACGTAGCGGTTGTCTTCCTTGTCGAATTCGAACATGGGAAAGTCCGTCACCCACAGCGGCTTCCAGCCGGCTTCGAACAAGCCGTTCGCACGACCGAACTCCGAATAACCGATCTTCAGACGCAACGCGCCCAGGCCGTCGTTCACGATTTTCGAACGATCCGCCGCGAAGAAAATGATGTCGCCATTCTGCGCGCCGGTTCGCTCGATGATCGCGGTGATCGATGCGTCGTGCAGGTTCTTCACGATCGGGCTCTGCAGGCCGTCACGGCCCTTCGCGATGTCATTCACCTTGATCCAGGCCAGGCCCTGCGCGCCGTAGATACGCACGAACTCCGTGTAGCCGTCGATCTCGCTGCGCGACATCTCGCCGCCACGCGGCACGCGGATCACCGCCACACGGCCGTCCTTGGAATTGGCCGGCGTGCTGAAGACCTTGAAATCGACGTCCCGAACAGCGTCCGTCAGGTCCGTGAATTCCAGCTTCACGCGCAGGTCCGGCTTGTCCGAGCCGAAACGGCGCATGGCTTCCGAATACAGCATGACCGGGAACTTCTCGTCGAGCGAGACGTTGATGGTTTCCTTGAAGACATGACGGATCATCGTTTCGAACAGATCGCGGATTTCCTGTTCCGTCAAAAACGACGTTTCGCAGTCGATCTGCGTGAATTCCGGCTGACGATCCGCGCGCAGGTCTTCGTCGCGGAAGCATTTCACGATCTGGTAGTAACGGTCGAAGTTCGCCACCATCAGCAATTGCTTGAACAATTGCGGCGACTGCGGCAGCGCGAAGAACTGACCCGGGTTCGTACGCGACGGCACCAGGTAATCGCGCGCGCCTTCCGGCGTGCTCTTGGTGAGCATCGGCGTTTCAATGTCGATAAAACCCTGCGCGTCCAGGTACTTGCGCACTTCAATAGCCACGCGGTAACGCAAACGCAGGTTCTGCTGCATCTGCGGACGGCGCAGGTCGAGCACACGATGCGTGAGGCGCGTGGTTTCGGAGAGGTTGTCGTAGTCGAGCTGGAACGGCGGCGTCACCGACGCGTTCAGCACATTCAGCTCGTGACACAGCACTTCAATCTTGCCGCTCGTCAGCCCGGCATTCGCCGTGCCCGGACGGCTGCGCCCCACGCCTTTCACCTGTACGCAAAACTCGTTGCGCACGCCTTCGGCCACCTTGAACATTTCAGCGCGATCCGGATCGCACACGACCTGCACGAGGCCCTCGCGGTCGCGTAAATCGATAAAAATGACGCCGCCATGGTCACGCCGGCGATGTACCCAGCCGCACAGCGAAACGCTTTGGCCCAGCAGGGCTTCGGTCAACAGACCGCAGTATTCGGATCTCATCGACATGATGGTGTGTCTTTCGTTATTCATTGATCAACGGTGCGCGCGCACAAGTCCAAGGTATTGTTCGCAGCGCGTCGGCATTACAGCGGCGGATCGACGGGACGGCGCAGCGCGGCCTGCGCTTGCGGCATGGACGGCGCGACTACTCCCATTGACACGATGTACTTCAACGCAGCATCGACAGACATGTCGAGCTCGATGACTTCGCTTCTCGGCACCATCAGGAAGAAACCCGAGGTGGGATTCGGCGTGGTCGGCACGTAGACGCTCACATGATCTTCAGTCAGGTGATTAACCACGTCGCCACCGGGAATGCCCGTCAGGAAACCGATGGTGTAGGACCCCGAATGCGGGTAACGGATCAGCAGTGTCTTGCGAAACGCGTTGCCGCTGCTGGAGAGCAACGTGTCCGACACTTGTTTAACGCTGGTATACAGCGGTCCGACCACGGGAATGTGACGCACGATCACATTCCACCACTCGACCAGTTTCTGGCCGACGAAGTTCTGCGTGAGCAAGCCCACGACGAGAATGAAGGCGAGCGTCAGCACAGCGCCGAGGCCCGGCAGATGGAAGCCGAAGATGCGCTCGGGTTGCCAGGATTCCGGCAGCAGCAGGAGTGTCTGGTCCATGGTCCCGATCACAAGTCCGATCACCCACAGCGTGATGGCGAGCGGAACCAGCACCAGCAGGCCGGTCGCGAACACGGATTTCAACGTAGTCTTTTTGGTCGTCATCTACACAGCTGGAAGGCTGCCCCGCTTGGGCTTTCGCGGTTTGGCTGTTCGCCGCCCAACGCACATTCATGGCTTCGGGTGGTCATCTTCTTGCGTGTGATCGGATAGATCGAGCAGATCGTGCAACTGAGCGCACTTGTCAGCGCAAGTCGGGCAAGATTGCGTTGCAGGCGTCGCGCTTCGCGCAAGGGACGAACGTCAATTCGATGCAGGCGACGCTGGTTTACCCGATGACGCCGCAGCCGGCGTCGTGCTACTCGCTGCTGGCGCTCTTGCAGTGGACGAATCAGTCTTCGACGACTGATTACCCGAATCCTTGCTCGACCCGTTACTCGAATTACCCGAATCCGATGCGCTTTCGCTTTTCGTTTCCGCTTTGGCGCCTTCGTCCTTCTTACCGCCCTCTTCCTTCTTGGAGGCAGTAGCGGCGCCGTTGTTGCCACCACGGAAATCGGTGACGTACCAGCCGGAACCCTTCAACTGAAAGCCCGCGGCCGTTACCTGCTTGACGAAAGTTTCCTTCCCGCACTGCGGGCACTGGGTGAGCGGTACGTCGCTCGTTTTCTGGAGCGCGTCTTTTTCGAAGCCGCAGGACTCGCAGCGGTACGCGTAGATCGGCATGTCATTCTTCCTACGATTAACAACGTTTCGGCGCTTGGTAGGGTAGTCCCCATCCTTGCGGATGAAGGGCCCCCTAAGAACTGTACGTGCGAGTAGTTTCCCCGCATACAGCT
>CALNPU010000206.1 GCA_940588625.1 uncultured Caballeronia sp.
TCTCAACGCCGCAACGCGCAGGAAGCAAAAGGCCCGCACTCCGAAAAACAGGTTATGGGTTATGCAGACCTTCCCTAGTTTCTGGGCGGCGGTCAATCACCCGGATCGAGCTGCTTCAGGGCTCGGTTTGCTTGAGCGGCAGCGTGTCAAGGTGTGGTTGAATCGCGCCTATGGGGAGATGGGTAGTCTGGCGTTGTAGCGGGGGAGACCGGTCGGGGATGGAGAACACCGCAGTCGTCAAGGAATAGATAGTTATGCGAATTAAATTGCACGGAAACCAGCGCGGAGGATCGTATTGATCTATCCGCGCCGACCCCTGCAAGAAATCACGCTGTTCACGCGTTCTTCCGGTTGAAGCTGGAAGAACGCGATCAGAGGCTACAAACCAAGCAAATTCCTCAAGCCTGAGCAGCCGCCAGCGCGGCGTTCAGCGTCTTGCTCGGGCGCATTACCGACTCCAGCTTCTCGAAGTCCGGCTTATCTTGTTGTTCTCAAGCAGTTGACCCGTGGCGGCATCCAGCGTCTTCGCCAAGACCTTGGCCTGCGTATTGCCGGTCTTGATGCCGAGGTCTTCCAGCGACACCGCCAGCGCCAGGAATTCGCCCAGCGAATTCCAACGCAGATGGTTTTCTTCTACCAGTTGTTTGACGTGCTAGGAGCCGAACCGCCCGCGCCAGTCTCATACATGCCGCCGCCGGCCATCAATGGGACGATGGAAAGCATCTTGGCGCTGGTGCCCAGTTCCATGATCTGGAACAGGTCGGTCAGGTAGTCGCGTGTAGGATGTTACCCGTGACCGAGATGGTGTCCAGCCCGCGGATGACACGCTCAAGCGTATAACGCATGGCACGTACCTGCGACATGATCTGGATGCCAGGCCGCTGGTGTCGTGATCCTTCAGGTAGGTCTCGACCTTCTTGATTACTTCGGCTTCATGCGAACGGTACGGGTCCAGCCAGAAAATGGCCGGCATGCCGGAGTTGCGGGCACGCGTGACGGCCAGCTTGACCCAGTCGCGGATCGGCGCGTCCTTGACCTGGCACATACGCCAGATGTCGCCTTCTTCCACGTTCTGCGTAAGCAGCACTTCACCGGTGGCGATGTCGACAATGCGCGCTTCGCCTGCTTCCGGCACTTCAAAAGTCTTGTCGTGCGAGCCGTATTCCTCAGCCTGCTGAGCCATCAGCCCAACGTTAGGCACCGTGCCCATGGTGACCGGGTCGAGTTGCCGTTGGTCTTGCAGAAGTTGATGATCTCCTGATAGATCCGCGCAAACGTGCTTTCCGGAATCACGGCTTTGGTGTCCTTCGGACGACCGTCGGTGCCCCACATCTTGCTGCCGATACGAATCATGGCGGGCATGGATGCATCCACGATGATGTCGTTGGGCGCATGCAGGTTCGAGATGCCCTTGGCCGAATCAACCATCGCCAGTTCAGGACGATGCTCGTGGCACGCATGCATGTCCCGGATGATTTCTTCGTGTTTGGAAGTCGGCAGGCTTTCCAGCTTGTCGTACAGGTTGACGAAGCCGTTGTTGACGTTCACGCCGAGCTCGTCAAACAGCTTGCCGTGCTTCTCGAAGGCTTCCTTGTAGAAGATCTTCACAGCATGACCGAAGACGATAGGCGAGACCTTCATCATCGTGGCCTTCACGTGCAGCGAGAACATCACGCCGGTCTTACGCGCGTCTTCTATCTGTTCTTCATAGAAGTCGCACAGCGCCTTCTTGCTCATGAACATGCTGTCGATAATCTCGCCGTCCAGCAGCGACACCTTCGGCTTGAGCACAATCGTCTTGCCGCTCTGGGTGACCAGTTCCATCTTCACGTCGCAAGCGTGGGCCACGGTCACGGTCATGGACTTTTCGCCATGATAGAAGTCGCCATGCTCCACTCGCCCATGCTGTGCGGGTTCTTGCGAGCGTAGTTCTTGACGGCGGCAGGCGCGCAGCGGTCCGTGTTAACTTCGCGCAGCACCAGATTCACGGCGCTGCCCAGGCACTTGGAATAACGCTGGCGGATGGCCTTCTCTGCGTCGGTCTTCGGTTCCTCTGGGAAGTCCGAGACCTCGTAGCCCTTGCCCTGCAGTTCCTTGATCGCGCTGATCAACTGGTGCACCGAAGCGCTGATGTTCGGCAGCTTGATGATGTTGGTCTGGGCAGCAGAGTCAAGCGGCCCAGTTCGGCCAGGTTGTCCGGTACCCGTTGCTCTTCCGTCAGGAATTCCGGGAACTCGCCCAGGATACGGCCGGCGACCGAGATGTCGTTGGTGGTAACGCGGATTCCGGCAGGCGCGGTGAACGTGCGGATGATGGGCAGGAAGGCGCTGGTCGCCAGCAGCGGGGCCTCGTCAGTGAGGGTGTAGATTGTGGGTTGTGCTCGGTATTTATCGTATATCTCAAGAAAAATGGGTTGGGGGCGCCGCCGGCTGCGTCAACGACCGGGGTTAACCATCGAATTTTGCCTGATTTTGCTTTCAGGAGGGTTGAACCCGCCCCGCGTTTAGCGTTACAATCTATAATATTTTCGTGTTTTTTGGCGTGCGGGGCAGGTGGTGGGACCTTCCCGTCCACCCGGCAGGCGCGCTTAAACGCCTAAATTTAAAGGCTAAATCGCCAGCCCGGTTGCCTGGGCTGGGCTGCCCACCGGCGGCCGGTTTATCGCCTCAAAGCTGCCGGTGCGACATTAAGGGCGAAAAACCCGTTCGTCGCCCTGGCGACGGGTACGAACGGCGGCCGGATATCCGGCGCCGACGTGTAAGAGGGCTTGCCCGCCCCGGCGGGGTGCTTTCAAGTCATCCGTGCCAATGTGATCGCCCGCTCGGGACAGGCGGTCACGCACAAGCCGCAGGCCCGGCAGGCGTCGGCGTTCGGCGTGTACGCGACCTTCATGCCGTGCACGCGCAGCTTGAATTTCTGCAGCGGTCCCAGGCGCTCATACTCGGCGGGGTCGATCCGGTGGATGTCGAAGACGTTCTCGGGACACACGACCGCACAATCGGCCTTGCCCTCGCACCGGCCAAAGTTCACAATGGGCACGATCATGCTCGGTGCCTGTTTGCAGGAGGATGCCGATGCATTGCTCATACAACATCCTCCTGAGGTTTACCTCGACCGCGGCCCCAGCGCATGCCCTTTTGAAACTTCTCGCGCTCCTCCGGCGTCATCTGTTCCCACCGTCGCCACTGCTGGCGGGAACGCCAGCCGCCATGGCCCCGGAATCCTCCGAACAAGATCCGGCTGAGGATCAACAGTCCCAGTGCATGGGCGAAATCGATCACCCGCGCGCCTAAGAACAGCGCCGGAATAACCCAGTTCCACAAGGTCATCACCATCCATCCGAGCACTGCAACGCCCACGATGACCAGTAGCGCCTTGCTCAGGAATCTCAGTCTGAAACTCATCTACTTTCTCCTTTAAATATCCAGTTCGTCATACACGGCTTGCAAGCGGGCACGCAGATGCAGCACCGCGTAACGCTTGCGCGCCAGCAGGGTGTTCAGGCTCACGCCGCTTTCCCACAGCCAGTTCCTTGAAGCTGCGGCCCTCGATTTCGTGAGCAATGAAAATGTCACGCTGGTTGTTCGGCAGTTCGTCGAGCGCGTGCTGCAAGGCTGCCAACAGCACTGACCGGGCGTACGCGGCTTCGGGGCCGGCATCGTGCGAGGGTAGAGCCAGATCCAGCCGGTATCCGTCGTCGGCATCAGTTGCACCGATCTCGTCCGCTGTCTCGTTCAGAGGCTGCTCTTTCTTCTTGCGAAAGCGGTCGATGATGCGGTTGTGCGCCACCCGAAACAGCCATGCGCTGACTTGTTCAATCGGTTCGGGAAGCCGGTACGCCTGCACGAACTCGTGAAGCACATCTTGCAGGATGTCTTCGGCGTCGCCCGGATCACGTACGCGACGCTGTATGAAGTTCCCGAGTTTTGTACGCTCACGCAGGACGGTCGCGGTGATGTTGCTGTTTCTGTCGATCATCGGGTTGGTGGGCGGCGGCTGTTCCATACAGGTGAAGACGTTTTATGATCGGGAATATTGTGCGCGGCAGGAAAAAGACGGCGTCACGTCCCGTCGACGCCCAGGCGAAGTGCCTGCGACGTGAAGTGAAGTAAGACAGGAGATCACAATTTCGTCCGTGGCGGTGAAACAGCGGTTTGGGCGGAGGGCGGGGGGCGCGTTATAACGGTTTTCGTCGGCGCAACGGGGCGCTTAGGGAGTACGCGAGCGATGGAAGCTGCGCTTACGTATCGCCTCCCACCATCAGCTGCACCCGGTCCGTGGCGAAATGCGTCACACCGTATTTGATCGGCGTGCCCTGGAGATCAACGTCGACATTCTCGACCCATAGCACCGGCTGCTAGCGGTTGATGTTCAGTCTTTGCATGACTTCCGGATCGGGCAACGTGCTGCCGATACGACTCCACTTGCGCAAATAGTCGGTCACGCTGAGCTCGGCCAGTGCACTCGTGATGCTGCTATTGGATGCGAGCACCTGCGGTAGATTCGCGAAACGCCTCGCCGGGTACCAGTTGCGCGCAAAAGTCAGTGGCAACCCGTCCGATTCATGCAGGAACTCGATCTGATAGACAGGTGAGCTGGCGCGTAATGCAAGCGCCTTGGCAATGTTTAGCTCAGCGCTCACCTTGAGCGCGCGGAACACATTGTAGCGGCGGTTGTGTGATGCAGTTGACGCAGGTTTTCCGAGAAGCGCGTGCGCCGCCCGATCATATAGTCGATCATGCCCGGCTGCGCAAACGTGCCTCGCCCCTGCCTGACGCTGACAAGGCCGCGGCCAGCCCGATCATTGCGCGGCGCACCGTGTGGCGATTGACATCGAATCTTTTAGCCAGCTCGGCTTCGCTTGGCATGCGCCCGTCTTTGCCAAACAGGCCCGTTCCAATCTCGGCGGCAAGTTATATGTTCGATCTGACTCCACATGGCAACGCACGCCCCGCGCGCGAGCTAGATGCCCGGCATGGCGTTATCCATTACTGGTCATTCCGGTCAGTTCAAGTGAATTGCTGTCGCAAATTATAGAGGGCGGTCCGTGATGGAAATGTGAGAGTTTGCTTGCGTAACGGTAAGGTTGGGCACGCTTGGATACGTCTAGATGTCTATACGAGTAGTTACCTTCATCAAACCCCACAAATCGCTGACGCCATCAAACTCGCAAAGACCGGACTGCTCGATATTCTTTCGGCAAATCATGTGTCCCCGAATTTGCTGAGCGCTGCCTGCAATGGCGAGCATTCCGGTTGCATCTGTCCGCACGAATCATCTGAAGGTCTGTTCCCGGAAATTAAGTCATCTAGACGTCTTGATAAGTACATCGATGTGTCACATGAGGTTTATAGTATAGAATGGTACCGCTCGCTCGACAGAATTCCAAAGAATTCCAAACGCACTGATGACCTGCGCGGAGCAGGATCGAAACCTTGAATTGTCGTTAGCTCGGCACTCGCGAAATTTTATTGGGGGAAAATATGAAGGTATCCAAAGTTCTGGTTGCTGTGTCGTTGGCAGCGGGTCTCGTCTCCGCTACCGCACACGCGGCCGGCGCCTGTCCGAATGACGGCGTGGTGCGCTTCGGCGTAGAGCCTTACGAATCATCGCAACGCATGCTGCCGGTCTATACGGACCTCGCCAAGATGATCGGCGACAAGCTCGGCTGCTCGGTATAGACAGTATGACTTTCCGTAAGGCTGCGGCTGGTCTCGGGTGGAGCATCTAGGCGGGTTAGCATTGCTGCCA
>CALNPU010000207.1 GCA_940588625.1 uncultured Caballeronia sp.
CAACTGTCCACGTGGACAGGTAGCATCGGAAAATCACTCGTTCATTGCTAGGGCATCCTTCAAGAACCGCATGATCCCGTGGACGTGGCGCAACCTTTTTGTTGCTGGAGAAATCTCACAAGGTGTAAGTCCGGCGCCAGGCCAGATCAACGGCACTGAATTCATGCCGTTTCCATGATCCGGTTCCGCTTAGTGTCCGGCCAGCTGGAGGTCGAAATGAAACCCTTGGGATGTGTATCGAAGAAACTGGTTGTGGCGTTGTCCGGCGCGACGCTGCTCGCGCTCGGCGGCTCCATGATGGACCCACCGGGACGGGACCCTCGCCTATCTACAGCCGCTTGCCGGCTGAGCAGCAGCGCTATAACCAGATCGACCGGCAAGTGCTGGCCGAGCAGCAACAGGCAATGGCCGCTGAAGCTGCCGCCCAGGCTTACTCCCAGTACTATCCTATCGCGCGCCGGTCACGTGGATATTCGAGCGGTGGCTGGGGTAACTGTTGGGGAACGGATTTCGGCTCGGCTACGGGGATACCCAGGATATTATTGGTAGCGCCTCAAACGTGCTTTGGTTGCCACAAAGTCGCGCAGCGCCCAAGAAAAAAGCTGTTTCAACATAAGTTGAAACAGCTTTTTTACATGCGATTGCTTCGATTGACGAGCCTGGACCTAACCGCCCTGCTTCTTCTTGGCCGCATCCATCTTGTCCTTGGTCGTTTGCCTGAACGACCGGTGCTCTTCCTTCGAACACGACACTGGATTAGGCGCACTACACGCAACGGTGCTGCGCGCGTGGAAGCACTCGATTGCGCGTTAACCGAATTAGCGGGAGCCGGAGAATTCGGCGAGACGAACTGCACGAATACCTCGCTGTCCTTCATCATCCCCATCTCGTAACGCGCCCGCTCTTCAACGGCCGACGTGCCGTTCTGCAGGTCCGCCACTTCCCCCTGCACGCGTTCGTTACGCAGTTTCAGGTCGACGTTTTTCTTTGTCTGCTTGACCAGTTGCTGCTGCAGTTCGTGGACACGTAACCAGCCGCCGTGGCCCCACCACAACGGATACTGGATCATCGCCAGCAGCAGGATCAGAACAAAGGTGACAATCCGCATTTAAGAGGCGAGAAAAACGCTAACACTTCAACTTTATTTGGCGATGCCTCACATTCATCGGAACACGAGGCAGCGGCCTGAATAAATCGGCGGCCGTCCGGACTAACGTCCATTCCAGCCGAGGCGTTAGCGCAAATTGTAGAACGCCGACTTACCCGGATAACTCGCGATATCGCCGAGATCTTCCTCAATACGCAGCAACTGGTTGTACTTCGAGATCCGGTCGCTACGCGACAACGAACCCGTCTTGATCTGGCCAGCATTCAAACCAACCGCAATATCCGCAATGGTCGAATCTTCCGTTTCGCCCGAACGATGCGAGATGACCGCAGTGTAACCCGCGCGCTTCGCCATTTCGATTGCCGCGAAAGTTTCCGTCAACGTGCCGATCTGGTTGATCTTGATCAGGATCGAATTGGCGATGCCCTTGTCGATGCCTTCTTTAAGGATGCGCGTGTTCGTCACGAAGAGATCGTCGCCAACAAGCTGAATCTTCTTGCCGAGCTTATCGGTAAGAATCTTCCAGCCGTCCCAGTCGCTTTCGTGCATGCCGTCTTCGATCGACACGATCAGGAATTTATCGGCGAGCGTGGCGAGATAATCCGTGAATTCCGCCGATGACAACTGCAAGCCATCACCCGCAAGCTGGTACTTGCCGTCATGATAAAACTCGCTTGCCGCGCAGTCCAGCGCCAGCAGAACGTCTTTACCTGCACGATAACCTGCCTTCTCAATCGCCTGGACGATGGTGGAAAGGCACTCGTCGTTGCTGCCGAAGTTCGGTGCGAAACCGCCTTCGTCGCCCACCGCCGTGCTCATGCCGCGATCACTCAGGATCTTCTTCAGCGCGTGGAACACTTCGGCGCCGCAGCGCAGTGCTTCGCGGAAGGTCGGCTGGCTGACCGGGACAATCATGAATTCCTGGATGTCTAGGCTGTTATTGGCATGCGCGCCGCCGTTCACGATGTTCATCATCGGAACGGGCAATTGCATGGCGCCCGAGCCGCCGAAGTAACGGTACAGCGGCAGGCCAGCCTCTTCCGCCGCGGCTTTCGCCACGGCCATGGACACGGCCAGCATGGCGTTCGCGCCGAGGCACGACTTGTTGTAGGTGCCGTCCAGTTCGAGCAGGGTTTTGTCTAGGAAGGCCTGTTCCGATGCATCGAGGCCCATGATGGCTTCGGAGATTTCGGTATTGATGTGTTCGACTGCCTTCAACACGCCCTTGCCGCCGTAACGGCCGGCTTCGCCGTCGCGCAATTCGATCACTTCGCGCGATCCGGTGGATGCACCCGACGGCACCGCGGCGCGGCCTATCGTGCCCGACTCCAGCAGGACGTCACATTCGACGGTGGGGTTGCCTCGCGAGTCGAGAATCTCGCGACCGATGATATCTACGATAGCACTCATGGTTTCCTCAAGAAATGACGGTGAATCAGGTCAGACAGCAGGTCGGTTAACATCTTGCCAGTGCGCGAGCGACGCCGCTTCGGCTTCGTATTGGGCGAAGTGATACCATTTTTTGGCCGCCTCGTAGTCGATGAATGTAGTCAACGAATTCGAGTACGACCGAGGGTGGGCGCATTAATCTTCAAACGCCTCGCTCCGTCCTCCACGCACCAGAAACTTACCACTGTATGCTTCAATCGCCTTCATTGATAACGCTGATATGTGGCGAATTTATCGGGGGTAAAGTTCGCGTTCGTGAAGACGTAACCCTTCACCATGACACTCCCCTACCGGTACATCGCGGATGTGGATGCTTGAGCGAGCGCCTGCGCTTGAATATGCACAGCGCCCGCAGCGTCCTTAACTGAAATCGTTCTCGAGAAACGGTCCGCGCTTCACGGCCCGATCCAACGCAACGAGTGTCTCCAGCAGTGCTTCCATTCTGTGCAGTGGTACGGCGTTCGGCCCGTCGGACTTCGCGTTCGCCGGGTCCGGATGCGTTTCCATGAACACGCCCGCTACGCCGGTGGCGATCGCAGCACGTGCCAGCACCGGCACGAATTCGCGCTGTCCACCTGAACTCGTCCCCTGCCCGCCCGGCAACTGGACGGAATGCGTGGCGTCGAAGACGACAGGCGTATTGGTCTCTCGCATAATCGCGAGCGAGCGCATGTCGGAAACCAGATTGTTATAACCAAACGACACGCCACGTTCGCACGCCATGAACCGGTCGTCGGACAAACCGGCTTCGCGCGTGGCGTCGCGAGCTTTGTCGATGACGTTCTTCATGTCGTGCGGCGCGAGAAACTGGCCCTTCTTGATGTTGACCGGTTTCCCCGAACGCGCGCATGCGTGAATGAAGTCGGTCTCGCGGCACAGGAACGCGGGCGTCTGCAGCACATCCACAACCGACGCGACCGCCTCGATCTCGTGCTCCGAATGAACATCGGTGAGAACCGGCAGGCCGAGTTGTTTTTTCACTTCGCCGAGAATCCGGAGGCCTTCGTCCATGCCAAGACCGCGGAACGACTTGCCGGAACTGCGATTGGCTTTGTCATACGACGATTTGTAGATGAACGGCACGCCCACTTTCGCGCAGATTTCCTTGAGGCGGCCAGCGACGTCAATCGTCATTTGCTCCGACTCGACCACACACGTGCCCGCAATCAGGAAAAACGGCTGGTCGAGACCGACTTCGAAATCACACAGCTTCATGCTTGCGCTCCAACGGAAACCACCACGACCGGCGCGGGTACGTGTTCAGCAACCGTGCTCGCCAGACTGTTCGCCTTCAACGCCAGATGATGCGCACGCGCTGCCTCGACGAATTCCTTGAAAAGCGGATGACCATCGCGCGGTGACGACGTGAACTCCGGGTGGAACTGCACACCGACGAACCACGGGTGCATGGATTCCGGCAGTTCCATCATTTCCGGCAGATCTTCACTCGGCGTGCGCGCGCTGATCACCAGCCCGCTCGCCTCGAGTTGCGGCACGAAGCGGTTGTTCACTTCATAACGATGCCGATGGCGCTCGTTCACGTCCGTACCGTAGATACGCGCAGCCATGGTGCCCGGCTTGATCCGACATGTCTGCGAACCCAGGCGCATCGTCCCGCCCAGATCCGACTCTTCCGTACGCTTTTCAACGCGGCCCGCGCGGTCATACCACTCGGTGATGAGCGCAACGACCGGATCGGTGGTCGATGAATCAAATTCCGTGCTGTTCGCGTCGGTCAGACCGGCGACGTCCCGAGCAAATTCGATCACAGCCAGTTGCATGCCGAGGCAAATGCCCAGGTACGGCGTCTTCGATTCACGTGCGTACTGGATCGCCTTGATCTTGCCTTCGGTGCCGCGCGCACCGAAACCACCGGGCACGAGCACGGCGTCGAGATGCTTGAGGCCGGCTACGCCGTCCGTCTCGATCTGCTCAGAATCGATGTATTCAATGTTGACCTTCGTCGACGTATGAATGGACGCGTGCTTGAGTGCCTCGATCAGCGACTTGTACGACTCGGTCAGCTCCACATACTTGCCGACCATGCCGATGGTGACTTCGTTCTGCGGGTTCTCGAGCTTTTGGACGAGACCGGCCCACATGCTGAGGTCGGCGGGTTTCGCCGTGAGCTTAAGCTCTTCGCAAATGATGTTGTCGAGACCCTGGTCATGCAGCATCTGCGGAATCTTGTAGATGCTGTCCACGTCCCATACCGAGATGACCGCGTCTTCCGGCACATTGGAGAACAGCGAAATCTTCGCGCGTTCGTCACCGGGAATTGGACGATCGGCGCGGCACAGCAGCACGTGCGGCAAGATACCGATTTCGCGCAGCTTCTGCACGCTGTGCTGCGTGGGTTTCGTCTTGAGTTCGCCGGCCGTCGCGATGTACGGCACGAGCGTCAGATGCACGAAACACGCGCTGTTACGGCCCAGGCGCAGGCTCATCTGGCGCGCGGCTTCGAGGAACGGCAGCGATTCAATGTCCCCCACCGTTCCGCCAATTTCCACGATTGCCACGTCAGGCTCGCCGCATGTGGCCGCAGCTGCGCCGCGTTGCAGGAACGCCCGGATTTCATTGGTGATATGTGGAATGACCTGAACCGTCTTGCCGAGATATTCGCCGCGGCGTTCCTTGCGGATCACCGACTCGTAGATCTGACCGGTCGTGAAGTTATTGGCCTTGCGCATCTTCGTGCTGATGAAGCGCTCGTAGTGGCCCAGGTCAAGGTCCGTTTCCGCACCGTCTTCCGTCACGAACACTTCCCCGTGCTGAAACGGGCTCATCGTGCCGGGGTCGACGTTGATGTAGGGATCGAGCTTTAGGAGGGTGACCTTCAGACCGCGCGATTCGAGGATCGCGGCGAGGGAAGCAGCGGCAATACCCTTGCCGAGGGAAGACACTACGCCGCCGGTGACGAATACATATTTGGTCATCGCTAGGTGCGCTAGGTGCTCGCGGGAAAAACTGATTATACCCGAAAGGCGTCCCGGAACCCAGAGCCGGACGGGCCGATTTACAGCGCACGACGGGTTTCGATCGCGGATTTATCGGCGGATTGAATGTGGCTCAAAAGCGTCTCACGGAATATGCGTTATCCCCGCAGCCCGTTAATCTTACTGTGTCGGAAATGGATGGGATCGATTGCTATTCTCCCGTGTCGAGAAGCGAGCGTAGTAGCCGTATC
>CALNPU010000208.1 GCA_940588625.1 uncultured Caballeronia sp.
CGCTGCCCCCCCATCCTGCCGCCGCTACCACGCTCTGCACGTCCCCGAAACATGCTCCGAGGGGCGTCGTTCGCGGACCCCATACGTTTATGCGCGGTTTTACACAGCCGTCAAACACTGATCGGTGATCCACTCGGTCGCCACCGAATGCGCGCCGCGAATCAGCTCACGCAAGCGCGTTTCCAGTTCCTCGCGTTCGATCAGTTCGACCGTCGCAAAGTCCATGCGCGCATAAGCGCTGGTGATGAGCCATCGACGGGATAGGGCAATGCTGCGCACAGCAGATGCGTCGCCGTGTGCAAACGCATGTGCTGATAGCGCCGTTCCCAATCGATCTCGGCCGTCACTCGATCACCCACTTTAAGCTTCGCAAGCAGCGCTTCCTGATCCGGCGCGGGCACGTGGACGGCGTCGTCGGGAGTCGCACCTTCGAACCTGGCCTTGCGGGTATCAGCTATTTCGATACGCGTCCCGTCCGCCAGCGTTAGCGATCCGGCATCGCTGGCCTGACCGCCGCCCAGTGGATAAAACACGGTTTGATCGAGATGGATACCCAGCTCGTCGATAGCCGTGATCGACGCCTCGCAGCGCGTCAAATAGGCGTCTTCGCGAAATAGCGCGCGTGTGCTCATGGGGGGAGTCTCCTGGTTTGTCGCCGGTTGTGAAAATGAACCGTATTATGTGGGCGGCCCGCCAAGCCTCCTTAGCCCGGGCGGTTGCGCATCCCAGTCGGCGGTATCGAAGAAGGACGTGAGGAGGCGCTCGCGCAAGGGGGCGTCGAGGCCAATGTCTTCCATTGCCCACGCCATGCAACGCAGCCATTGATCCCGTTCCGGCGATGCAATCGCGAAGTTCATATGGCGAGCCCGCAAACGCGGATGCCCAAGCGGCTGATGTAATGATCCGGGCCGCCCATCCAGCCGCATAGGAACCAGAAGAATTTATAGCGGGAATTCTCGAACGGGGGGGGGATGCAATGCGCGTAAAGCCGCGAATTCCGGTTCGAGATCCATCAGGTCGTAAAACTGGTCGACGAGTGCACGCACGCGCTCCTCGCCACCAACGAGTTCAAACGCCGTGGGCTGCGGCGCTTGCTCAATATTTGCTTCGGTCATGCGTTTTCTTCAGGGTTGTCGGGACAGGCAGCAATGAATGCTGCGGCAAGCTGCGAGATTCGTCTTGAGTGTAGCCGGGAGCGCCCGGCGATGCTTTATCCCTTCTTATGCGGCGCGATCAGGCATCCCGCAACGATTGTAGCGCGGGCCGCGACAGCACCCGGCGCAGGCTCATCCAGCCGCCCGCGCCCGAACACAGGACACCCGCCAGCCACGATGCCCGCAGGCACGAGCCACGGGTTGAAATCGATTTGAAATTCGAACACGTGCGACGCCAGCACCCAGCCGATTCCCTGCGCGCCAAGCGCCGCCATCAGCCCGCTCAATGCGCCCACCGCCACGAACTCTGCGGTCTGCACTGCGCGCACCTGTTTGTGCGACGCCCCAAACGCACGCAGCAACGCGGACTCGTGTACACGCTCGTCGCGCGTATCGGCCAGCGCCGCGTACAACACGAGCACACCCGCTGCGAGCGTGAACACAAACAGGAACTGCACCGCGCCGATCACCTGCTCCAGCACGCGCTGGATCTGCGCGAGAATCGGCGTAATATTAATGGCGGTCACACTCGGATATTTGTTGATCAAGCCGTCGATCAACCCCTGCTGCCCCGGCGGCAAATGGAAGCTCGTAATGAACGTCGCGGGCAAATCGCTGATGGACGGTGGCGGCATCAGCACAAAGAAGTTGACTTTGAACGAATTCCAGTCGACCTTGCGCACGCTTGTGACCGGCCCTTCCACCTGCATGCCGGCTACATCGAAACGCATCGTATCGCCGAGCTTCACGTGGATGATCTTCGCGAGCTCCTCTTCTATCGATACCTGCGGCTTCGCGTCCGTGCCGTACCAGTCACCGCCAACCACGCGGTTATCGCTGGGTAGTTCGGTGGTGTAAGAGAGGTTGAACTCGCGGTCGACCAGGCGCTTTGCATCGGCCTTCTTGTAGTTGTCGGGACTGACCGGATTGCCGTTCACGGCAATCAGGCGACCGCGCACTATGGGCGACAAGGCAGCGTTGGCTTGGCCATGCTGCTTGAGGTAATCGGTTACGCCAGCGCACTGGTCCAGCTGGATATCGATGAGAAACTGATTCGGCGCATCCGGCGGCGTCGATTGCCGCCACCCCGCGATCAGGTCACTGCGTGTCATCGCGATGAGCAGCAGGCACATCAGGCCAATGCCGAGAGCCCTGATCTGCAGCGCGCTCGCGCCGCTGCGCCGCTCGAGCGACGCCAGTGCGTACCGCCCGCGCTCGCTGGGAACAAACCGTGCGGCTGCCCAGACCGCCACGCGCGCAATGCCGCCAAACACCACTAGACCGCCCGCGAATCCGCCCACCACGATCTCGCCCAGTTTACATTCGCCCGCCGCGAGCACAAGCAAACCGGCGAACAGCAGCACGCCCACGCCGTAGGCGATCCACGCTACCCGGCCGGCATCGCCAAGCTCCCGGCGAATCACGTGAACCGGCGGCACGCGCGTAAGCAGCAGCAACGGCGGCACGGCGAAACCCAGCAGCAACACCAGTCCGGTCGAAATGCCCTGCAACCCGGGCCAAGCGCTGGGCAACGGCAATTCGACCGACGTGTGTTCCTAGCCAGTCCAGCAGCACCAGGTGCCCGCCGAAGCCGAGCATGCCCCCCACCGCACTGCCAAGCAGTCCAACCAGCAAGAATTCACCGATAAACAGAGACCACAACGTCCCCTGGCTTACGCCGAGGCAGCGCATCGCGGCATAGCCGTCCAGATGCCGGCACGCGAAGCGGTGCGAGGCCATTGCGATTGCAACCGCCGTGAGCAGCGCGGTCAGCAGCGAGACGAGCGTGAGGAAATGACTGGCGCGGTCGATGGTCTGACGCACTTGCGGCTGGCCGTCCTGCAACGATTCCAGAGCGACGCCGCGCAGTTTGCCGTCGTCCACCTTCGCGCGGGCGAAGGTGGCGAACTGCTTGGAGCATCCGGTCCCGCCACCAGCAGCCGATAGGTCACGCGGCTGCCGAACGTGACGAGGCCGGTAGACGCGAGTTCATTCTCGCACATCATCAGGCGCGGCGAAAAGCTGACGAACGAAAAACCGTGATCGAGTTCGCGAGTAATGACCGCCGCCACCTTGAACGCGCGCGTACCGACGCGGACGGTACCGCCGACGGGCACTTTCAGCACATCGAGTAACGCGGGATCGACCCAGACGGTGCCGGGCGCGGGAATGGAGCTGGCGGGCGTGCCGGGTTGATCGACGACCGTCGCAATGCGCACCGCACCGCGCAGCGGATACCGGAGGAAACGGCTTTCAACGCCGCAAGGCGCGCAACAGGCGGGGTGGATGCATTGCCCAATGCACTCGCGCTGATCATGCTGGGGAAGATCGCGGTGCTGGCAGTCTCGAGCTTGAGTTGTGCCGCTTCTGCGGCGAACGCGGGATCGACCGGATGATCGGCTCGCACGACAAAATCCGCGGCGATCATCTGGCGCGCATCACGCTCCAGCCCCTGGCGCATGCGATCACCGAGAAACCCGACGCTCGCGAGCGCGGCAACCGCCAGCACGAGCGCGAGGATGAGCATGGTCAACTCGCCCGCCCGCCAGTCGCGCGCGGTCATTCGCAGTAACTGACGCGCGATTTGCACAAAGCCCAGCCCTTGCTGCTTCGACTCTTGCCTGGAATCCTGCTTCGAAATCTGCTTCGATTCGTTGCCCACGCCACTAGTACTCAAGTACTCAATCGTGCTTGCTCCCGAACCGGCCTACACCCCGATTAACGCGCGCGCTGACACTGGGCCTATGTGCTTGGCCATCCGCTCAAAGCCGCTGCGCACGCCTCTCACGAGCCGTGGCAATGCCCAGCCGGCACACAATGGAACACGATGATCAGGACGAGGCACAGCAGCGGCACGAACAACGCGAGCATGATGCCCAACAACGCGCCGAAATCCTCGGTCGCCGATGCCACCCAGCTCGACACCGGTTCCGGCGATAAATTGATCAGCGCACGCGTGCCGGCTTTCGCCAGATGCGCGGCGCCCGCAAGCGTACCGCCGGCGAGCGCGGCCACGGTCAGCAGCGCCGGATCGGCATGGCCGAACGCACCGACGGCTAGCACCGCGCCGACCGGAATACGAATGAAGGTGTGGATGGCGTCCCAAAGGAAGTCAAAGGCAGGGATTTTATCGGCGAAAAACTCGACCACGGCGAGCGCCGCCGCCACGTCGATCAACCACGGTGAACCCAGCACCGCGAGGGTGTCGGGTAGATGCACCAGACCCAAATGCTCGAACAGCCCCGCGACGAACACCGTCAGGTACAGTCGCAACCCGCTGGCCCACGAAAGACCCGCTACAAGCGAAAGTGCTTCAAGCATGAACGTCTCCTTGCGCGCTGCTCGCCCCGCGCCCGAGCGCCGGGCAAATTCCGGCGCATCTGGCTGCGAATGCCTGATCCGCCGCTCGAGCTGCCCGGCGACGGGCTGGGGATAAATGGATGCGGCCCGGTATTCAATTAGCCCGGCGCACCTTATTTTGGCTATGCCGGATTCATGCGGTGCCGAACCCGGTGAATTTTTCAAGACAACTGAAAGTCACTATAGCCACGCGTTGCCCGTTGATGCATCGCGCCATACGTCTGCGTGTTCAGCATCCAACGTTCCTGATTCCGCCCTTAATCGCAAAACCACAGCACACGCGGCTCTGTGCTCCGCCTTGTACTCTTTAACGGTCCCTTGACGGTCCGGACAAAAAGCCGTTGCCATGCGCTAAACCGTCGTTTTTAATGTCCCGACGACCGTTTCAACCCGATCAGCCCGACTACGATCAACGCAGCACTCGCGATCCGCGCAACTGTTATCGCTTCACCCAGCATGACAATCCCGAACACAAACGCCCCGACCGCGCCGATACCGGTCCACACGGCGTAGGCGGTACCCAGCGGCAACTGGCGCAGTGGGACAGCGAAGGTTTCGTGCTGGACTACGTCTCGGTGAACGCCTCGCCGCAGCAATTCCGCGACAAGCGTTTTACGCAGAACGTGAAAGATGCGCTGCAACTGACGGGTCTTGATCCGCGCCGGCTCGTGTTCGAAATCACGGAAAGCCTGTTGATGCACGATCCGGAAGAAGCCACGCCCCTGCTCGAAACACTGACGGCGCTTGGCATTGCGTTCGCCGTCGATGACTTCGGCACCGGCTGTTCCAGCTTGGCCTACCTGCAGCGCTTCTCGCTGTCGAAGCTGACGATCGATCGAAGCTTCATCGAAAACCTCCTGAGCTCGCGCAATAACCAAGCGATCATGGCTGCGGTCGTGGGCCTGGGCAAAATCGCTGGAGCTCGAACTCGTGGCAGAAGGCGTGGAGACAGAGGCGCAGCGCGAGCTCCTGATCGAGATGGGTTGCGACCAGATCCAGGGCTGGCTGATCAGCAAGGCCCTCCCCCGCAGGGGAACTGATGCGTTGCTTTGAGGATAAAGCGCTCTTTCTCCGGGCGCTTTTATAAGATACCGTCACATTTTTGCGTCGGCACGGCCAAAAAGTAGCTATTGCAGCGTACGCTTAATCTTACTGTGTCGAAAATACAATACCTATGTTTATGTAATACCTGGCAGTATTTAGCAATACGAACCCGAACCTCGG
>CALNPU010000209.1 GCA_940588625.1 uncultured Caballeronia sp.
AACTGTCCACGTGGACAGGTAGCATCGGAAAATCACTCGTTCATTGCTAGGGCATCCTTCAAGAACCGCATACGATTCACGTTATCCATAATGGTGTGGACAACGTGGAGTTTTCCCCGGACCTGCCGCAGACATCGCAGCGCGAGCGGTTCAAGTTGCCCGAAGACCCGTTCATGCTGCTGTTCGCGGGAGACCTGCGCACTGCGCGCAAGAACCTCGACACTGTGCGGCGCGCGCACGTGAAGTGTCCGCCCAACGTGCACCTCGCGGTGGCCGGGGGCGTGGAGAACAGTCCGTATCCGGCAATGGCGGCCGCGCTCGGTGTTGCGGATCGCATGCATTTCGTCGGGACGATCCGCGATATGCCCACGCTGATGCGTTTCGGCGACCGCGTGATCGTGGTGAGCCACCCGGTGGGCGACGCGATGCTCGAACGAGGCGTGATGGCGGACACCTTAAGCGTAGTGACGAGCAGCACGATGGGTTCACCACGTTTTACCGGACGGCAGATGCCGCGTCCATTGCACTTGCAGCATCCAAATGTGGTGTGCGTATCAGCGATGTTCGAGCGCAACGGCATTGCCGACCTGCTGCACGCGTTCGCGCATGTGCGGCAGACGCAGGATACGCAGCTTTATCTGGTGGGAGAAGACCCTGATCGCGGATTGATGGAAGGGCTGGCCGAACAACTTGGCATTGCGAAGCATGTTCAGTTTACGGGATTCATCGCCGATCCCCGTGCATATCTGGCCGAAGCCGATGTCTTTGTATTTGCGGCGCATCAGGCGCCCGGGCCGCTGGTGATCAGCGAAGCGCGGGAGGCGGGTTGTGCCATTGTCGCGACGAAGGTGGGCGGCGTTCCCGAGATGCTGGAAAACGGCACTGCGGGTGTGCTCGTGGCGCCTCAGGAGCCGATGCAACTGGCAGCCAAGGTTGGATGGCTGCTGATGGATTCACCCGTGAGTGCGCAATATGCCACGCATGCGAAGCGGGATCTCAAGCGTTTTTCGGTGCAGCGCGTGCGCGAGGAACATCTTGCGGTGTATGAGCAAGCAATTTCGCAGTGTGAAGAACGGCGGAGTCAGCCGTCGACACGGCGAGCGCCGGTAGCGTGACGGGGGTGCCCGATTGGGTACTTTTCGTGGCCGTTTTTAACGACCGCTGCCTACTGCTTACGTCCGCTTACGTCCGGCAGTTTCAATCACCCCGCGAATTCGCTTTCCACTCTGTCCAACCGCCGCTGTGCATGATCGCACTTGGCCAGTGCTGCGCCGCTGCGCGTTGCGCGCCAACGCTGCAATGCGCTCGCCTCGCGATGGATGAAGCGGGAGCGCGCGAGATTGACCCAGCCCAGGCATGCACCGTGTCCCACCACGGTGAGCCACAGCAAGGCGATCCCCCGGCCCGCACCGCGATACTCGTCACGCACGATCAGATGCAGGTTATACGACTCGTTTTCGATCACGACCCAACTCCGGCTGCCGCGCACGGCGCGCACATCTTCATCAAAACGTTGCGCCGGATAGTGATCCACTTCCACGGCCGGATCGTAGACAAGACGCCAGCCCGCACGCCGCACCGCCGACGCAAACGCCATGTCGTTGTTGACCTGTGCACCGGTTCCGCGCAGACGGGTATCGAAGCGAATGGCATTGCCGCGGATCGCGCTCACGCGATAGCTCATGTTCGCGCCCTTGAGGAAGTCGACGTCGCGTGCGACTCCCACGCCCAGATGATGATTGCCGATCACGCGGCCCGGGAACTGCCAGCGGCCAAAGTCCGGCTCAGAAGCATCGAGTGTCGTGCCATGCTCATGCACCCAGTCGCGCCCACCGCCCCCCCACGTCCGGCGAGTTCGCGAAATGGCATTCGATGCGTTCGAGCCACGTCGGGCGCAGCGTGGCGTCGTTGGTGATCGCGACAATGTCGCCCGTGATAGCGTCGAGACCCGCGTTCAACGCGGCAAACTGGCCACCCTGGGCGACTTCGACCTTGACCAGCGGCAGGCGCGCGCGATTTCTCGATCACGAGCCATGCTTGCGTTTCTTCGTCGGCACCGCGGTACACCACCAGCACTTCGTCCGGTGCACGCCGTTGCCACGAGAGCGCATCAAGGCAGCGAGCGAGATCCGAGGTTCGACGATAAGTGGGTACGAGTACGGTGATCTTCATGTTGTATGGCGAGTCCTTCGGGAGTGTATCGGCGAATGTAGGCGCTCGCACGCGAAACACCGTGCGAGCTCTGCGTGCAAGCCCTTTGGGTCCATGCGCGCAGGTTGTGCAGCAGGTTGTGTCCAACGGCAAGCGTGAGGAACAGCGCGGCTTTCGGGCGGTTGCGTTCGAACCAATGGTAGCGTTTATGCGTCACGTAGATGCGTGAGGCTTCGAGGAACGTCACATAGTAGTCGCGATTCACCGTCGACGGAAAATGCGAGTTGAATACTTCCAGCAGAAGCCAGACCACGCATTTTCCATGCAGCGTGGCGCACATGACGATGTCCACCTCGTCATAACCGTAGACGCTCGTCGAAGCGAACCAGCTTGAAGAGCCAGGCAGGGAACACGGTGCTGTTGATGACAACGGTGTCGTGCTGGTCGCCGGCCTGGTAAGGCCTTGACTGGAAGCTGAGGAACGTGGTCGCGTTGGCATAAACGCGTTCACCGCGATTCAGTTCGTAACCCGTAACAATCAGCTTCTCCGGATGCTGCCCGACATGCTTAAGCGACTCGGCCATATGAGCAAGGAAGTCAGTGCTGAGCGTGGCGTCGTCGATGAACGCCACGTGCATGCCGGTCACCTCGTCAAGCGCGCAGTTGCGATTTGCGCCAAGTCCGCGGCGCGGTCCCTCCAGGAAGACGACGCGCGGAAAGTCAACGGCAATCATTTCGCGTGTGAGCGTATCGGTACTGTCGTCCGACACCACGATCTGGTGTGCCGGATACGTGGAGGCTTCGACCGAACGTAAGGCCCGCGCGAGGTTCCCCGGGCGATTACGCGTGCAGATACATACCGAGAAGCGCGGCGCATCAGCGGACTGGGTTGGTGAACAGCGGTGACCATGTGTTTTCCCCGGCATTTTCTTGTTCTGTGCCGCGCATGCACGACACGGCGTGATGCGCTATTTGACTGGGCAATGAAAAAGCCGTCTGTTGGACATCGAACATCGGGGGAATAACGGTAGCGGACAAAGCCGCGCGATGGCGGAAATATCAGGGTGCGCTTGCGCAGTGTGTGCGGGCGCACTGAATCATCAGCGTAGTGAAAGTGTAATGCGCAGACAACTTAATAACGACGTTCTAACGGGGTGCAACTTCGAGATGAAGACTGTAATTTTCGACCACTGCTTTGGCTGGCTGCACGAGCGGAAGCCTGCCGCCACGCGGGGCGTGGTGCTCTGCCAGCCGTTCGGCCGCGAAGCGATGTGGGTCCACAAGGGCTGGCGCGTCTTCGCCGAAGCGCTTGCGGACTTAGGTGCGCCGACCCTTCGCTTCGACTACGCCGGCACCGGCGACTCGGCTGGGGAGTCGGAAGACGGCGAGCAGATGGAGCGCTGGTTGCGAAGCATTCGTTCGGCGATCACCTATTTGAAAGAATCGACCGGGGTCACGCAAGTGGTCCTGTGCGGTTTGCGTTTGGGCGCCACGCTCGCAGCGCTGGTGGCAGCCGAGGAGGAGGTCGATCAGCTGGTGCTGCTCGCCCCCGTGTTGTCGGACAAGCAATATCTGCGTGAACTGCGTCTGCTGCAACAGAACTGGCTTGAAACAAGCGGGATTCATGTCGAACCTCCGCCCGCCGATGCCGACTACGTGGAGGCGGTAGGGCACCGCCTGATCGCATCGAGCGCCGCGACGCTTGCTAGTGCTCGATTCTTACGATCCCTCACGCTCGAAGAAACTCGTCGATGCTTGCAGCGCCGCAGGAGCGGATGCGCAGTTCGAAGCCTTCGACGAATGCGCCGCATTTATGCAGGAATCCGGTGTGACCGAGACACCGCGACAGGCAACTGCCCGCATCGTCGACTGGTTGGGTGTGAGCGGGCAGACTGAATCGACGGTTGCTGAATCGATTGGCAAGCCATCTGAAATCCCCGTGCTCATTGCTGGTGGCGTGCGCGAAACGCCCGTGGTCTTCGACAACGACCGCCTGTTCGGCATTCTGTGCGAGCCGGAAGAGGGTGCGCTGTCGCGCCGCTCGGTCGTGTTTGTCAACCCAGGCGCGAGCGACCCATCGGATAGGCGATGCACGCATCTCGGTGACGCTGGCCCGCCGGCTTGCGCGCCAGGGTTTTGCGTCGCTGCGATTTGACGTCGGCACGCTCGAAGACAGCGCCGCCGTCGACAAACGCCCGTTCTCGCTACTGTTTTCGCGCGCCGGCTGCGACGATGTGGTGAGCGCGGCAGCATTCCTGGCCGAGCGCGGTTTCTCAGGCGCTTACGTTTGTCTGCACGCGGCGCCGGTGAGTGGTGAGTCCCCACATTCGCTCGCTGGTGCTGGTGAACGCGCCCAAGTTTGGCTTCCCGGAAGATCCGATGTCGTTCGCTGTGAACGACAACCGGCCAAAGACGGCGACCAGCACTTTCATGCGCTCCTTCAAGACGGTGGGCAAATGGAAACGCGTGTTGCGTGGCCAACGGCGGCTCGCGCCTATCGTGAAGGAACTAGCGCGGCACCCTGGGTGCACGCCTTAAAGCCAGCGTGGCGTATTTCGCCGAGCGGACGATCAGCGCAGATTCTGCTGGTTCGCGAGTGCGCGCGATGGTTCGCGGACTGAGTGAGCGCGACGTGAAGGTTCGCTTCGTCTACGGCGCGGGAGATCCGGGCATGGACGAGTTCGCTGTGTTTTTTAGTGCGGGCGGACGGCGGATGCGCAAGTGGCGCAACGTGAAAACCATTCATCGCGACATGCTCGATCACGCGTGCTTTTCGTATTCGGCGCGTGAGGAAATGATGGTGTCGTTCGTTCAATTCGTGCAGGGCGAGCCGCCGCAAGCTGCACGTGGCGGCCTTGGCTGGGCACGCTTGCGTGCCGTTGCTGCCGAGTTTTACGGCCCGTGTCAGCCGCCCCATCGAGATGCGCGGCGCGCCGATATGCCAAGGCGCTCAAATCGCGATGAACCCAAAGAATGTAAAGAATTGCAAGAGATCGAAGGCCGCGGCGCAATGCGTTCGTTTGCGTACAAACCCTGATGTGGCAATCCTTTACTCTGGCATGTAATTCGTCTGACCTTCGGGCAGGCACCTGCTGCGTGCACTTGAACGTGCATCACCCGTGTGTTGCAACGTGCCTGCATTCACCGCAAGCTGTGACGGGTACCTTGACTTGTCCTGTGTGAGTTTGTTGTAATCGCCCCGTTGCTCAATGGAAAAAAGTCTTCTCAAGAACATAGTGATCAATTTTGCCGGGCTCATTTCGCCCGTGTTCGTCTCACTCGCGACGGTACCCGCCTACATTCATGGCATGGGCATCGAACGCTATAGCGTCATCAACCTGGTGTGGGCGTTGATCGGTTATTTCAGCGTGCTTGATCTCGGTATTTCGATGGCAACGGAAAACCATATCGCCAAGGCGCGCCAGTCCAACGACGGCACCATCGAGCGCATTTTCTGGAGCGTATTTTTTCTCAATCTCGCAACTAGTGAAACTCTGCAAAAGTCCTGGCATTGGGGTTCGTGTGAACTATCGTGGGACGCAGTGGAGTGAATGGAGGAG
>CALNPU010000210.1 GCA_940588625.1 uncultured Caballeronia sp.
TGCCGGTATCGACTTAAACTAACCAGCACTAACCAGCCTCCACCTAACCAGCCTCCACGATTCCCGGGCGGTTCACAGGATACGACCGGTACGAACGTTTATAAGGCTAGCCTTTACTGCCACAACGACGATCAGGCGTTCCGATTTCGGCATGAAGGCCTATGTCCCCTATTGTTGGCGACGATGTCCACGTGATGATCAATTTCGAGGGGATCAGGCAATAAGCCTTTGGTTTTTGCTTACTCGAAACGGCTTTTTACCGGTTTACGTTGGTTCGAACGCTTGGATGGGAGGGCCTGAAGATGAAACTGCTACTGCTGGGTGCTACAGGGGGGTTGTTGGGAAGCAGAACGTTGAAACTCGCGCTCTCCAACCACGCCTTTTCCGAGGTGATTGCGCCAGGAAACCGCTTGTACCGAGTGACAGACTGGTGAACCCGGTCGGATCGCGCCTGGAGGAGCTTGTTCCGAATCTGATGTCGTACCAGCCCAATGCGGTCATATGCGCATTGGGAACGACCCAGGCAAAAGCAGGCGCGAAGGAAGCGTTCCGTTATGTTGACTACGAGCTACCTATTGCAATTGGCAGAGCCGCGCATACTGCCGGCGTAGAGACGACGTACGCGATTGTGACTGCCATGGGTGCATCTGTAAATTCCACGAGCTTCTACTACAGGACCAAAGGAGAGGTTGAGAGGGACATCCAGGAGGAAATCTGGTTTCGATCTCTTACGATCTGCAAACCCAGACTCATTGGCGGAGAACGAAATTAAGCAAGGGGTGCAGAGCGAGCCGCGCTAACTCTTCTTCAACTTCTAGCTCCGATCTTGCCGAGAAATTTTATGTCAATCCAGCAGATGTGATTGCTGCTTCGTTGCTCGATGCCGTCATCGTTGAAAAAATTGAGTGTCGTTGGATCTATGCTGAGGAAATGAACTGAAAGTGTTGGCCACATTGCTACGCAACAGGACTATCGCCTTATATGGCAAAGTTGGCGCCGGATGGGCTTCGTGAGCTGGTGCTATCGCGAATAGATGGCTGGGAGACCGCACTGCGCACGCTGGTTCCTGATTGCGACGTGTCCACGGGTTCGCCAGTGGTCTAGCGAAGTATGCCGAATTTGCCGCAATGGAAGCCCAGTAGCCAGATTGCTGGAGCAGCGACTTCAACTCGGTCAGGTTTTCAGGATCTCACACGTGACGTCCATCGATTTCGCGCGCGTTCTGTCGATTCTGGCAAGAATGCAGAGCGGGCATACTCGTGATATGGGTTGCTCACACTTGAGTTCATCGACAGCCCTGTGACAGATCTCTCGTGCGGGCACTTCGAGTGGCATCAAAAGCGCTCCGGAGCGTCGCCCATTTTGGGAACGGTTTGCATCGCCGGGTCGAACTTGACCAGTGCATTACTCAAGATCGGGACCGAAAATGTTCCATCATTTTCTGCAACAAGCTTCATCGATGATTCAGTTGGTGAATCAAGGTCAGCTAGTTCGCAGGTGTATTCGCTGGCCGTTGCCCGCTTGACGACCTTCACGATCCTTAAAACCGGCGAGTCGTCGTTCCAGCACTGTCCGCAACCTAAATGCCGGCGCGCTGGCAGACGTACTCGTAATACGCGATCTCGCCGGTGTCGCTGAAAGCGACCCCAGCTGCTCACGTCGTGGACGGATAATTGGGAAGGTCGTCCGGCCTGCCTACTTGTGCGTTTCGAACGAGTACGGGAGTGCCGCAGGCATTCCCTCAATATCGGCAAGCGTTCGATAGACCATCGCCTCCGATCAGTGGCGAACGGGGGCTTTCACGTGCTTCCAGCTATCTGGTATAACTAGCCGGCAAACACGGCGGCAGTCAGCCTAGGAATAAGAAATCAACACGACGGAGACGACGCGTGATGGACAAACATCGGATCGCGATACTGGATGACGACCCAGAGGTGCGTCATTGGCTGCAAGGGGTGCTTGAAGAGGCGGGGTTCGTGGTTACTGCGGTCGACTGTGCATCAAGCATGCAGGCGAGCCTCCTCGCTGCGCCACATGCGCTCGTGATCCTCGACCTCAAGCTGCGCGGCGAGGATGGCCTGACCGTCGCACGGGAGCTTCGCCGCAAGTCGGATGTGCCGATCATCATGATCAGCGGTTCCGGCGACGAAACCGACCGGGTGCTGGGGCTGGAAGTCGCGGCCGACGATTTCGTTACCAAGCCGTTTTCCGGGCGCGAGTTGCTCGCGCGGGTGCGCGCGCAATTGCGGCGCACGACCGAATTGTCGATGCCCCGCCCTGCGGGGGGGGCGGGGAGCGGCCCCCGCTTCAGTTTCGACGGCTGGCTGATGGATCTGTCGACGCGGACGCTGACACATGACGGCGACGCGTGCACGCTGACCCAGGGCGAGTTCGCGCTGCTCGCGGCAATGGTGCAGCAACCGTCACGTGTCTGGTCGCGCGATCAGCTGCTCGAACGTACGCGCGGCTTCGATGTCGACGTCTACGACCGCACCATCGACGTTCTGATCCTGCGCCTGCGCCGCAAGATCGAACCGAATCCGACGCAGCCAACTTATATCCGTACACAACGCGGCGTCGGCTACCTGTTCGCCGCTCCTGTGCTCCGTCTGTAAGACAATGCGGGCCGCATTCCGTGCCTTTGCACCCCCGGTTAGCGTTCGCGCGAAGCTCGTCGTCACGTTCCTGCTGCTGTTTTGCATCACACTCGCAGTGGTCGTGGTTGGTGTACTTGGCATGCGGGCGAACCAGAACGCGCTCGACGAGTACGAAGCGAATGTGGTACCGGAAATCGCGCGCGCATTGGAGCTGTCGGACAAAGTCGCGCAACTGGCGGCGGTCGCGCCGAGCATGACGCTGACCGATTCGTCCGACCTTCTGAGGAGCGATACCGAGTTGCTGCGTGGTTTGTTGGGCGACATCCGCCGACTGTCACCTGACCAGGCGGGCAAGGCTGGCGACAGCCTCGCGGTGATCGATGATCTCGACGCGATCGACCAGGATCTGGCCCGGCTCTTGACGGTCTCCGGGCGCCAGCGGCAGCTCAAGGAGGAGTTGATTGACCTGCGGACGACCGTCGACCGGATCGGTGGCAACATTTTCCGCAAAGAGAGCGCATTCGCGCAGAGGACGCCGACACTGCTCGAAATCTGGGCGCGCACGACTGGCGCGCTGCAAGCGGCGGACGCCGCAGAGCTGGGTAGTGCGGAAAGCGACAACGAAGCGCTGTGGCTGGAAGTCGATGCACGCGGTGAAGCGCAGCACCAGCCACAACTGGCCGCGGCGCTGCGGCGGGTGGACAACTGGCCGCGCAGCGTGTTCGCAGTGCGACGCGAGTTTCTCGCAAGCGAAGCGCAGACGGGCTATCTGGTAACCCTGTTGCGCGGGCACGCCGACCATCTGAGCGGCAAGTCCGCGCGCTATGTAGAACGCCTGCGGCAAATCGCGCGAGAGCGCAGCGACAAGATGCGCAAGGTCGCGCTGTCCAGCCAGTCGGGATTGCTGTTCCTTGCTATGGCCGGCGTCGTCGTTGCGCTTGCCGGCGTCACTTACGTGAGTCGCATTCTGCAGAAGCTGCAGGCAATGACGCGAGTGATGACGCGTCTTGCCGCTGGCGACACGTCAGGCCAGATACCGTCGACGCATCGGCCTGACGAAGTCGGCGAGCTGGCACGCGCGTTCGAAGTGTTCCGTACCAATCTGCTGGAAAAGCAACAGCTGACGCAGGGCCTCGAAGCACAGCGGCGGCTGCAGGAGTCGGTGCTGAATTCGATGAACGACGGTCTGTCGGTGCACGATGGACTGGGTCGGTTGATCGCGTGGAATCCGGTCTTCGTCACGCTGCTGGGCCTGAGCACCGATACGCTTCATACCGGCATGACGCTCGCCGAACTGCGCCGCACAATCGATCGCCCTGCGCACTGGCGGCAGGTGTCGAGGCAGACGGCGGCACGGACCGAGTACGGCGTCCGAATAGCCGCGTCGGCCGAATTCCATATCAAGGAGCACCGCATTCTGGAGTTCCACAGTCAGCCGCTGCCCGACGGCGGTTGGGTCGCGGTTTGCCGCGACCTGACGAGCCGGCGCGCGGTCGAAGCCGAACTCAGCCACGCGCAGAAGATGGATGTGCTTGGTCAACTGACGGGAGGCGTGGCGCACGACTTCAACAACTTCCTCGTCGCGATTCTCGGAAATCTGGAGTTACTTCTGCCGCGGCTGCAAGGGCAACCGGAGGCGCAGATGATGGCCGAGCGAGCACGCCGCGCGGCGGAGCGCGCGGCGCGCCTGACGCGCCGGCTGCTCGCATTCGCCCGACGGCAGCCGCTGCAGGCCGAGCGGATTTCGGTCGAAGCGATGTTGCTCGAAATGCTCGACCTGGTCGAATATTCAGCGGGCCCGCGGGTCGAGGTCACGCTGTCACGGCCGACCGAGCCGCTGTGGGTCAACGTTGACCGTGGGCAACTGGAGAACGCTGTCCTCAACCTGACGCTTAACAGCGCTGCGGCAATGCCGGACGGTGGCGAACTGACACTGACCGCGCATCGTGCCAATGCGTCGCCTGCGATGCCCGGCACGGTACAGGCCGTCGTGCTGAGTGTCACCGATACTGGCAGCGGGATCGCGCCGATGTTGCTCGATAAAGTCGTCGAGCCGTTCTTCACCACCAAGGCGGCAGGCGAGGGCAGCGGACTCGGGCTTAGCAGCGTTTACGGCTTCGTACGCCAGAGCGGCGGCGATCTGCAGATCCACAGCGCGGTGGGGCGAGGTACCCGGCTTGAACTGTGGCTACCCGCGAGCGACGCGCCACAGCGGGTCATCCAACCGGCCGACACGGCCGTCCGACTGGTGCCGCTTGCATCGGGCGCGCGTGTACTGGTGGTCGAGGACGATCCGGAGGTGCGTGACACCGCAGTCACCCAATTCGCCGCGCTTGGTGCGCAGGCACATGCGGTCTGCACCAGCGCCGATGCAATGCGCTGGCTCGACGAGCACGGCCCGGTGACGCTCGTGCTCTCGGATATCTCGTTAGGCACGGGCGGCAGCGGCATCGCGCTTGCGGCGAGGCTCACGCAACGCTGGCCCGGGCAGCGCGTGGCGCTCACGTCTGGCTTGCCCCCCGAAGTCCACCAGGTCGATCCGGAGTGGCAGCCGGAGCTACCTTTCATCGCCAAGCCTTTCGATCTGGAAGCCCTCGCGGCGTTGCTGCGCTGAATTGTTTCGATTGTTAATGGCGCATCATTCTCCCGCAATTTCCGATTAACCCGGCTGGTGTCTCATACCCAAGTGC